>NZ_RHJJ01000012.1:90262-140830 GCF_004212225.1 Escherichia sp. E14V7
CAGCACCGGAGATAAATATTAAGCAAAGCGAATCTTCATTACCTGATCTGGCAAGCGAAGCTGCTCAACAAGAAGAACAAAGTAACAAAGGCAAATCCGTCAAGGAACGTGGTGCCAATTACGTTACCGAGTCCGCCCAGCAGGGCTTCGAGAACCTGACTCCAGAAGCGCTTGAATCCCTGGCGAGAAGCTATCTGCAAGGGCAAATCACATCATCCGCACAGTCTTATATCGAAGGTGCGCTTTCTCCTTATGGTAAAGTTCGTTCTAACCTTTCCATCGGTCAGGATGGCGATCTGGACGGCAGTTCAATCGACTATTTTGTCCCCTGGTATGATAATCAGAGCACGGTCTATTTCAGTCAGTTTTCTGCGCAACGAAAAGAAGAGCGCACGATAGGTAATATAGGTTTAGGCGTAAGACATAATTTTGATAAATGGCTTCTGGGGGGGAATATATTTTATGATTATGATTTCACCCGCGGACATCGCCGTTTAGGCTTAGGAACAGAAGCCTGGACGGATTATTTAAAATTTTCTGGTAACTATTATCATCCGCTTTCAGACTGGAAAGATTCAAAAGATTTTGATTTCTATTTAGAACGACCCGCACGTGGCTGGGATATCCGGGCGGAAGCCTGGTTACCTTCTTATCCGCAGCTGGGGGGCAAAATTGTTTTCGAGCAATATTATGGTGATGAAGTGGCGCTCTTCGGCACCGATAATTTAGAAAAAGATCCCTATGCAGTGACGCTCGGCGTGAACTATCAACCCGTTCCGTTACTGACGGTCGGGACGGACTATAAAGCAGGTACCGGAGATAACAGTGATCTTAGTGTTAACGCCACGATTAACTATCAGTTCGGTGTTCCGCTAAAAGATCAACTGAATAGCGATAACGTCAAAGTCGCTCATTCGCTGATGGGCAGCCGCCATGACTTCGTCGAACGTAATAACTTTATCGTGCTGGAATACAAAGAAAAAGACCCACTTGATGTCACCTTGTGGCTTAAAGCAGACGCCACCAATGAGCACCCGGAATGCGTGATTAAAGACACGCCAGAGGAAGCGGTTGGCCTGGAAAAATGTAAATGGACCATCAACGCGCTGATCAACCACCATTACAAAATTGTCGCCGCCTCGTGGCAGGCGAAAAACAACGCTGCGCGCACGCTGGTGATGCCTGTTGTTAAAGCGAATACCATCACTGAAGGTAACAACAACCACTGGAATATGGTGCTGCCCGCCTGGCAGTACAGCTCCGATCCCGCCGAACAGGAAAAACTCAATACCTGGCGCGTGCGTCTGGCGCTGGAAGATGAAAAGGGCAACCGGCAAAACTCCGGTGTGGTGGAAATCACCGTGCAGCAGGATCGTAAAATTGAGCTGATCGTCAACAACATCGCAGATGTGCCGGATGAGAACAATCACAGCCACGAAGCCAGCGCCCAGGCAGACGGCGTCGATGGTGTGGTGATGGATCTCGACGTCACTGACAGCTTTGGTGATGACACTGACCGTAACGGCAATGCACTGCCAGAAGATAACCTTTCGCCGCAGCTTTACGATGCGCAGGATAAAAAAGTTACGCTCACCAATAAACCCTGTTCAACCGAGAATCCCTGCGTCTTTATCGCTAAGCAGGATAAAGAAAAAGGCACCGTTACGCTCTCCAGTACGTTACCCGGTACTTTCCGCTGGAAAGCGAGAGCCGCGCCGTATGACGACAGTAACTATGTAGATGTGACTTTCCTCGGCGCGGGGGGCAATGATGTAAATGCCTTTATCTACCGTGTATCTGCAACTAACCCTGTCAATCTTGTCGGCAATGAGAAAGAGCATTTGCCTGTTGATAATGCCTATCGCTTTGTCTTGTGGCGCGATGCCAACAACGATGGCGTTTTCCAGCAGTCGGAAAAACTGACGGAAGAGGAAATGGCGCAATACGACTACCAGTGGGAGTTTACCGGGCACAGCGTCAATGGCTACACCGGAGCGCAATCGAATACCAGTAATGAAGATATTGTCATCCCTGCCACTAACGAAGAGGCCGTACAGAAATTTGGCGCCCAAAAAGAAGATGGCGTGCAGGGGTATGGATTACGTGTGGTTTACAGCAAGCATTAGATCGGCGTGCTGGATATTAATCAAGGAGAGAATTGAATGAACAATCATTTAACGCGGCCGATGACGAAAGTCGCGCTGGTGCTGGCTTTAGCGGGATACTGTGCAGTCCCTGCCGCGATGGCTGAAGGGCAGGGTAATCTCAGGGCGGGTCAGTGGCAATCAGAATCACAAAGTACCGGCACCATTCAGGGGACCGTGCCGTGGATCACTCGTAGCGCATCAGAAACGAGCGACGCTGATAAATCACATGTCGTTATTGCTATTGATCGTGGCAGCCGCACGGTCACAACGGACGGTGATAAGCAGTTTCATGTGGGTGACACACTGACAGCCAGCTGGGCGATTGGTGATACCCAGGGGGACCTTGATGACAATAACACAGCGACTAAAGCAACCCTCCAGTGGATGAGTTATAGCGACCAGTCAGGAGCGGATCCTAAAGAGATTGGTACCGTAGGGAGCGATACATATACCATCGCGGCTGCGGATGCTGATCGATACATAGGCTTGAAGATCACGCCAACCACGACAACCGGTGATCCGAACGTTGCGGACCAGGTTGTGATGCTTGACCTCTCCACCAATGCAGGCGGTGGTTCTGACAGCGATGATATTCCTGAAGGTCCGGTGTTCGATGATGCAGTTCATGTCGTAATTCACGAAAAAGACATCAATACGAATCTATTGGGTAAAGCGACGAAACTCAAAACGAATACCACCTATCAAGTCATGTTGTGGAAAGATAAAAACAACAACAGTACTTATGATGCAGGCGAAGAGGTTACCAGCCAGTACAACTATCGCTGGCGCTTTACCGGAACCAGCCTCCAGTTGGGCACAGCCGGTGGTCTTGTTAATCCGACTTATAACAACAGCGACCTGGTTATCCCTGTTACCAATGCGGAAGCGAAAACCGCGTTCGATTTTGCCGGAAGTGGCGTTGTCCTCGGCAACGATGGTGTCCAGGGCTACGGCTTATCTATCGACTACCAGAGAAAATAATCGTTTCCAGCACCATTCCCGTAAGGGAATGGTGTTTTTCCGCGCACTTTGCTTAGCCAGCGTTAAGCAAAGTGGGTTGAGGTGAAAACGAAACTTTAAACGGGCAGGTTTCAATCATGGGTGGGACTTTGAAACTGATAAAAGCGATAACGGCGGTTTTAATGCTATCTCTGATTGCGCCTGCAGTGGCGGCCTTAAAAGGCGGGCAGTGGCAACAATCAGATGCTTCAACCGATGCTATTAACGGTACTCCTCCCATAGCAGACAGCGCCAGCGTGCCCGTTTATCAGGGCAGCGTCCAGCTTGATCCCGCCAAAGAGCATGATGTCGCCAGTGCTGCGACCCCGAGTAGCTTCAGCGTTGACGCCAGCGCGACCAGTATGATGTTAATTAACCCGAGCGACACCGAAGGCGACATGTTCAATAACCCGCCATTGCTGCGCTGGCAAAACCAGACGTTGCCTGCCGTCTCGCTGGTCTGGGCAGAGGCTGCCACACCTGATGTGCCACTTAATCCACAACCTCGCCCCGATCGCTCCTTCTGCGCACAAAACCTTGCGGGACATAAGCTGGTGGCGATCCCGCAGTTTGACCCTAAAGAAACGCTCCCGACGCTGAATCTCTTTACCTTTACCGGCGTGCCGAATCAGGGCGCGGTATTGCTCAATGAAAAGCAGGTTACGCTCAATATTGCCCCAGCCCAGGGTGATTTAGTGACGGTGAACGCCAGCGATTTTGATGATTCGCTAAAGGCAGCAAAAACCACCGTCGGCAGTTCAATAACCTTAACAGTCACCACTAAAAACTGTGAGGGTAACCTGGCAGGAAAGATTCCCTTTGTTATTAAACGGAAAGACGCCTTAAACCGACAGGGGGCGACAAATAATAACGATCCGGTCATCCTGGACAGCACGGAACTTACCACTACGTCGACGGAGTATCGCGGTACGACGGATTTCAACGGTACTGCGACCATCACCGTAACTCAGCCTGCGGGGCCGGGGGTGAAAACGCCGCTGGTGGTCAGCCTGCCGGGAATTACTCAAACCAGCGAAACGGCAGTTATTTTTACCGTATTCACCAGCCCTGACGTACCGCAGGCCAATATGTGGGGGCATATGGCGGATACGCTGAAAGCCCAGCAATACACCTTCAGTCGCCCGAAACTGGCAGCGGAAGTGAGTAATGAGGATGGCACAGTTGGTGACCATAACGAAACCTGGTCAACCTTCAGCTGGAGTGGGGCCGATAACCATTGCGAGATTCTGCCGGGAATGCGCCAGTTTGGCGCGATGGCAACGGTGGTTCCGACTTCAATCCAGGAGGTTGCCGGCTGGCCAATGCAGGGGGATTATTACTGGTCGTCGCTGGCGGGGATAACCGGGCAGCACCATGCGGCAGATGTCTCTAATCGCAGCGAGTCGCAAATGTCAGACAGTGCCCGGTTTCTGGTCAGTTGTGTCGATAAAGAAGCGCCTGATGTGGAGCCGAAAATTGTCCTGACGCCTGCAAATTTTGACGATACGGCGCAGGCGATGAAAGCACATGTTGGCGAGAACGCAGTCATGCGTCTGACCATCACTGACAGTAAAAATAACGATCAGCCGTTAGCCTATTACTATTTTTCCCTGCATCTGGATGATGGTATTAACCGTAAGAATCAATCTGATCCTGCCTGGGAAGCGCATCCGGTACAAATAGCTGGTGGTGCAAATTTGCGACAGGTCGATGCGCATAATTATGAAGGCATTACAGATGCCAATGGCCAGGCCACACTGACGCTAAGCCAGCCCGATGGTGTTGGCGTAAAAACGCATCTTACGGCGGCTATGCGCAGTAATTACAGCGCAACGGATGCCAAAGATGTCATCTTCACTGTTGTCACCAGCCCGGACAGTGAGTATGCCCGCATGTGGGGACATATGAGTAAAGGTATTATCGAAGCTGGTAATCTCTACAAACGTCCGCGGTTAGCGGATGAAACGACCCATGAAATCGGTTCGGTGCGTGAAAATAACGAAGACTGGGCGCTATTTGACCAGAAAACCAGCATGCAAGCGGAATGTGGCGTGGGACATATTCCGTCGCAAATCTCGCTGGAGAGTTTATATGCAGGCCACCAGGGTAACACTATCGGCACGGAGTTCGGATGGCCAACGGTAAACTACGATTATCTCTCTGCGGCACAGTTGCCCGATACACACACATCTGTTGATCTGGCGACGGGGAACGTCGACACCTATTCGGGTTTTAAACCAAATTATCTTACCTGTTCGGCGAACGAACTGGTGGCACACGTGGTAGTGAATACTGACAGAGATATTTCGCCGGATTCGCAGCTTGCTAAAGCGAAAGTGGGGGAGAAAATCACCATGACGGTACATACCGTCAATGGGGTTAATAATAATGCCCCTGTTCCTTATGCCGCTTTTACGATTACCAAAGATATTAGTCTGAACCGTGAAGAGCTATCAACCGGCTATACCGATCCTACCTCTGGGGCAATTACGCTGAACGGTATGCAATATGGCACTGCGCAGTCTTCAATGGTTTACTCCGGTATTACAGACGCACGGGGCGTGGCGACGGTCATTATTGAGCAGCCACAGGGAGTAGGCTTAAAAACCAAACTCATCGTTACCCCCACCAATTCCGCACTGCCAAACACGGTAAACTACTATGTGATTTTTACTGTACCTACCAGCCCCGATGTAACAGGGGCGAAAATGTGGGGACATATGGATGACACGATAAAAGTTGACTCTATGACTTTTACTCGCCCGAAATTAATCTCGGAAGTGAGCGGCGGGCAGAGATCGCAGGCTGAAAATAACGAAGAGTGGGTGCGCGTGGCGCAGACGGATATCGAAAACTCCGCTGCCGGAGGTTGTGAAATAAATAAAGTTCCGCGTAGGACGCAACTGGCTGCGCTGTATGCAGCCAACAGCAACAACGCGATTCAGACCGTTCACGGATGGCCAACTCAGGACGAAGAGTACTGGAGCAGCACGCCCGCTGATAAAGTGCCGCATCTCTACGCCAACTGGTTGAATGACGGCAGGGTGGTGAATAACAACGAGTTGCCCATTTATCTGAGCTGCCTGACCACGGCGAACCCTTCAGCCAGCAGTATTACTCTGGAGGCAGTAGATCAGGCGCAATGGACCAGCGCTCTGAGTGCCGCGAAACTGAAAAAAGGCGAAACGCTACAGGTGAGGGTGACGATAAAAGATTCGGCAGGCAACCCGATGCCGGATATGCCGTTTACCCTCGGGCGCGGCGATGGCTATACCCGTTCCGGCGAGCGCCATACGGCAGGCAGTGGCGATGGCATCGTTTCTTCCGTGGTTGTCGATGGCGGTCAGCCTGATGAAGTGACGCTAAACGATACCACTACCGTTTATACCGGTATGACTGGCAGCGACGGCAGCAAAATTCTCAATATTACTCGCCCGGATACTCACGGTACCAAAACGACGCTCACCGCCGCGCTCTACTCCGAACCGACCAAAAAAGCGACGCTAGATACCATCTTCACCGTGGTCACCAGCCCGGATAGCGCAAAAGCCAAAATGTGGGGGCATATGCCAGAAACGCTGGAGGCTGGAGGGTTAACCTTTAAACGCCCACTGTTGTTCGCTGAGTTAACTGGTAGCCCTGCGGCAAAACGCAAATCGCCTGAAGAAGATAATGAATTCTGGGCCATGTTTACCGAAGCTCAGGCAGGAAATACCAAAAATAATGGCTGCGGCGTTGACTATATTCCTTCTCATTCCGCACTGGTTGCGCTCTCCGGCAGTTGGCATGGACATGAAGTTGATGGCTGGCCAGTGCTGAAAAATTATGATTCCAGCACACCGGATGAGAAGAGCAACAGCGATCGTAAATATAAAAGCGTGAAACTGAATGACGGCACCAGTAGTAGCCTGGCGTCAGCCGATATGGGGTATCTGACCTGTCAGACGACGGCCAATTCAGTGGCGAGCGCCATCGAATTGAGTTCAGCCCAGACGGCGAAATATGATGGTTTTGAAGCAGTAAAAGTCAGAACCAACTACACAAAGACTGGCGATCTGATCACCATGACGGTGACAACGCGCGATGCCCAGGGGAATCCTAAAGGTGATGTGCCGATTACCCTGAATCATGCTATCACGGAGCCTCGTATTTCTAATTCGACTAATAAAAGCAAAATCACCAATCAGGGATCACTGATTTATATACACGATAGCTACAATAATCCCAGTATCTATCTCGACAACGGTGAGAAGTACTACAGCATGACCGACGGCGAGGGTACGCTCACTCTGACTTTCTGGCAGCAGTATCAAGGCCAGGGGACGCGTATCCCACTAACAGCAGAAATCGATGACGGTCGGGGAATCACATCAAACACCCTGAGTGCTATTTTCACTACCGTGACCAGCCCGGATACGCCAGACGCGAACTTCTGGGGACATATGCCGGAAACCTTAACCGCGAAAAATGGGAAGGTCTTTCATCGACCGTTGTTAAGAGCTGAAGCCGGTTCTTCGGTTTCCTTACTCATCAATAACGAGAGTTGGCAGCGGCTCACTATTAACAATGCGCTGAGTGGCGCACAGGGCGGATGTAAAGATAAGCTTCCTACTATCAACGATTTGCAATCATTATATGAAGCATATCCCTCAGGAGCGATAGAGTCAGAACAGGGCTGGCCGCTGGATAAATCCGCGCCTTCGAAACCGTTTTTCTGGTCGCGTACGGTCTCTTCGAGTGCAAGCTCGACCAGTCCTTCCTATAACTTTATCGATCTCAGGGCAGGGCTCGTTGGGCTGATAAGTTACACCTCTTCTGAGACGTATTCTCAGACCTGTCTGAACGAAGCTGAATCGGTGGGTAATATTACCCTGTCCGTCGCCCCGGAAAATTGGGACAGCGCGCAGTCTGCCGGAAAGGCGCATAAGGGGATGCCGATTTCTCTGACAATCAAGGTTACGCTCGCCGATGGATCGCCTGCGCCATATGAGTCGGTGGGCATTATGCGCGGCGTCAGTAAAAACCGCCAGGGGGCGGATGCCACCAGTAGCGCTAACACCGATGATTTAGTATTTGATACCTTCGCCCCGGCGCAGTCTATGCAGAATGCCACCATGAACGGGCAGAGCAATGACAGTTATTTGTTTATTCAGACTGATGCACAGGGGCAGGCAACGCTGAATCTCCACCAGGACAACTCGAACGGGTTGAAAACGCCGATAAGCGCCACGGCAATGGGTAGCAGTGCGAGGCCAACCGCCTCGGTTGACGTGATTTTCAGCGTCGTCACCAGCCCGGATACTCCGAAGGCAAACATGTGGGGCCATATGCCGGAAACGGTGAGCGGCGCAGACGGTACAGAGTTTGAGCGGCCAAAACTGTTGGCTGAATTAGGCGCAACCACTGGCGGAGGTATGAATGTCAGTGCGGTGAAATATAATAATGAAGACTGGCCTGCGCTCTATTCGATAGGACAAAGAAGTAACCCCGATGTTGACCCGTGTGAAGATGCGCGCCATCCGTCGCTGGATGAACTTGAATCGTTATACGATCGCTATCCGAATGGCAGCATCGTGGACGCGATTGGCTGGCCGGTGAAACAGGGTGGCTATGCGTGGTGGACCAACGCCACCTGTCCTCCGAAGCCAGGTACGAATGCTTGCGAGTCAATTGATCTGTATACGGAGCAATTGCCTACGAATAAATCTCGCGCCTTCCAGGCGTGCCTGGTGCATCCGCACGTTTCCGTATCGAACGTGACGCTCACATCGACGGCGTTTGATGCCGCTTATCAGGCGGCGGTCGTGAAAAAAGGCGAGGCGATGCCGTTGACCGTGGCGGTCAAAGACGGCGCCGGGAAACCGGTGCCGAACGTGGCCTTTACCCTGAAACGCGGCGATGCTTCGCCGCGTAATACGGGGGCGACGTTGTATGGTAATGTGGCAGCAATGGATGATATTACCATTCAGTCATCATCAGGAGCGGCTACCCTGTTAGCTGCCAGTGGGGACAAGATCAGTGGCGTGACGGGGGCAGACGGCACGGCAAGCTTTACGGTTCGCCAGGATAATACGCCAGGTTATAAAACACCACTAACGGTAACACTGGATGAGTACCCAACATTGACAGCAACGATGGACACTATTTTCACCGTATTAACCAGTCCCAATGTTTCTTCTGCGCACTTCTGGGGACACATGGCAGACACGGTAGTGGTGAAAGGTAAAACATTACATCGACCATTGCTGTTGACTGAGTTACCTACAGGTGCACAGGCCGCTGGAACACCTAATATCAATAACGAAACGTGGGGGCTGGCTCATGTTGTGGATTCAGTAAAATGGGATATTCAGAAACAGTGCGGTAGTATGAACAGTGCGCCGACATATAACGAGCTAGGCGCGTTATCTGACAGTTTTAATTCGTTAGGGTGGCCCTCGTCTCCTAAAGACTTCCCATATTTTTCAACCGATCGAGCCGGGGTGTTGTATTGTGGTATGTTTGAACAAAATGGTACCCAGGATTGCGGTATTGAGGCGAGTAAAACACCGGGGTTTGCTACCTGTTTCCAGTGACGATCATGCGGGTATGGCGTTAGTGAGTCGGCCGGATAAGGTGTTTACGCCGCATCAGGTATGTGCCGGGAGCCAGCGCCGGATGCGATGCTTACGCATCTTATCCGGCCTACGAGGTCTTACGGATTAGCCGTTTTTTTGCGTGGTTTGCGGGTTTTCGTCACGTTGCTCACTACGCTTACCACAATGCCATCATTTAAACGCGTGGTCATCGTATCGCCCGCTTTTACCTGTTTCACCTGCTTTAACACCGCGCCATCTGCGGCGCTGGTGACGCTATAGCCGCGCGCCAGCGTTGACAGTGGGCTAACCGCTTCCAGATGCGTCACCGCATTACCGAAACGTTCACGCGTGGCGCTAAGCTGTGCGCGCAGGGTTTCTGCTAAACGGTATTCCAGTTGTTGAATGCGCGTTTGCAAGCGATGAATCTTCGTCTGTGGATTTTGCTGATTCAGCCGCTGTGTTAATCGCACCTGTTGCTGTCCGGCACGTTTAAGCTGATTTTCCAGCGCAAAGCTCATCCGTTTTTGCAGGCGCTCAAGCATGGTTTGCTGGCGTGCCAGCCGGAGCTGCGGATGCTGTTGCTGTAATCGGTGATGAATCTGCGTAAAGCGACGCGTGCGGTTGGCGAGATAATAATCCATCGCCATCTCCAGCCGTTGACGGGCCGATTGCACCTGGCGCAGTAACTCTTGTTGATTGCGGCTCACCACTTCAGCGGCGGCTGACGGCGTTGGCGCACGCAGATCAGCAACAAAGTCGGCAATCGTCACATCGGTTTCATGCCCGACGGCGCTGACTACCGGAATGCGGCTGGCAAAAATCGCCCGCGCAACGCGTTCGTCGTTAAAGCTCCATAAATCTTCCAGCGAACCGCCACCGCGCCCGACGATCAATACGTCACACTCGTTGCGCTTATTCGCCAGTTCAATGGCGCGAACAATTTGCCCCGGTGCATCATCGCCCTGAACGGCAGTGGGGTAGATGATCACCGGCAGAGACGGATCGCGACGTTTTAACACATGCAAAATATCATGTAGCGCAGCACCGGTTTTTGAGGTGATCACACCAACGCAATGCGCAGGGGAGGGGAGTGATTTTTTGTATTGCAGATCGAACAAACCTTCAGCCTGCAATTTCGCTTTGAGCTGTTCATACTTCTGTTGCAGCAACCCTTCACCGGCAGGCTGCATACTCTCGACGATTATCTGGTAGTCGCCGCGCGGCTCGTAGAGCGTAATATTTGCGCGAACTAAAACTTGTTGCCCATGCTGTGGGCGGAAGGTCACCCGGCGGTTGCTGTTGCGGAACATCGCACAGCGTACCTGGGCGGTATCGTCTTTAAGCGTAAAGTACCAATGACCGGAAGCCGGTTGCGTGAAATTAGAAATTTCGCCGCTGATCCACACTTGCCCCATCTCCTGCTCAAGCAGCAAACGGACGGTCTGATTCAGGCGACTAACCGTAAAAATTGCGGGGGATTGAGATGGTAACATGTGAGCGAGATCAAATTCTAAATCAGCAGGTTATTCAATCGATAGTAACGTGCTGACCGGGGAGCGCAAGCATTATTTGCAAAAAGGGGTAGATGCAAACGGTTACGCTCTGTATAATGCCGCGGCAATATTTATTAACCACTCTGGTCGAGATATTGCCCATGCTACGTATCGCTAAAGAAGCTCTGACGTTTGACGACGTTCTCCTCGTTCCTGCTCATTCTACCGTTCTGCCGAATACTGCTGACCTCAGCACCCAGCTGACGAAAACCATTCGTCTGAATATCCCTATGCTTTCCGCAGCAATGGATACCGTAACGGAAGCGCGCCTGGCTATTGCTCTGGCTCAGGAAGGCGGTATCGGCTTT
This sequence comes from Escherichia sp. E14V7, assembly GCF_004212225.1. Classification (NCBI taxonomy): domain Bacteria; kingdom Pseudomonadati; phylum Pseudomonadota; class Gammaproteobacteria; order Enterobacterales; family Enterobacteriaceae; genus Escherichia; species Escherichia sp. E14V7. The sequence goes on from NZ_RHJJ01000012.1 coordinate 101,848, forward strand.
ATCCACAAAAACATGTCCATTGAACGCCAGGCTGAAGAAGTTCGCCGTGTGAAAAAACACGAATCTGGTGTGGTGACTGACCCGCAGACTGTTCTGCCAACCACGACGCTGCGCGAAGTGAAAGAACTGACTGAACGTAACGGTTTTGCGGGCTACCCGGTTGTTACCGAAGAAAACGAACTGGTCGGTATCATCACTGGTCGTGACGTGCGTTTTGTGACCGACCTGAGCCAGCCGGTTAGCGTTTACATGACGCCGAAAGAGCGTCTGGTAACTGTGCGTGAAGGCGAAGCCCGTGAAGTTGTGCTGGCAAAAATGCACGAAAAACGCGTTGAAAAGGCGCTGGTGGTTGATGATGAATTCCACCTGATCGGCATGATCACCGTGAAAGATTTCCAGAAAGCAGAACGTAAACCGAACGCCTGTAAAGACGAACAAGGTCGTCTGCGTGTTGGTGCTGCGGTTGGCGCAGGTGCGGGTAACGAAGAGCGTGTTGATGCGCTGGTTGCCGCAGGCGTTGACGTTCTGCTGATCGACTCCTCTCACGGTCACTCTGAAGGCGTTCTGCAGCGTATCCGTGAAACTCGTGCTAAATATCCGGATCTGCAAATCATTGGCGGCAACGTGGCAACAGCTGCGGGCGCTCGCGCTCTGGCAGAAGCCGGTTGCAGCGCGGTTAAAGTCGGTATCGGCCCAGGTTCAATTTGTACTACCCGTATTGTTACTGGCGTCGGTGTTCCGCAGATCACTGCTGTTGCTGACGCAGTTGAAGCGCTGGAAGGCACCGGTATTCCGGTTATTGCTGACGGTGGTATTCGCTTCTCCGGCGATATCGCCAAAGCTATCGCCGCTGGCGCAAGCGCGGTGATGGTCGGCTCCATGCTGGCAGGTACTGAAGAATCCCCGGGTGAAATCGAACTCTACCAGGGCCGCTCTTACAAATCTTACCGTGGGATGGGCTCTCTGGGCGCGATGTCCAAAGGTTCCTCTGACCGTTACTTCCAGAGCGACAACGCTGCCGACAAACTGGTTCCGGAAGGTATCGAAGGTCGCGTAGCCTATAAAGGTCGCCTGAAAGAGATCATTCACCAGCAGATGGGCGGCCTGCGCTCCTGTATGGGCCTGACCGGCTGTGGTACTATCGACGAACTGCGTACTAAAGCGGAGTTTGTACGTATCAGCGGTGCGGGTATTCAGGAAAGCCACGTTCACGACGTGACCATCACCAAAGAGTCCCCGAACTACCGTCTGGGCTCCTGATTCTCTTCGCCCGACTTCATGTCGGGCGATTTATATTATCTGTTTCACTTGCCTCGGAATAAGCGTCAATGACGGAAAACATTCATAAGCATCGCATCCTCATTCTGGACTTCGGTTCCCAGTATACTCAACTGGTTGCGCGCCGCGTGCGTGAGCTGGGCGTTTACTGCGAACTGTGGGCGTGGGATGTGACAGAAGCACAAATTCGTGACTTCAATCCAAGCGGCATTATTCTTTCCGGCGGCCCGGAAAGCACCACCGAAGAAAACAGCCCGCGTGCGCCGCAGTATGTCTTTGAAGCAGGCGTACCGGTATTCGGCGTTTGCTATGGCATGCAGACCATGGCAATGCAGCTGGGCGGTCATGTTGAAGCCTCCAACGAACGTGAATTTGGTTATGCGCAGGTTGAAGTTCAAACTGATAGTGCGCTGATTCGTGGTATCGAAGATGCGTTAAGCGCAGATGGCAAGCCGCTGCTTGATGTGTGGATGAGCCACGGCGATAAGGTAACAGCAATTCCTGAAGGCTTTGTTACCGTCGCCAGCACCGAAAGCTGCCCATTTGCCATCATGGCTAACGAAGAAAAACGTTTCTATGGTGTTCAGTTCCACCCGGAAGTGACTCATACTCGTCAGGGTATGCGTATGCTGGAGCGTTTTGTGCGCGATATCTGCCAGTGTGAAGCGCTGTGGACGCCAGCTAAAATTATCGACGACGCTGTAGCCCGCATTCGCGAGCAGGTGGGCGACGATAAAGTGATCCTCGGCCTCTCTGGTGGCGTGGATTCTTCCGTTACCGCGATGCTTCTGCATCGTGCAATCGGTAAAAACCTGACTTGTGTATTTGTCGACAACGGTCTGCTGCGTCTGAATGAAGCTGAACAGGTAATGGATATGTTCGGCGATCGTTTCGGTCTGAACATCATTCACGTTCCGGCAGAAGAGCGTTTCCTGGCAGCGCTGGCTGGCGAAAACGATCCAGAAGCAAAACGTAAAATCATCGGTCGCGTTTTCGTTGAAGTATTCGATGAAGAAGCGCTAAAACTGGAAGACGTGAAGTGGCTGGCGCAGGGCACCATCTACCCTGACGTTATCGAATCTGCGGCGTCTGCAACCGGTAAAGCACACGTCATCAAATCTCACCACAACGTGGGCGGCCTGCCGAAAGAGATGAAGATGGGCTTGGTTGAACCGCTGAAAGAGCTGTTCAAAGACGAGGTGCGTAAGATTGGTCTGGAGCTGGGCCTGCCATACGACATGCTGTACCGTCACCCGTTCCCGGGACCGGGCCTCGGCGTTCGTGTGCTGGGCGAAGTGAAGAAAGAGTATTGTGACCTGCTGCGCCGTGCTGATGCCATTTTCATTGAAGAACTGCGTAAAGCGGACCTGTACGACAAAGTCAGCCAGGCGTTCACCGTCTTCCTGCCAGTACGTTCCGTTGGCGTAATGGGCGATGGTCGTAAGTATGACTGGGTTGTCTCTCTGCGTGCTGTCGAAACCATCGACTTTATGACAGCACACTGGGCGCACCTGCCGTACGACTTCCTGGGGCGTGTTTCCAACCGCATTATCAATGAAGTGAACGGTATTTCCCGCGTGGTGTATGACATCAGCGGCAAGCCGCCAGCGACTATTGAGTGGGAATGATTTAATTCCTGCACTATGAATGAACAAAACCCTCTGTTGCTACAGAGGGTTTTTTATATTGATGACTAAAGTCAGCAATATAAAAAAGCCTATAATCCTCACGAATCATAGGCTTGAAGTGACTGACATCGATTAATTAAACCAACTGTCCGATTTATTCTCTTCTGCTTTACCCACGCTTTTCATCAAATCGCGACCACCTTCTGTCACATTCCTGTTAGCGTCAGCTTCAGATTGCACGACATCAGTTTGCGCGGCTTTGTGCTTCAGCTCCTGATCGATAAATTCGTTCTCGCGCTTAACGCGGGCTTCTTCTTTCGCCAGCGCCAGTTTTTGTTTCTGAATCTCTAAACTGCGCAGCTCATCTTCATAACTTTGATCGCGTTTTTTATCCGCAGTGACTTCGGCGTCGAGTTTATCCTGGCGAGCTTTCTTATCCGCTGCTGCTGCCGCCGCTCTTTTATTGGCGGCGGCCTGAGCGTTTGCGCGCCGTTGTTTCTCTTGCTGAATTTCCCTGTTGCGCTCTGCTACCCATTCGTCATGCTGTCTTTGCTCTTCATTTTTACCTTGCTGTTCAGCTTCAGCGACAGCTGAAAGTTGATCCTGTAATGAAGAGGCGAAAGCCGAGCTACTAACAGCGGCTAAAATGGCGCAAAGAAAAACTTTCTTCATGAGTCCTCCTGATTGCTATCTTTTTTCAGGACATTTTGTGTTTGGCTGAATGCGTGTTTCGTTATACGTAGTGGTAATGACAACGGCTAAACCCGTTGTGAACTGGCACTCTTTACCCACTTGAGTAGAGGTATACACCTTGGTCCCTTCTTTATAGGTTAACGAAACCCCTTCCACTAACGTCTTATCATTCACCATAGAACCTGCAGCCGCACCTACGGCACCGCCGCCAACTGCACCCGCAGTAGTACCTGAATTGCTGCCAGACCCTACGTTATGTCCAATCACACCGCCAGCGACAGCACCAATCAGTGCGCCAAACGTCTGTGCTGCCCTTTTATTTTCCGAATTATCTACCGCTACTTTTGCAGGTAGAATGGAAATGATATTAACGGTTTTGGTTTCTTGTTTGGTATTCAGTTGATCAGTTTGATAAACATCGGCGGCATGATCGTCAGCATTTGATTGGCATCCTGCCAACATGGATGACGCTAAAATTGCCACAGGCAGAAGACATTTTTTAAATTTCATCACTATTCCTTGTTATAGACTTTACGAAAAACAAGACATTTAAGATCATCGAAAGAGGAAAGTAAATGTATAGACTATGGAGGAATAGATTAAATTTATTTGAATTCATTGAGTAAATAAATACGCGTTAACGCATAATAAAAACATATATATTATGTCTAATATACATTGCATCTTATTGCAGAATGATTCGAAATCAGGACAAAGAGGTAAAATTTAGATAAATAAATGCCTGCCGCTTTGATAACAACAAAGAGCAACCGTGTCTGACAGTATTGAGCTGTCTTGTTCAGTAAAGGTGACGAAGGTAATCGCTAACGTTGTACCGGGGATTCGATAGAGAGTGTGGATTGCTGAGCTTCTTTTTTGCTCTGATGATGCTGCCAGGCGCCAACGGACGAGTAGATAAAGCGGCCAAAGAAGAAGAGAAAGCTGATAAGCAATACGATACGAGTCATGCGACTGTTAAATCGGTGTCGTTTTCGCATACTGGTTGGCTGACTCACAAAGGGTTCCTCAAGGTATGTCCATATCATGGACGGTACTTACATTAAGGCATACCCAGACGCAATGGTCAATTGTTCATTATGTAAAAAAGCGTTAGCTGATACATGTTTTAATGTTATGGAAGTTAATTTAATTATTTACAACAATGATGTAATAATGACGAGCTAACATTATAAACGTAATAATTCATTAATTAGGGTAATTTTGTTTGATATATATCAATTGGAACTTTCATATGACACTTAAAATCAATGCTCCTTAATAGCGATGAATAATCATCCATCGAAGTCAGGTGGGATGCCTGTCTGAATACACCCTTTCAGGATGTAGGGGGTTCTGCTGAGCATCTATGAAATTGAATGCAACTTATATAAATATACGTGATAAATGGTGGGGGCTTCCGCTGATCCTGCCGTCTATAATCTTGCCTGTTTTCGCCCATATAAATACTTTCGCACATATTTCTTCTGGTGAAGTTTTTCTCTTTTATCTGCCGCTTGCGCTGATGATCAGCATGATGATGTTTTTTAGCTGGGCAGCATTACCAGGTATTGCTTTAGGGATTTTTGTTCGTAAGTATGCCGAACTTGGTTTTTATGAAACGCTCTCGTTAACGGTTAATTTCATTATCATTATTATTCTTTGTTGGGGGGGCTATAAGGTGTTTACGCCCCGGCGTAACAACGTTTCACATGGTGATACCCGCTTAATTTCCCAGCGCATTTTTTGGCAGATTGTTTTCCCTGCAACGTTGTTTCTGGTGCTCTTCCAGTTTGCTGCGTTTGTAGGTTTACTGGCGAGCAGAACAAATCTGGTTGGCGTCATGCCCTTAAATCTGGGAACCTTAATCAATTACCAGGCCTTGCTGGTGGGTAATCTGATAGGCGTCCCGCTTTGCTACTTCATCATTCGTTCTGTACGAAATCCATTTTATTTACGAAGTTATTATTCTCAATTAAAACAACAGATTGACAGTAAAGTTACAAAAAAAGAGTTCGCGCTGTGGTTGCTTGCTCTGGGCGCATTGTTATTTCTGCTATGTATGCCTTTAAATGAAAAAAGCACAATTTTCAGCACCAACTATACCTTGTCGTTATTGCTGCCGCTGATGATGTGGGGAGCGATGCGTTATGGCTACAAGCTGATCTCGTTGCTCTGGGCAATAGTGCTGATGATCAGTATTCATAGCTACCAGAATTATATTCCCCTTTATCATGGGTATACCACTCAACTCACCATAACCTCCTCCAGCTATCTGGTATTTTCTTTTATCGTCAATTACATGGCTGTTCTGGCAACGCGTCAACGAGCGGTGACCAGACGCATTCAGCGACTGGCTTACGTGGACCCGGTTGTTCATCTGCCGAATATCCGCGCTTTGAATCGCGCGCTGCGTGATGCGCCCTGGTCCGCGCTATGTTATTTACGCATTCCCGGTATGGAAATGCTGGTAAAGAACTATGGCATCATGTTGCGTATCCAATACAAACAAAAGCTTTCACATTGGCTGGCACCTTTACTGGAACCCGGAGAAGACGTTTATCAGCTTTCTGGCAATGATCTCGCGCTGCGACTGAATACAGAGTCTCACCAGGAGCGCATTATCGCATTGGATAACCATCTTAAGCAGTTTCGTTTCTTTTGGGATGATATGCCATTGCAACCACAGATTGGTGTCAGCTATTGCTATGTCCGTTCGCCAGTGAATCATATTTATTTGCTGTTAGGTGAGCTAAGTACGGTTGCTGAACTCTCTATAGTGACTAATGCCCCGGAAAATATGCAGCGTCGCGGAGCAATGTATCTGCAACGAGAATTAAAAGACAAAGTGGCAATGATGAATCGGCTACAGCAGGCGCTTGAGCACGACGATTTTTGCCTTATGGCCCAGCCAATTATTGGAGTGCGCGGCGATGTCTATCATGAAATTTTGCTGCGTATGAGAGGGGAGAATGATGAACTCATCAATCCTGATAATTTCTTGCCGGTTGCGCATGAATTTGGCTTATCGTCCAGTATCGACATGTGGGTCATCGAACATACATTGCAGTTTATGGGGGAAAATAAAGAGAAAATGCCCGCCCAACGATTTGCGATTAATTTGTCGCCAACTTCAGTTTGTCAGGCTCGCTTTCCTGTTAAAATGAGTAAGTTATTGGCGAAATACCAAATAGAGGCGTGGCAGCTTATCTTTGAAGTCACCGAAAGTAATGCCCTTACCAATGTTAAGCAGGCACAAAACACGTTACAACATCTGCAGGAGTTAGGATGCCAGATTGCTATTGATGATTTCGGTACCGGATACGCAAGCTATGCACGGCTAAAAAATGTGAATGCCAATTTATTAAAAATTGATGGCAGCTTCATCCGTAATATTGCCTCGAATAGCCTGGATTACCAGATAGTGGCATCGATTTGTCATCTGGCACGAATGAAGAAAATGCAAGTGGTTGCGGAGTATGTTGAAAATGAAGAGATTCGCAAAGCCGTACACTCTTTGGGTATTGATTACCTGCAAGGCTCTTTGATTGGTGAACCGCAGCCGTTAATTGCGATTACGGCTGAAAGAGAACCTGTTCGAGAAAGCGCGTAATTCATTTGGGCCAACGCAACAGGTTGGCCCGTTTTCATTTCATATTAAGCTGCGATTTCCGGCGTGCTTTCTTCTTCAATTTTTAACCGCCAGCCACTCACTCCTTCCCAGTATTCTTGCTCCTTTTCCAGATCAAGCAATACCAGCGCGTTCTGGCTAAACCAGTCATGTGGAAAACGTAGCGTCCAGTGGCTGTCATCAGTAATCAGAGTCAATGTCGGCGGTGTCGTGGTTGCCTGACGTTGATTGTTAAGTAATACGCCAAGGCGCAACAGTTGAATTAACGGCAGGAACTGTTTTTTCTTAAACAGCGTAAAGCGCGGCAGATCGTCGAGCTTAATCGCTTTACGATGATAACGCACCAGCGTCGCCATCATCAGTTGCTGTTCCTGATTAAATCCTGGCAAGTCGCTGTTTTGCAGGATATACGCCGAATGGCGATGAAGGCCGCTATGATTAATGCTTAGTCCGACTTCATGCAGCATGGCGGCCCAGCGCAGTAATGCTTCCAGTTGTGGATGCGCCAGCTTCGGTTGCTGTTCCCGCCATTGTTCGTACATTTGCATAGTTGTGTCGAGTACCCGTCGGGCCTGTTCACTGTCAATGTGATACTGGTTGGCCAGGCTGCTGGCGGTGCGGCTACGCACATCCTGATGGCGGAAACGTCCTTCCATTTCATACAAAACGCCTTCACGCAGCGCCCCGTCAGAAAGCCGTAGTTCACGAATGGCTAAGGCATCAAATACACCACACAAAATAGCCAGACCAGGAACAAAAACCGTTTTCCGTTCTTCCGACAGACCCGGCAAACTTAACGCCGAGAAATTACGATGACGCAATACTTCTTTCACCAGTTTATCGAGGCGCTCTGGTGTAATGATGCCGTCTTTCTCGCCCATTTCCAGCAACACTTCATGGGCGGCTTTAATCGTACCTGAAGCCCCCATTGCAACGTTCCAGCCCTGAATACGGAATTGCCAGGTTAATGTTTCCAGTTTTTGTGCAGCCGCCATGCGTGCACGCTGAAAATTCTCTTTATTGATGACCCCACCAGGGAAATAAAGCTGGGCAAAGCTAACGCAACCCATCCGGCGGCTTTCGACGAGAATCGGTTCGAAATTTTCTCCAATTACCAGCTCCGTTGAGCCGCCGCCAATATCAATAACCAGTTTGCGACCTTTTTCCGGCTGGGTATGTTCCACACCCATAAAAATCAGACGAGCTTCTTCGTTGCCGGAAATAATTTCAATCGGATAGGGAATAACCTTTTCGGCGCGTTTCAGAAAATCAGTAGCGTTCAGTGCCTGACGCAGTGTATGTGTCCCGACAATGCAAACACTAGAGGGAGAGAAACCTTGCAAGCGTTCGGCAAACAGTGACAGACAGCTTAAACCGCGCGTCATCGCCTCCTCACTCAACATATTATCTGGCCCCAGACCATCTGCCAGGTGTACCCGTTGTTTCAGGCGGCCAATAATCTGCATGGCGCCATCCACCACACGGGCAATAACCATGTGGAAACTGTTTGAACCAAGATCGACCGCAGCAAACTCCTGCGGGCGAGGGGATTTGTCGTGTATTGGCATAGGTTATTCTGGTTGTTCGAGTGATTTTATGTAGTCGTAGATCGCCAACTGCGCCCGAACTTTCCGGCGATTACCGCGGGGAACGTAGCGATTACTGAGTTCTTTATCGATATAACGTGCTTTCACCGTATCGCTGAACAGAATATCTACGATATCCAGTACCCGCTGCTTCAGGCGCGGGTCGAGCAGCGGCGTAGCCACTTCAATACGATAATCAATGTTGCGCGTCATCCAGTCGGCGGAAGAAAGGTAAACCTTTTTATCGCCACCATTTTCAAAAATATATACCCGATCATGTTCAAGGTAACGGTCAACAATGCTGATAGCACGAATATTGTCGCTAATGCCTTCCAGATTGGGGATCAGCGAACACATCCCGCGTACCAGCAGATTTACCGGCACGCCGGAACTGGATGCCGCATACAGACGATCGACCAGTCCTTTATCGACCAGGTTATTCAGTTTCAGAGTAATACCGCTGGGCAGTCCTTGTTGTGCGTTGGCGATCTCGCGATCCACCATTTCATACAACAGACGGCGGGAGTTTTGCGGCGACACCATTAAATAATCAAATGTCACCGGACGGTATGGGTTTTCAATAAAGTTGAACACCCGCCGCACTTCGTTGGTGATGCGCGCATCGGCGGTCAGCAGCGAATAGTCGGTATAAAGACGTGCGGTTTTTTCGTTAAAGTTCCCGGTCCCGATATGCGCGTAACGGACGACTTCACCGTTTTCTTTACGTGAAATCAGGAACAGTTTGGCGTGAATTTTCAGCCCCGGCGCAGAGAAGATAACGTGCACGCCAGCTTCGGTTAGTCGCTTCGCCCAATGAATGTTAGCTTCTTCGTCAAAACGTGCCTGTAGTTCAACCACCACGGTCACTTTCTTGCCGTTGTGCGCAGCGTGGATCATCGAGTCGATGATGCGTGAATCTTTTGCCACACGGTAAATGTTGATTTTAATCGCCAGCACGCTCGGATCGAACGAGGCCTGACGCAACAGTTCCAGTACGTGCTCAAAGGTGTGATAAGGGTAATAGAGCAGAACATCGCGTTCGCGAATGGCATCAAAACCGTTGCGGAACTGGGCTTTATCAAACCAGATATGGCGTAAACGCGGCAGTGGTTTGTTAACCAGATTCGCTTTGCCGACATTAGGGAAATTAATAAAGTCTTTAAAATTGTGGTAACGACCGCCAGGGACGATAGAGTCGTAACGGGAAATAGTCAGTTTTTCACGCAACACTTCAACCAGCGCGTTAGGCATATCACGCTGATAAACAAAACGTACGGGTTCTGCGGTTAGACGCTGCTTCAGACTGGAAGACATCAGCTCCATCAGGCTGGCTTCCATCTCGTGTACTAAATCGTATTCGGCGTCGCGGGTCATCTTCATCGAATAAGCATTCAGCGCGTCATAATCAAAAAAGCCTTTGAAGATATCATCAAGGCAGTAACGCAGAATGTTATCCAATAAAATCATTGGTTTGCGTCGGCGCGGTGCTTCCGGCGGCAAATTCACAAAGCGCGGAACTTTATCCGATGGGATCTCCAGCAGCGCGTAACGGATGGTATCGCCACGAATAATCTCCACTGCCAGATAGGTATAATCATCTTTCAGAAACTGCACTAAGTCAGTGTCAGGATTGATTAAAATCGGCGTAATGTGCTGACGCAGATACTGCTTAAAATAATGACGCAGCCAGTTTTGTTGATTAACGGAGAGTTGGCGTTCATTAATCAGGAAGATCTGGTTACGCGCCATCTCCAGTAGCAGTTCATTGTAAAGGCCGTCAAATTCCTGATCGGCTTTCAGCACGCGGGATTGAATTTTGCCCAGCAAATGGCGGGAATGAGAGTTAGAACCTTGTTCTTCGCTAATAATGATCCGTCGCTTCAGTTCAGCGAAGCGAACTTTATAGAACTCATCAAGGTTATTGGAATAGATCCCAAGAAAACGCATCCTTTCAATCAGCGGGTTAGATTTGTCCGCCGCTTCCTGAAGCACGCGTTCATTGAACGATAACCAACTGAGCTCTTTCTCGATGTATAGCTTTTCCTGACCCATTACCACTTTTACTCCGTTTTATTCACGGGACACTGCCTGGATATTATGGCGAGCAATGTTGGCAGATGTCCAACTATGCCAGAAAAGGGGGAAAAAAACTGCTGAAGCCTGCGATTTACAGGAGAAATGAGATGCGCCAGCAGTAGCGCTGGCGCTTTAAATATGCGGAAGATTACTCGTCGTCGGCGGCGTAGCCCTGCGGTGGAAGACGCTGACCATCCAGCCACGCGGCGTTTTCATGCATCTTCAGACGACCATCAACAAACCAGCTAATGACCAGCGGGTAAATAGCATGTTCCTGAGTTTGCACGCGAGCGGTGATTTCATCTTCCGTATCACCGGCAAAAACCGGAACTTTAGCCTGCAAAATCACCGGGCCGCCGTCCAGCTCATCGGTGACGAAATGCACTGATGTACCGTGTTCTTCATCGCCATTTTCCAGCGCCTGACGATGGGTATGCAAACCGGGATATTTCGGTAGCAGGGAAGGGTGAATGTTCAGCAAACGCCCGGCGTAGTGGGAAACAAACGCTGGGCTGAGAATGCGCATAAAACCGGCCAGAACGACTACTTCGGGGGTGTACACGTCGATTTCGTGCATCAACTCCCGATCATAGTCTTCCCGACTGTCAAATTGGCTGGCAATAAGCGTATGCGTTGCGATACCTGCTTTGCGGGCGCGCTCAAGGCCGAACGCGTCGGCCTTATTGCTGAAAACTGCCCGTAGGGTGCCTTTAATTTTGTTGGTTTTACAGGCATCAATAATTGCCTGCAAATTACTTCCGTTGCCGGAAATAAGCACCACAATATTCATTATTCGATAACCACGCGTTGTTCGGAATCAGAAGCTTTGATGATACCGATTTTCCACGCGTTTTCACCGTTGGCATTGAGCAGGGCGAGAGCTTTGTCCACTTCCGGAGCAGGCAGGGCGATAACCATCCCGACGCCGCAGTTGAAGGTACGATACATTTCATGGCGGCTGACGTTACCTGCCGTTTGCAGCCAGTTGAACACTTCCGGCCACTGCCAGGAGGATTCATCAATCACTGCCTGAGTGTTTTCTGGTAATACGCGAGGAATGTTTTCCCAGAAACCGCCGCCGGTCAGGTGCGCAATGGCGTGAACATCAACCTTTTCAATCAATTCCAGCACTGACTTCACATAAATACGGGTTGGCGCCAGCAGATGATCGGCTAAAGGTTTTCCGTCCAGCTCTGTAGTTTGCGGGTCGCAACCGCTGACTTCGAGAATTTTGCGTACCAGCGAGTAACCGTTCGAGTGCGGGCCGCTGGAGCCGAGCGCAATGAGCACATCGCCGTCGCTAACTTTAGAACCGTCGATGATTTCTGATTTTTCTACCACCCCAACACAGAAACCAGCAACATCGTAATCTTCGCCGTGATACATCCCCGGCATTTCCGCTGTTTCGCCGCCCACCAGCGAACAGCCCGATTGCAGACAACCTTCCGCGATGCCGCTAATCACCGCTGAAGCGGTATCAACATCCAGTTTTCCGGTTGCGTAATAGTCGAGGAAGAACAGCGGTTCTGCGCCTTGCACCACCAGGTCATTAACGCACATGGCGACCAGATCAATACCAATGGTGTCGTGACGTTTTAAGTCCATCGCCAGACGCAGCTTGGTGCCTACACCGTCAGTGCCGGAAACCAGTACGGGTTCACGATATTTTTGCGGCAATGCACACAGCGCACCGAAGCCGCCCAGACCGCCCATGACTTCCGGACGACGCGTTTTCTTCACTACGCCTTTGATTCTTCCAACCAGAGCATTACCCGCGTCAATATCAACACCGGCATCTTTGTAGCTAAGAGAGGTTTTATCGGTCACTGCTTGGGTCCCCACGCGTTACTTGCGGTAGAAAAATAAAATTCGGCGCAATTCTAACAGGGAAAGCAAACGTTTGCGAGACTGCTTTACACAACCTTTTTCTGCCTTTTTTAGCCTACCAGGCAGCGTAGTAGCGCATAAATAAACGTATTGAATGATTGTATTGTGAGATAATGGAAATAAATAACCATTTGAATGTGAAATGATTTTTTATCAAACAGTTGTTGATTTGACTAAAGTCAACGAAAATTATATTGCCGCCTTAAAAAAAGGCGGTATAATCCGTCGATTTTTTTTGTGGCTGCCCTCAAAGGAGAAAGAGTATGAAGATCGTGGAAGTCAAACACCCACTCGTCAAACACAAGCTGGGACTGATGCGTGAGCAAGATATCAGCACCAAGCGCTTTCGCGAACTCGCTTCCGAAGTGGGTAGCCTGCTGACTTACGAAGCGACCGCTGACCTCGAAACGGAAAAAGTCACTATCGAAGGTTGGAACGGCCCGGTAGAAATCGACCAGATCAAAGGTAAGAAAATTACCGTGGTGCCAATTCTGCGTGCGGGTCTGGGGATGATGGACGGTGTTCTGGAAAACGTTCCGAGCGCGCGTATCAGCGTAGTCGGTATGTACCGTGATGAAGAAACACTGGAGCCGGTACCGTACTTCCAGAAACTGGTTTCTAACATCGATGAGCGTATGGCGCTGATCGTTGACCCAATGCTGGCAACCGGTGGTTCCGTTATCGCGACCATCGACCTGCTGAAAAAAGCGGGCTGCAGCAGCATCAAAGTTCTGGTGCTGGTAGCTGCGCCAGAAGGTATCGCTGCGCTGGAAAAAGCGCACCCGGACGTCGAGCTGTATACCGCATCGATTGACCAGGGGCTGAATGAGCACGGATACATTATCCCGGGCCTCGGCGATGCTGGTGATAAAATCTTTGGTACGAAATAACGAATAAAAAATAATTAAAGCCGACTTTAAGAGTCGGCTTTTTTTTGAGTAAAGCGCCTATAACACATAATATACAGAGGATAATACTATGACGCGCCGTGCTATCGGGGTGAGTGAAAGACCGCCACTTTTACAGACAATCCCGCTTAGTTTACAACATTTGTTCGCCATGTTTGGTGCAACCGTCCTGGTGCCCGTCTTATTTCATATCAACCCGGCGACCGTACTGTTATTTAACGGTATCGGAACGCTGCTGTATCTCTTCATCTGTAAAGGGAAAATTCCGGCTTATCTTGGTTCGAGCTTTGCCTTTATTTCTCCGGTGTTATTGCTGTTGCCGTTGGGTTATGAAGTCGCGCTGGGCGGCTTTATTATGTGCGGCGTGCTGTTCTGTCTGGTTTCTTTTATTGTGAAGAAAGCAGGGACTGGCTGGCTGGATGTGCTGTTTCCTCCAGCGGCAATGGGGGCAATCGTTGCTGTCATCGGTCTGGAGCTGGCGGGCGTGGCTGCTGGCATGGCTGGCTTACTCCCGGCTGAAGGGCAAACGCCTGATTCCAAAACCATCATTATCTCCATTACTACCCTTGCGGTTACGGTTTTAGGTTCCGTTCTGTTCCGCGGTTTCCTGGCGATTATCCCGATTTTGATTGGCGTGTTGGTGGGGTACGCGCTCTCCTTCGCAATGGGTATTGTCGATACCACGCCGATTATTAATGCTCACTGGTTTGCTCTGCCGACCTTGTACACGCCGCGCTTTGAGTGGTTTGCCATTTTGACCATTCTGCCTGCGGCGCTGGTGGTTATTGCCGAACACGTGGGGCATCTGGTGGTAACGGCTAACATCGTGAAAAAAGATCTGCTGCGCGATCCTGGCCTGCACCGTTCCATGTTCGCTAACGGCCTGTCGACCGTTATCTCCGGGTTCTTTGGTTCCACGCCAAACACTACCTACGGGGAAAACATCGGCGTTATGGCGATCACCCGCGTCTACAGTACCTGGGTAATCGGTGGTGCGGCGATCTTCGCCATTCTGCTCTCCTGTGTTGGTAAACTGGCTGCTGCTATCCAGATGATCCCACTGCCGGTGATGGGCGGCGTTTCGCTGCTGCTTTACGGTGTCATCGGCGCTTCTGGTATTCGCGTACTTATTGAATCGAAAGTGGACTACAACAAAGCACAGAACTTGATCCTGACTTCCGTGATCCTGATCATCGGCGTCAGCGGCGCGAAGGTAAACATCGGTGCGGCAGAGCTGAAAGGTATGGCGTTGGCGACCATCGTCGGCATTGGCTTAAGCCTGATCTTTAAATTGATTAGCGTGATCCGTCCGGAAGAAGTGGTGTTGGATGCAGAAGACGCCGATATAACAGAAAAATAATGTAGCGACCGGGCAGTAATGCTGCCCGGTTCAAACATGATGGAATTCTGTGGTAAACTTCTCGTGATTTTGTGAAATCCCTGGTTGAGGTATCTCTGAACACACCGGCACAGCTCTCTTTGCCACTTTATCTTCCTGACGACGAAACCTTTGCAAGTTTCTGGCCGGGGGATAACTCCTCTTTACTGGCCGCGATGAAAAACGTGCTGCGTCAGGAACATAGCGGTTACATCTATCTCTGGGCACGCGAAGGCGCGGGGCGCAGCCATCTGCTGCACGCGGCTTGCGCGGAATTGTCGCAGCGTGGCGATGCGGTAGGTTATGTCCCGCTGGATAAACGCACCTGGTTTGTTCCGGAAGTGCTCGATGGTATGGAGCAACTGTCACTGGTTTGCATCGACAATATTGAGTGTATTGCTGGCGATGAGTTGTGGGAGATGGCGATTTTTGATCTCTACAATCGGATTCTGGAGTCAGGTAAAACACGGTTGCTGATCACTGGTGATCGTCCACCTCGTCAGTTGAATCTGGGGTTACCGGATCTTGCGTCACGTCTCGACTGGGGGCAGATCTACAAGTTGCAGCCACTTTCTGATGAAGACAAATTGCAGGCATTACAGTTACGCGCCCGTTTGCGTGGTTTTGAACTGCCGGAAGATGTGGGGCGTTTCTTGCTGAAGCGGCTCGACAGAGAAATGCGCACGTTGTTTATGACGCTGGATCAGTTGGATCGTGCGTCGATTACCGCGCAACGTAAGCTGACCATTCCGTTTGTGAAAGAAATTCTGAAGTTGTAGATAAGGTGTTTATTGTCGGATGCGGCGCGAACGCCTTATCCGACCTACGCGAAGTTAATCCATAGTATTCGTAAGCCGGATAAGACGCGGCAAGCGTCGTATCCGGCAATGTGTTTCAACTAGCGATGGAGCACATCTTAACCCACGATTTCCAGTACCTGCTCCGGTGGACGACCAATCCGCGCTTTGCCATTCGCGACCACAATCGGGCGTTCCATCAGCTTCGGATTATCCACCATCGCCTGAATCAGCACTTCTTCGCTAAGCGAACTGTCTGCAAGATTCAACTCTTTATAAAGATCCTCTTTCTGGCGCATCAGTTCACGGGCGCTATTCATCCCCAACATTTTCAGCAAATTACGTAGCGTTGCCGCATCGGCGGGTGTCTCAAGATAGAGCACCACTTCCGGCTCCACACCATTTTCCTTCAGCAGGTTCAGCGTTTCACGGCTCTTTGAGCAGCGTGGGTTGTGGTAGATTTTTACCTGTTTGGTCATTGTTCTTCCTTTAATGCGAATTACATCTTGGTATAAGGCTTAAAGCGTTCCTGCAACTGGCGCAACTGGTCGATGCGCGCATCGTAACGCGCTTGTTGTAGGCTGCCTAATTTCACCTGCGAACTTGCGCTACTTAACAGAGAAATGGCCTGGTCGAGTCGCCCGGCCAGCGCATAACCTTCTGCTCGCGCAGCCAGTTCCTGATCGCGGTTATTTAACGCGGCCTCCGCCTGTGCCAGCAAATCCCAGCCATTGCTGTCATCTTTATTATTAAAGGTGTAGCGATTCAGAATATTGGCCGCTTCTTGTGGTTGACCGCCTTGCAGATAAGCGTTCGCCAGGTTGAGCTGCAACACAGGACTGGTGCGTAAATCACGGGCATTTTTCAGGCGATTGATTGCCTCATTGGCTTTGTTTTGCCCAAGATCGATATCGGTAGCCAGATCGAGATACCATGCGTTGCCAGGTTCTGCCGCCAGTAACGGTTGCAGCGTTTTACGCGCCTCGTCGTATTTATTGGCTTCCATCGCCTGTAAAGCACGACCATATTGCGCCGCCCGTTGCTGACGAACATTGCCTTTCGCCCATTCATCCAGTAAGTCGCTGGTGAGCTGATTACGTCCGGAATTGTACATCCCTAGAGTACGCGCTTTCGCCAGATAGAAATCTTCTGACGATTGCACCACCATCGGGCGCATCTGATTAGCACGGTTACGAGCATCAGCCAGACGGCTTTCCGGCAACGGGTGAGTCAGCAAAATTTCCGGCGGACGCGAAGAGTAACGCGCCTGATCGAGCAATTTTTCGAGGAAGGTCGGCATCGCCTGCGGATCGAACCCCGAGCGTTGCAGCACCTGAATCCCAATGCGGTCTGCTTCCTGTTCGTTTTGCTGGGTGAAGCTGATCATCCCCTGGCGTGTTCCCGCCAGCGTACCGGTCAGCGCTGCCATTCCCGCCTGCGGGCTGGCCATCGCCAGTAAAATAGAACCTAACGCCCCGACCCAGGTGAGTGGTGCGCTACGTTGCTGATCTTCCATCGCTCGCGCCAGGTGGCGCTGGGTGACGTGGGAGATTTCATGCGCCATAACCGAAGCCAGTTGGCTTTCGTTATCGGAATAACGGAACAGGGCAGAATGCAGCACTACGTTGCCGCCAAAGAAAGCAAAGGCGTTAATTTCGTCGTTATTGATCAGAAAGAAATGGAATGGCGTCTTAACTGAATTGGCATGCGAAACCAGACGCATCCCCAGCGAGTTAATGTATTGCGTTAATAGCGGATCATTAATTAACGGCGCGCTGCCGCGTAACTGGCGAACATAATAGTCGCCCATCTGCATTTCCTGACCAATGGAAAGCGTGCTTCCTGCGGAGGTTCCCATATCCGGCAAGGTGTCTGCGCTATCGGCAAACGCCGGGGCTACCTGACCGAGGGTCACAGCAGCAATGAGGGTAGCAACCAGGTTTTTTTTCAACTGCCTGAACATAACCTCTGTCCTGTATTTCTGGAGATAGTCATTTGACCGATACTGTGAAATATCGTTCCCACCGCGCCGCCTTTGAGTGTAACGACGAAGATTAGCTCACTCAAATGGCTTTTCAGTTTCCTTAATCCGTCATAAAAAGCGAAGTCTTTTTTGTGACATTTCGATACAATTGCGGATCGCAATCCCCCTCTTGAGGTTCAGGGAAGGTCTTTATGCTCGAAATGTTGATGCAATGGTATCGCCGCCGTTTTAGCGACCCGGAAGCGATTGCCTTGCTGGTTATTTTAGTTGCCGGTTTTGGCATTATCTTTTTCTTTAGTGGATTACTCGCGCCGTTACTGGTGGCTATTGTGCTGGCCTATTTGCTGGAATGGCCCACTGTGCGCCTGCAATCTATTGGCTGTTCCCGCCGTTGGGCGACGTCGATTGTGTTGGTCCTGTTTGTTGGCATCCTGCTACTGATGGCATTTGTGGTCATGCCTATCGCCTGGCAACAGGGCATTTATTTAATCCGCGATATGCCGGGTATGCTCAATAAGCTTTCTGATTTTGCCGCCACGTTGCCGCGCCGCTATCCGGCGTTGATGGACGCGGGCATTATTGATGCGATGGCTGACAATATGCGTAGCCGGATGCTTACTATGGGCGATTCAGTGGTGAAAATCTCCCTCGCCTCGTTGGTCGGTTTGCTGACCATTGCCGTCTATCTGGTGCTGGTGCCATTGATGGTCTTCTTCCTGCTGAAAGACAAAGAGCAAATGCTGAATGCCGTTCGTCGGGTGCTGCCGCGCAACCGTGGACTGGCAGGGCAGGTGTGGAAGGAGATGAACCAGCAAATCACCAACTACATCCGTGGCAAGGTACTGGAGATGATCGTGGTGGGGATCGCCACCTGGCTGGGATTCTTACTCTTCGGGCTGAACTATTCGCTGCTGCTGGCGGTGCTGGTCGGTTTCTCGGTGCTTATTCCGTACATTGGCGCATTTGTGGTGACCATTCCGGTGGTCGGCGTGGCGCTATTCCAGTTTGGCGCTGGCACCGAGTTCTGGAGCTGCTTCGCGGTGTATCTGATTATCCAGGCGCTGGACGGCAACTTACTCGTACCGGTGTTGTTCTCTGAAGCCGTGAACCTGCATCCGCTGGTGATTATTTTATCGGTGGTGATTTTCGGCGGGCTGTGGGGATTCTGGGGCGTATTCTTCGCTATCCCACTGGCAACGCTAATCAAAGCAGTAATCCATGCCTGGCCGGATGGTCAAATCCCGCAAGAGTAATCTTCAGCGAAAAGGGTTTTGAAACGAGTGTCGCAGGGCGTGATTTACATCACCGGATGTGAAATGTGCTGGCCGCAAGCGCAGCCAGCACGGAATGGAGCAAAGTAATCAGGCGTGTTCTTTTAGCCAGTTAAGCACTACGTCGTGGTGATTGCTGGTTTTGAAATCGTCAAATACGTGTTCGATTTTGCCGTTGGCATCGATCAGGAAGCTGATACGGTGAATACCATCGTAGGTTTTGCCCATGAAAGACTTCTCGCCCCAGACGCCGAATTGTTCGCATACCTGGTGGTCTTCATCGGACAGAAGCGTAAAGTTAAGCAGTTCTTTATCTGCGAAACGGGAAAGTTTTTCAGGTTTATCGGTGCTGATACCGAGCACATCAACGCCCGCTTTTTTTAACTCTTCCATGTTATCGCGTAAGCCGCAGGCCTGTACGGTACAGCCGGGGGTCATGGCTTTCGGGTAGAAATAAACCAGAACACGCTGTCCCTGGAAGTCGGTCAAATTAACTTGTTCTCCGTCTTGGTCCGGCAAGCTAAATTTCGGTGCGATGTCACCGGCTTTCAGTGGATTCATTAATTAACTCCATCCTGTTCATCATGTTGGGAATAGTTGACGACGTTAATACTGCCTTGCGCATTGAGTTCTGTACATAGTGCTTTGAACGCTTGCTCAATATTTGCTGAGTCCGCAGACGCCGGGCTGTGGGCGGTGATCTGAATATGTAGCTGCGCAGCCCTTTCATTTTCAGCAGGTTGCGTGCGTGACACCAGTTCTGCAATGTTCATATGGTGCGCGTCGAAAAGTGCTGTGAAGCGCTCAATTAAATGCGGGGAGTCCGCCACATCGACCTGAACCCAGACAGATGCGGGCATTGGTGGACGTGGGCGAGCGGTCGTTCGTTTCATCACGATTAAAAGATCCAGCTCGGCGCCTTTCAACGGTAACGTTGATTCAATCAAGGTGATGGCGTTCCATGAACCGGAAAGCAGCATGATAAACGTGAACTCTTCTCCCAACATCGCCAGGCGACTGTCTTCGATATTACAGCCGCAACTACTGACATGACGGGTGATGGTATTCACAATTCCTGGGCGATCGGCACCCAGCGCAGTGATCACCAGATAATGTTGCGATGACAGTGTCAAACTGGTTATTCCTTTAAGGGGGTGAGATGTTCCTAAGGAAAGCATAAAAAAAACATGCATACAACAATCAGAACGGTTCTGTTTGCTTGCTTTTAATGCCATACCAAACGTACCATTGAGACACTTGTTTGCACAGAGGATGGCCCATGTTCACGGGAAGTATTGTCGCGATTGTTACTCCGATGGATGAAAAAGGTAATGTCTGTCGGGCTAGCTTAAAAAAACTGATTGATTATCATGTCGCCAGCGGTACTTCGGCGATCGTTTCTGTTGGTACTACTGGTGAGTCCGCCACTCTGAACCATGACGAGCATGTCGATGTCGTGATGATGACGCTGGAGCTGGCTGATGGGCGCATTCCGGTGATTGCCGGGACCGGTGCTAACGCCACCACAGAAGCCATTAACCTGACGCAGCGCTTCAACGACAGCGGTATTGTTGGCTGCCTGACGGTAACCCCTTATTACAACCGCCCATCGCAAGAAGGTCTGTATCAGCATTTCAAAGCCATCGCTGAACATACTGACCTGCCGCAAATTCTGTATAATGTGCCGTCCCGTACTGGTTGCGATCTGCTACCAGAAACGGTGGGCCGTCTGGCGAAAGTAAAAAATATTGTCGGAATCAAAGAAGCAACAGGGAACTTAACGCGGGTAAACCAGATCAAAGAGCTGGTTTCAGACGATTTTGTTCTGCTGAGCGGCGATGATGCGAGCGCGCTGGACTTCATGCAGTTAGGCGGTCATGGCGTAATTTCCGTTACGGCTAACGTCGCAGCGCGAGATATGGCCCAGATGTGCAAACTGGCGGCAGAAGGGCATTTTGCCGAGGCACGCGTTATTAATCAGCGTCTGATGCCATTACACAACAAACTATTTGTCGAACCCAATCCAATCCCGGTGAAATGGGCATGTAAGGAACTGGGTCTTGTGGCGACCGATACGCTACGCCTGCCAATGACGCCAATCACCGACAGTGGTCGTGAGACGGTCAGAGCGGCGCTTAAGCATGCCGGTTTGCTGTAAAGTTTAGGGAGATTTGATGGCTTACTCTGTACAAAAGTCGCGCCTGGCGAAGGTTGCGGGTGTTTCGCTTGTTCTTTTACTCGCAGCCTGTAGTTCGGACTCACGTTATAAGCGTCAGGTGAGCGGCGATGAAGCCTACCTGGAAGCGGCACCGCTTGCAGAACTTCACGCCCCGGCAGGAATGATTTTGCCGGTGACCTCCGGCGACTATGCGATTCCGGTAACTAACGGTAGTGGCGCAGTTGGCAAAGCGTTAGATATTCGTCCACCAGCCCAGCCGCTGGCGCTGGTTTCAGGCGCGCGTACCCAGTTCACGGGCGATACCGCTTCGCTGTTGGTGGAAAATGGTCGTGGCAATACTCTGTGGCCGCAGGTCGTTAGCGTGCTGCAGGCGAAAAACTATACCATTACCCAACGCGATGATGCCGGTCAGACGCTGACCACCGATTGGGTACAATGGAACCGTCTGGACGAAGACGAGCAGTATCGTGGTCGTTATCAAATCTCTGTTAAACCGCAGGGTTATCAGCAGGCGGTAACGGTGAAATTGCTGAACCTGGAGCAGGCTGGCAAACCGGTTGCAGATGCGGCGTCTATGCAGCGTTACAGTGCTGAGATGATGAACGTCATTTCCGCTGGCCTGGATAAATCCGTCACTGACGCGGCTAATGCGGCGCAAAACCGTGCTTCCACAACAATGGATGTACAAAGCGGCGCTGACGACACTGGTTTACCGATGCTGGTCGTGCGTGGTCCGTTCAACGTAGTATGGCAACGTCTGCCTGCTGCGCTGGAAAAAGTGGGCATGAAAGTGACCGACAGCACTCGTTCACAGGGCAGCATGGCCGTAACTTATAAGCCATTGTCTGACAGCGACTGGCAGGAACTGGGCGCCCGTGATCCTGAACTGGCATCCGGCGACTACAAATTGCAGGTCGGTGATTTAGATAACCGCAGCAGCTTACAGTTTATTGATCCAAAAGGTCATACGCTGACCCAAAGCCAAAACGACGCACTGGTATCAGTCTTCCAGGCTGCGTTTAGCAAGTAAAAATACAGGGCTGGAGTTATCCGGCCCTTTTTTCTGATATGATACGCAAACGTGTGCGTCAGCAGAAAAACGCGATTTTAGCGTTAATTCGCACGAAATTTGTTTGTCGGCGTAGGTCGGTTAAGGTATTCACGGTACAGCCGACAAAACGACAGGCACACCAGACAGCAAAAGATTTTAAAACGTTAATTCACACCCAGGAGTGATAAAGATGCAAAAGCAAGCTGAGTTGTATCGTGGTAAAGCGAAAACCGTATACAGCACGGAAAACCCGGACCTGTTGGTGCTCGAATTCCGCAATGATACGTCAGCAGGGGATGGCGCGCGCATTGAGCAGTTTGATCGCAAAGGTATGGTGAACAACAAGTTCAACTACTTCATTATGAGCAAACTGGCTGAAGCGGGTATCCCGACTCAAATGGAGCGTCTGCTCTCTGATACCGAATGTCTGGTGAAAAAGCTGGATATGGTGCCGGTTGAGTGTGTCGTACGTAACCGTGCTGCTGGCTCTCTGGTGAAACGTCTTGGAATCGAAGAAGGTATTGAGCTGAACCCGCCGCTGTTCGATTTGTTCCTGAAAAACGACGCCATGCACGATCCGATGGTCAACGAATCTTACTGCGAAACCTTTGGCTGGGTAAGCAAAGAGAACCTGGCGCGCATGAAAGAGCTGACCTACAAAGCGAACGACGTGCTGAAAAAACTGTTCGACGATGCCGGTCTGATTCTGGTCGATTTCAAGCTGGAGTTTGGTCTGTACAAAGGCGAAGTGGTACTGGGTGATGAGTTCTCCCCGGACGGTAGCCGCCTGTGGGACAAAGAAACGCTGGAGAAAATGGACAAAGACCGTTTCCGCCAGAGCCTCGGTGGCCTGATCGAAGCCTATGAAGCCGTCGCCCGCCGCCTGGGTGTACAGCTGGACTGATTTTTCTGTTCATCGTCTTGCCGTGCTGCTGGCACGGCAAGACAACCGCTCTCGTAAGATGTGCATTGAACGCTCATTCCTCCATCATTTCCTCCCGTTTTCCTGTGGTAATCTTCCCCTGAACCACCTACGATCATTCCTATAATGAATATATTGTTGAGGTATCTATGCGCTGGCAAGGGCGTCGTGAAAGTGACAATGTTGAAGACAGGCGAAACAGCTCCGGTGGTCCGTCAATGGGCGGTCCCGGTTTTCGCCTACCAACCGGTAAAGGTGGGTTAATTTTACTGGTGGTTGTGTTGGTCGCTGGCTACTATGGTGTTGATTTAACTGGATTGATGACCGGGCAGCCCGTTTCCCAACAGCAATCAACGCGTTCAATTAGCCCAAATGAAGACGAAGCGGCAAAATTCACTTCGGTGATTCTGGCAACCACGGAAGACACCTGGGGACAGCAATTCGAGAAGATGGGTAAGACATACCAGCAACCGAAGCTGGTCATGTACCGTGGAATGACTCGCACCGGTTGCGGGGCGGGGCAGTCCATTATGGGACCGTTTTATTGCCCGGCGGATGGCACAGTCTATATCGATCTCTCCTTCTATGATGACATGAAAGACAAACTGGGCGCGGATGGTGATTTTGCTCAAGGGTACGTTATCGCCCATGAAGTCGGTCATCACGTGCAGAAACTGTTAGGCATCGAGCCGAAAGTCCGTCAACTGCAACAAAACGCGACGCAAGCGGAAGTCAACCGCTTATCTGTGCGTATGGAACTCCAGGCCGACTGCTTTGCCGGTGTCTGGGGGCATAGCATGCAGCAGCAAGGCGTTCTGGAAACCGGCGATCTGGAAGAGGCGCTGAACGCGGCGCAGGCCATCGGCGATGACCGTTTACAACAGCAAAGTCAGGGGCAGGTGGTGCCAGACAGCTTTACCCATGGTACATCTCAGCAACGCTACAGCTGGTTTAAACGTGGTTTCGACAGCGGCGATCCGGCACAATGCAATACTTTTGGTAAAAGCATTTAACTTCCGGGGCAGGGATGGCTGAACTGACTGCGCTTCACACATTAACAGCGCAAATGAAACGCGAAGGGATTCGCCGCTTGTTAGTGTTGAGCGGCGAAGGACGCTGGTGCGGTGAGTATGCGCTTAAGTTGCGTGACGTATTACCGGGCGACTGGCTGTGGGTTTCGCCGCAGCCAGCTTCTGAAAACCACTGTACGCCATCAGCGCTACAAACTTTACTTGGGCGCGAGTTCCGGCATGCGGTATTCGACGCTAGCCAGGGTTTTGATGCCGCTGCCTTTGCGGCACTTAGCGGAACGCTGAAAGCGGGAAGCTGGCTGGTGTTGTTGCTCCCCGCGTGGGAAGAATGGGAAAACTATCCTGATGTCGATTCGCTGCGCTGGAGTGATTGCCCTGGTCCTATTGCGACTCCGCATTTTGTCCAACATCTCAAACGCGTACTTGCGGCGGATAACAACGCTATCCTCTGGCGACAAAATCAGCCGTTCAGGTTGGCGCATTTTGCTCCTTATTCAGACTGGCGTCCTGCTACTGGCGAGCCGCAACCAGAACAACAGCACATATTACAGCAACTGCTGACCATGCCGCCGGGCGTGGCTGCGGTAACTGCTGCGCGCGGGCGCGGTAAGTCGGCGCTGGCGGGGCAACTCATTTCCCGTATCTCTGGCAGTGCGATTGTTACAGCACCTGCGAAGGCTGCAACGGATGTGCTGGCTCAGTTTGCGGGCGAGAAGTATCGCTTTGTGGCGCCGGATGCCTTGTTAGCCAGCGATGAGCAAGCCGACTGGCTGGTGGTCGATGAAGCCGCAGCCATACCTGCGCCACTGTTGCATCAACTGGTATCGCGTTTCTCACGCACTTTGTTAACTACAACGGTACAGGGCTATGAAGGCACCGGACGTGGTTTTTTGCTGAAATTTTGCGCTCGCTTTCCGCATTTACACCGTTTTGAACTGCAACAGCCGATCCGCTGGGCGCAGGGATGCCCGCTGGAAAAAATAGTCAGTGAGGCACTGGTTTTTGACGACGAAAACTTCACTCACGAACCACAAGGTGACATTGTCATTTCTGCTTTTGAACAGACGTTATGGCGAAGCGAACCAGAAACGCCGTTAAAGGTATATCAGCTATTGTCTGGTGCGCACTACCGGACCTCGCCGCTGGATTTACGCCGGATGATGGATGCACCAGGGCAACATTTTTTACAGGCGGCTGGCGACAACGAGATTGCCGGGGCGCTGTGGCTGGTGGATGAGGGCGGATTATCTCAAAAACTCAGTCAGGCGGTATGGGCGGGTTTTCGTCGCCCGCGGGGTAATCTGGTGGCCCAGTCGCTGGCGGCGCACGGCAGCAATCCACAGGCGGCGACATTGCGCGGACGGCGGGTCAGCCGGATTGCAGTCCATCCGGCGCGTCAGCGCGAAGGCGTTGGGCAACAGCTCATTGCCAGCGCTTTGCAATATACACCTGGCCTCGACTACCTTTCGGTAAGCTTTGGCTACACCGAGGAATTATGGCGTTTCTGGCAACGCTGTGGTTTTGTGTTGGTGCGGATGGGCAATCATCGCGAAGCCAGCAGCGGCTGTTATACGGCGATGGCGTTGTTACCGATTAGCGAAGCGGGTAAACAGCTGGCAGAACGTGAGCATTTTCGTTTACGCCGCGATGCGCAAATTATCGCGCAGTGGAATGGCGAAACTATTCCAGTCGATCCGCTTAACGATATCGTGGTTACTGACGGCGACTGGCTGGAACTGGCTGGTTTTGCTTTCGCTCATCGTCCGCTTTTAACGTCATTAGGCTGTTTAATGCGTCTGCTGCAAATCAGCGAACTGACATTACCAGCGCTGCGTGGGTGCTTGCAGAAAAACGTCAGCGACGCGCAGTTATGTACCACACTTAAACTTTCGGGGCGTAAGGCGTTGTTGGCCCGTCAGCGTGAAGAGGCGGCACAGGCGCTATTCGCGCTTGATGATACCCGCACTGAACGCCTGCGCGATCGCATAACGCAATGGCAATTTTTTCACTGACTCCTTCAATTTTATCCCATGGTCATTGTGAGTCAGCGGCGTAAAATTAATGACATCAGTTAAGGAGTTCGCCATGAAACATGACCATTTTGTTGTTCAAAGCCCGGATAAACCTGCGCAACAGTTGTTGCTGCTTTTTCACGGTGTCGGCGATAACCCCGTAGCGATGGGGGAGATCGGCAGTTGGTTTGCACCGCTGTTCCCGGATGCGCTGGTGGTGAGTGTCGGTGGCGCGGAGCCGAGCGGTAATCCGGCGGGGCGCCAGTGGTTTTCGGTGCAGGGTATTACGGAAGATAATCGCCAGGCGCGTGTGGATGCCATCATGCCGACGTTTATTGAGACGGTGCGCTACTGGCAGAAACAGAGCGGAGTAGGGGCTAACGCCACGGCGCTAATCGGTTTCTCACAAGGCGCGATTATGGCGCTGGAGAGTATTAAAGCCGAGCCTGGCCTTGCCTCACGCGTCATTGCTTTTAACGGACGCTATGCCAGCCTGCCGGAAACCGCGTCTACGGCCACGACAATTCACTTGATTCATGGTGGTGAAGATCCGGTTATCGATTTGGCGCATGCGGTTGCGGCGCAGGAAGCGTTAATCAGTGCCGGTGGTGATGTGACGCTGGATATCGTGGAAGATTTAGGCCATGCGATCGACAATCGCAGTATGCAATTTGCCCTGGATCACTTGCGTTATACCATTCCGAAACATTATTTCGACGAAGCGCTAAGTGGCAGTAAGCCTGGCGATGATGATGTAATTGAAATGATGTAATAACAGCTGCGTAGGCCTGATAAGACGCGTGAGCGTCGCATCAGGCATTGTTCTCCGTTGCCGGATGCGGCGTTAACGCCTTATCCGGCCCCTCAGCTTATTTCTTCGGTTGATCCTTTTTCGGCCAGTCGTCGTCATCGTCCCACTTATCGTTGAAATCACGATGCGGGGGAAGCTCCGGCTTGTTGGCGAGAAATTTCTTATGGTCGACGCGCTTGAGATCTTTAATCACGTTCAGCAGGACGCCCACCAAAAAGACAATCACCAGAATCCACCAATATTTAGCCAGCCAGTCCATGCTTATTTCCTCTTACAGAACGACTCATCAGGCGACGAGCTGTTCCATGATACGTTGATACATACGGGCAAGTAGCTGCAGGTCGGCAGCATTCACACATTCATTAATTTTATGAATGGTAGCATTGACCGGCCCGAGTTCCACCACCTGCGCCCCCATGCGAGCAATAAAGCGCCCGTCGGACGTTCCGCCTGTGGTCAGTAGCTGCGGTTTAATTTCATTATAGTGCTCAACCGCGTTAACGACTGCATCCACCAGTTTACCGCGCGCGGTCAAAAATGGCTGCCCGGAAAGCCACCAGTCGACGGTGTAGCGCAGTTGATATTTCTCCAGCAAGGCAAGCACCTGTGCTTTGATCATCTCATCAGTCAGTTCGGTACTGAAGCGGAAGTTAAACTGCACAAACAGCTCACCCGGAATAACGTTGTTACTGCCCGTTCCAGCCTGAATATTGGCAATCTGCATACTGGTCGCCGGGAAGAATTCATTGCCCTGATCCCACTCAATAGCCACTAATTCATTAAGGAAAGGTGCTGCGCGATGTACTGGATTATCAGCCAGATGCGGGTAGGCCACATGCCCTTGCACGCCATGAATGGTAAGGTTGCAGGTTAACGATCCACGACGGCCATTTTTCACTACATCGCCAACCACTTCGATACTCGACGGCTCACCGACCAGGCAGTAATCCAGCCGTTCATTACGCGCCATTAAAGCTTCGACGACTTTGACCGTGCCATTGTGGGCGCTGGCTTCTTCGTCTGAGGTGATCAGAAACGCCAGTCGGCCTTTATGGTTGGGATGTTGCGCGACAAAACGTTCTGCTGCCACTACCATTGCCGCCAGCGAGCCTTTCATATCAGCCGCGCCGCGCCCGAACAACATGCCATCGCGAATGGTTGGCTCAAATGGTGGGTTGATCCAACGGTCGGCATCGCCTGGGGGGACTACGTCAGTATGTCCGGCAAAGGCCAGGGTTTCTCCTTGTCCGCGCCACGCCCAAAAATTCTGCGTATCCGCAAAATCCATGCGTTCAATGGTAAAACCGATTGCCTGCAGACGGTCGATCATGATTGCCTGACATCCTGCATCATCAGGACTTAAGGATGGGCGGCGAATAAGCTGCTGTGTCAGCTCAATAACCGGACACGACATAGACTACACCTCATGGAAAAATTGCTGATAACTGGATTCACTGAAACCCAGCAGCATAGGCTTCCCTGGCGCACAGAGCAATGGGCGTTTGATGATTGCAGGCATTTCAGTCATTAATGCCATAGCGGAGGCCGCATCGGTGATATTGTTGCGGGTGGCTTCGTCCAGCTTGCGCCAGGTGGTGCCACGGGTGTTAAGTAACGCTTGCCAGCCTAATTCATTGATAAAAGAGTTCAACAATTCACTGTTCAGGCCATCAACACGGTAATCGTGAAAGCGAAAGTCGATGTTATTGGTTTCCAGCCAACGGCGTGCTTTTTTAATGGTGTCACAATTTTTGATACCGTAAAGGGTAACCATAATGAATCCTTTTGCGATTATTAAGAATAACTAATCATTTGGCGGTTGATACATATTTCCCGTAAATGATTATCAGGCAATATAACATTATTAAGGTATTTAACTTAACAATTATTAAATGGTTGTGAACAATTTTAATGCCATTATTAAGAATGTTCCTCTTGGTATATTTTTGTATTTTAAACAGAATTAATTCAGTATTAGAATCCGTATGAATATGTCGAAATGTTGCTGTTCATCACATAAAAATCCCTGTCACAGGGCCATAGTATTAACGTAGGCTTTGCCCCGGAGGTAGTAATCACAGCAATCGAATAAATTAGCTTCACCACGGTATATTGTTTCCGTAGAATACCCATAATTATAAGAGAGGTTGTTATGATTGAACGTGAACTGGGGAACTGGAAAGACTTTATCGAAGTTATGCTTCGTAAGTAATTTCCAGAACAGGAAATGAAAGAACCTGACGTCAGGTTCTTTATCAGAGAGTTGAAAAAGGCGACACATACGTATGTCGCCTTTTTTATTGCTTATTCTGGTCGAGGCTTCAGTGGGAAGCGACGACGCACCAGCACAAAGAATAGCGGCACGAAGTAAATCGCCAGAATGGTGGCAGAAATCATCCCGCCCATTACGCCAGTACCGACTGCGTGTTGACCACCGGAACCGGCACCACTGCTGATCGCCATCGGCAATACGCCGAAGATAAACGCCAGCGATGTCATCAGAATCGGACGTAAACGCTGACGGCAGGCGTAGAGCGTCGCTTCAAACAGGTCGTGGCCTTTTTGATTCATTTCGTTGGCAAACTCAACAATCAGGATGGCGTTTTTCGCCGACAAACCAATGACTGTTAGCAGGCCAACCTGAAAGTACACATCGTTTTCCAGCCCACGCATCCAGGTTGCCAGCAGTGCGCCGATAACCCCCAGCGGTACAACCAGCATTACCGAGAACGGTACTGACCAACTTTCATAAAGTGCAGCCAGACACAGGAATACCACCAGCAATGAAATGGCATACAGCGCCGGAGCTTGCGCACCGGAAAGTCGTTCCTGGTACGACATCGCTGTCCACTCCAGTCCAAAGCCGTTCGGCAACTGCTTCACCAACGATTCCATAATATCCATCGCGGTACCCGTACTGACGCCCGGGGCGGCTTCCCCGACAATCTCTACCGCAGAATAGCCGTTATAGCGTTCCAGACGCGGCGAGCCTGTTTCCCAGCGAGAGGTCGCGAAGGCGGAGAAAGGCACCATGCCGCCGTCTTTGTTACGCACATACCACAGGTTAATGTCATCTGGCAGCATGCGATACGGCGCGGCAGCCTGCACATAGACTTTCTTCACGCGACCGCGATCCATAAAGTCATTCACATAGCTCGAGCCCCACGCGGTTTGCAGCGTGTCGTTAATATCGTCAATGGCAACGCCCAGCGCCTGCGCTTTGCGCTGGTCGATATCAATCTGCAATTGCGGGCTGTCGTCCAGACCGTTATGGCGCACACGGGTAAGTTCTGGGTTTTCCGCCGCGAGCGCCAGCAGCTGATTACGCGCGGCCATCAGCGCATCGTGACCAGCCCCGGCGTGGTCCTGCAACTCCATATCAAATCCAGCGGAGCTGCCAAGACCGCTGATAGCAGGCGGGCTACTGGCGATAACGCGAGCTTCTTTGATTTTATTAAATTCTTTTGTTGCACGTTCGATAATGGCAAACGAGGTGCCTGTTTTACTGTCGCGTTCGCTCCAGTCTTTCAGGCGGACAAACATTCGTGCCACGTTTTGCCCGTTCCCTCCTGGGCCAGAACCGACAGTGGCAAACACCGACATGATGTTGTCTTTCTCATGGGTGAAGTAATACTTCTCGATCTGTTCCACCACTTTCAGGGTCTGTTGCTGAGTCGAACCGCTGGGTAACTGTACCGAGGTGGTAAACATGCCACGGTCTTCCAGAGGCAGAAACGACGTCGGCAGACGCAGAAACAGGAACACCATGCCGCCTAACAGCAGGACGTAAATCAAAATCCAGCGCAGGCTCCGGTGGAGAATTTTCGCCACCCCTTTTTCGTAGCGTTCGGCGTTGCGGTTGAACATCTGGTTAAACCAGGCAAAAAAGCCTTTCTGCCCGTGATGCTCACCTTTTTTCAGTGGCTTAAGTAGCGTGGCGCACAATGCCGGAGTCAGGATCATCGCCACCAGAACCGACAGCACCATTGCCGCAACAATGGTTATAGAGAACTGGCGATAGATAGCCCCGGTGGTGCCGCCAAAGAAGGCCATTGGCACAAATACGGCAGAAAGCACCATTGCAATCCCGACCAGTGCGCCCTGGATTTGCCCCATCGATTTACGTGTGGCTTCGCGAGGAGTGAGTCCTTCCTCACTCATAATACGTTCGACGTTTTCCACCACCACGATGGCGTCATCCACCAACAGGCCTATAGCCAGCACCATCGCGAACATGGTTAAGGTGTTGACGCTATAGCCGAAGGCATAAAGCACCGAGAAGGTTCCCATCAACACTACCGGCACAGCGATAGTTGGAATCAGTGTAGCGCGGAAGTTTTGCAGGAATAGATACATGACGAGGAAAACCAGCGCGATGGCTTCTAACAGAGTTTTCACTACGTCTTCAATGGAGGCCTTAACAAACGAGGTGGTTTCATACGCCACCTTGTACTCCAGTCCGGGCGGGAAATACTGCGCCAGTTCATCCAGACGGTTGATCACCAGTTCTGCCGTTGCCATTTCGTTCGCACCGGAGGCCAGTTTTACCCCCAGCCCCGAGGCTGGTTTACCGTTGAAACGGCTAAGATAATCGTATTTCTCCGCTCCCATTTCGACGGTGGCGACATCACCCAGTTTCACTTCCGAACCGTCCTGATTTACCCGCAGAGTGATATCACGGAACTGTTCTGGCGTTTGCAACAGTGATTGGGCGTTAATGGTGGCGTTGAGTGCCTGGTTATCGACCGACGGTGTACCGCCAAGCTGCCCAACCGCAATCTGTGCGTTCTGCGACTCAATGGCGTCAGTGACATCTTTGGCGGTCATCTGGAAACTGTTCAGTTTTGCCGGATCCAGCCAGATACGCATCGAATATTGCGAACCGTAAGCGTCGATATCACCAACGCCGTTCACGCGGCTTAACGGGTCCTGAATATTACTGGCAACGTAATCGGCAATATCCTGTTTATCCATCGAACCATCGGTTGAGACGAAGGCAATGGTCAGAATGTTGGTATCGCCGGTTTTACGCACCGTCACGCCCTGATTTTGCACCGCCTGCGGTAGTTTACGCATGGCCGACTGCAACTGGTTCTGCACCTGTTGCACTGCTTCGTCCGGATCTGTGCCAGCTTTAAAACTGAGCGTTACTGACGCCTGTCCAGTACCGCTGCTTTGTGATGACATATACATCAGGTTATCGAGGCCTGTCATATTCTGCTCGATAACCTGGGTCACGGTGTTTTCCAGCGTCTGGGCTGACGCACCAGGATAGTTAGCGGTCACTCGCACATTCGGTGGTGCGAGATCCGGGTACTGTTCAACGGGCAATGAGAAAATGGCCAGGGTTCCTGTCAGACACAACAGAATTGCCAGCACCCAGGCAAAAATGGGGCGATCAATAAAGAAATTCGCCATTAAAAGAGGACCTCGTAGTTCTGCGTATCGTTATGGGCATGCCTTGCTTCACTGTAGCGGCAAGGTACGAGCCAATCGTGGAGAAAAAAAGGAGATAATGTAAATTATCAGCACTCGGTAGCAAAGTTTGCATAAGCGCAAAGTGACGACAGCTATCTCTTTCCATTGCAGTGTCTGAATGAGTAGTGTTCTCAATCTATTGATTTGTAATAAAAAAACATAGTCATTTTTTATTTGACCATCGCCGGAAAGAACATCATTCGAATCCTGTTAGCGAAAATGCATCTTTTACAAATGTAAAGCCACAGCAGGATGTTAACAAAAATTCTTCTTAACGGAATAGTTTCCGGGCATCGTTTTGCCCGGAGAGTTTGCAAAAAGCGAACATCTTGTTTGCCTGGTTCATTGCAATAGGTAAGGAAGCAGCTCGTTTTTTCTGACAACCATCAACATACTAAACACTATTTTACGACTCCTGCTAATATTTATATGAATATATAGAGATATTAAATTGATGCCATGTATGATTCTTGTGTTTTGTTTGTGTGGAAGTATTCTTGATATTTATAATTTTATACGAAAATGGCTTTCTCTCTTTCTTATGAATCAACGTCGGGTATCTTCTCCCTCTGTGGTTTTTAAGATGGAAAGCATATTTTTTTTGGTTAAAAATCATATGGTAAGTAATGCTGTAAATGTTTTTAGCTTTCTTTTTAAGTATTTCAGTTATCTTCATAAGCACTACGGGAATTATTCTTCAGATAGATCGATCTATTTTATAGATCGATTTTTATTTATCGATCTATAAAAACTATATGACTTTATTTAAATAAAGTGTCACTATTTTTAATATCTATTTTCTGGAGGGCGTGTCGCTCATGGTAGATTATTGCTAATAAAGTGTATTGGCATGGGTTGTAATGGTTTTTTTTTATTGATTTTTGTATTGCATGTATTTTATAGGAATGTAAAAAATAATCATATTGTTTGTATTTTATTGATTTTATTGGATTTTTTTCATTTTTCAAAGCGTCATGAAGACTGTTTTTGACACATTGTATCAGGCGGGTAACAGTGGCTTACTATTGGTTAGTGAACGGAAGATGAAAAATTAATATAGAAACAACTAATCAATAACTGGTTGATGATAATGAATTTAAGTCGTTGGTTAAATATCAATGGTTGGGGTGTGCTAGCGCAAAAAATAAAAAACATTTTACTCTGATGAATGCTTTAGCTATTTTTCAATGCTTGTCATGGGTAGGGGATATATTGCGCTAATTTCATTAATTTATGCTGCGTGCAGTATATGTTTATCACCTGAGTGTTGAGATAAAAATTATCTGTTATGAAAAATCATAATGGGTGAGTTTGTTTTCTTCCTAAAAATAAGGCGTTTTATTGAACTTTAATTAAAAAGGAATTTTACAGTGAGTAATGATGATACCTTTGTAGGTACTAAAGCGTTGCTGCAATCTTTTGCTAATGCACCTTATGTCCCCACTCAAAAATCCCTACACGGCATTCGCTACGATTTCAATGATGGCGCGCGCGTCAAACTCCCTCCGGGTAACTGGTTGGTTAATTTAATCGACGACGCTTCCGGTAATGTTTTATTTACCTGCCAGTCCAATGAAGGCTGGGTATTGAGCGGTAAAAAGTACTTCGTTGATTTTCGTATTCAGGTCTTTAAGGAGGATGAATCCACGCCGGTACTGGATGTCGAGCAGGATCTGCGAGACAAATCGGTCATTATTCATTTCCCCACCGGAACGTTAGGCGATCTCCTTGGCTGGTTTCCATATGCCGAACGTTTTCGCCAGCAGCATCAGTGTCAACTGGAGTGTGTGATGGGAGCAGAAATTATCGAACTGCTCCACGAACAGTACCCTGAAATACAGTTCTCCACGCGCGAAACCATTAAAACTCATAATCCCTACGCCAGCTACCGCATCGGGTTGTACTTCGAAGCTAACGACACTCATCAGCCGCTGGATTTTCGTCAGGTCGGTTTTACCCGCATTGCAGGCTATATCCTCGGCGTTCCGCCGCAAGAAGAACCACCTCGGCTGAAGCTCGATGCACCGCGTGTCATTGATGAACCCTACGTTTGTATCGCCACCCAGTCCTCTTGCCAGGCGAAATACTGGAACAACGGTCATGGCTGGTCGGAGGTGGTGGCTGAGCTGAAAACGTTGGGTTATCGGGTGCTGTGTATTGATAAGGAAGCACATTACGGCTCTGGTTTTGTCTGGAACCACATTCCCCACGGTGCAGAGGATTTTACCGGTGCGCTGCCGTTACAACAGCGGGTAGATCTCCTGCGTCACGCGGACTTTTTTGTCGGTCTGAGCAGTGGCCTGAGTTGGCTGGCATGGAGTTGTCACATCCCGGTGGTGTTGATTAGTGGTTTTACCGATCCGCAAAGCGAGTTCTATACCCCGTGGCGGGTATTCAACTCACACGGCTGCCACGGCTGCTGGGATGA
This sequence comes from Escherichia sp. E14V7, assembly GCF_004212225.1. Classification (NCBI taxonomy): domain Bacteria; kingdom Pseudomonadati; phylum Pseudomonadota; class Gammaproteobacteria; order Enterobacterales; family Enterobacteriaceae; genus Escherichia; species Escherichia sp. E14V7. Next base: position 136,874 of record NZ_RHJJ01000012.1, read on the forward strand.
CGTAAGCATCGATTTTGACCACGAAGATTTTTTATGGTGCCCGCGTCATAAGGGTACCGACCGGCAATACGAATGTTCTCGACTTATTACCGGCCAGCAAGTTAACCGCATTATCCATCGGCTCCATCAAACCCTGAGCGACGAACGCGCCGCCCTTAGCCTAAAGGACTAATTCATGAATAAAACCTATAACATTGTCTGGAGTGCGGCACGAAATATGTATGTTGTCGCCTCTGAATTTTCACGTGGCGATAGCCAGATGAAAACCCAGGTACGGTCAGTGGCGGCAATGGTGCTGTTGGCATTAAGCCCGATCAACGCTCAGGCGGCCTTTACGGCGGAAGTGACGGATGCAACAGTTACCAGTGAGGTTGTGGAACAAGGCACCCAAAATATCAACAACGGCGGTGTGGCAATCACCACGGTGGTGAACACTAAAGGAATTCAGAAAGTTTACTCTGGTGGCACGACATCGGGGACTTTGATAAATTCGGGGGGCTGGCAGTATGTTTCTTCAGGCGGTATCGCCATCAGTTCCACGGCAGACCGCGGTCACCAGACTATCCTCTCAGGTGGTATCGCGACGAGTACCACGATAGAAGACTTCGGTTATCAGTACGTTTCGGGGGGGGGGGTAGCGCAACGAATACCATCATAAACGAATATGGTTTTCAGCGGATTTCACAGAATGGTATCGCCTCAGATACCACGATAAATGGCGGTAATCAGGAAATCTACTCCGGCGGTACCGCCACAGGGACGACAATAAACAACAAAGGTGAGCAGTTCGTTTCCTCAGGCGGATTTGCTACGGATACCACGGTAAACAGCGGCGGAACTCAACATCTCGCCGCGGGGGGGAGCGCCACAAGCACGACAATCAGCAAAGGCGGTCAACAGAATGTGTATTCTTCCGGAACTGTGGCAGATACTACGGTAAATGGTGGTGATCAGTATCTCTTTGATGGCGGGACTGCAACTGGCACTACGTTAAATGGTGTGGATAGCTCTCAGTTTATTTATGAAAATAGTATCGCGACAGACACCACGCTAAATAATGCCAGACAATTTGTTTCCTCTGGCGGCACCGCCATTAATACCACAATCAACAACGGCAGTGATCAACAGGTTTTGGCCGGTGGCATTGCAATTGAATCCCTGAATAACAGCGGTGGTCAGTTGCGTGTTAGTTCAGGTGGATCCGCCACGAAGGTGACCAATAAAGGGATGTTACTTGTTCTGGATGGAGGCACCGCAACAGAGGTCAATCAGGCCGTGGGGGCCGGACTTATTACCAGTACTGATGCCACTGTGAAGGGAACTAACGTCAATGGTGCTTTTAGTATTGACGCTGCCAGCCACACAGCCAGTAATGTGTTACTGGAAAATAGTGCTTCTCTTAGCGTTAATAATAGCGGGACTGCCACTAACACTACGGTAAACCGTAAGGGTACACTTAGCGTCAGCAGTGGCGGTGTCCTGGCAGGGAACACACTCATCAACGAAGGTGGTACGCTGAAGGGCCAAAATAGCGCGGTGGTCAATCAGGGGATCCTGACGATGGATGGCGAGCAGGGAACACAGAATTGGTCATTGCAGGGCAGCGGTTCGCTGGTGAAAACCGGAGATGGTTCGCTGACGATGACCCGTGGAGGGACGTACAGCGGTGGCACAGTCATTAGTGGCGGTACACTCAATGCCAATGACCTGAAAGCGTTGGGTTCGGGTGATATTGATAACTCCGCCACGCTTAACCTCAACGCCTTCGGTACGTATGTGGCGGGAGATGTCACCACACACAACGGTGGCGTCACCTCGCTGGCTGCCGGAACCATGCTTGATGCAACCTCTCTCAACCAGCAGGATGGCAGCACGCTGAATATCACGCTGGGGAATGGAGTCACCAGCCCTGTTATCACCGCCGACACGGTAAATATTGACGGTTCGCTGAATATCACCGGTATTGGCAATATCTCCGCTCCTCTGTCACACGATCCCTATACCTTCACCCTGATTGATGCCGACAACAGTATCACCGGTAATTTTGACAATATTACTATTGGTGGGATGGATGCGGGGATGGTCGATTTTATGACGATCGGCGGAAAGATCAGCGCCACTGATGATTCTCAGTATGTACTGACCAGTACGCTGACCTGGTACGCGGATATCAGTCATCTTTCCACCGATGCCCACGGCACCTTTACTCTCAGTGGTCCAGGGGACCGTTTTGAGCTGAACACTGCGCTGGCTGATGTTGTCCCCAACAGTACCACCGGCTGGGACGGTAAAACACTGACCAAAGCAGGTGAAGGTACCCTGATCCTCAACGCCTCCAACACTTATAGTGGCGATACCTATGTTAACGGCGGGACGCTGATTGCCGGAACGGATAACGCGCTGGGGACAGACGGCGGTCTGGTGCTGGCGTCAGGTGCGACCTTTGAACTGAATGGTATGAGTCAGAGTTCCAATTATCTGCGCAGCGATGCTGGCAGCACCCTGAAACTTGATGGTGGTGAACTGGTTCTCGGACGCAACATTCATCAAACTTCGGAAATATCAGGGACAGTTACCGGTAGTGGTTTGCTGGATATCTATGGCTCGCTGGATATTGACGAGGAAAGCGATCTCAGCGGGCTGAGTGCGACAATTGATATCGAGCAGTATGCCGACGTGTATAGCTGGAATGCGGCTCTCGGCACTGGGAACATAGTGGTTGACGGGACGTTACAAATGAACGCACCAGCTGGTGAACTGAGTAATAATCTCAGCGGCAGCGGCAGCATTTGGGCAGAGAGTGCGCTCACTGTCAGCGGCGACAACGATGATTTTAGCGGCACCTGGACCATCCGTAAGGACAGCAGCCTCACCGTGATGAACGCCCCGGCGTTGGGTACAGGCAATGTTGTTGATGGCGGCGCCCTGTATCTGGGCGGTACGGATAACTGGGCGCTGAACAGCGGTAACGTGATTAGCGACTACGCCATGTATGATGGCGACAACCTTGTAGACGCGAGCGCAGGTAAAGTGGTGAAACAGGATGCCAACACCATCACTATTACAAATGCTAACAGCTACAGTGGCGGTACGCTGATTGAGAAGGGAACGCTGAATGCTGATCATGTCGCGGCTCTGGGCACTGGCGATGTGGATAATCATGCCACGCTGAATCTGAACGCAGTCGGGCAGTACGTGCTGGCGAACTTTACAACATACAGCGCTGGTACCACCTCGCTGGTGGCGGGCTCGACGCTGGCAGTTGACGCCTTTGTTCAACAGGATGACAGTACGCTGAACATCAGCCTGGCGCCGGATGCGACCAGCCCGCTGGTCATCGCTGACAGTGCCTCGCTGGACGGCACGCTGAATATCACCGGCATTGGCAATATTAAAGATCCACTGACTCACGATCCCTACACCTTCACTCTGATTGATGCCGACAGCGCCATCAGCGGTGATTTTGAAGAGCTGACCGTCGCCGGAATCGAGGCCAAAGAAACCGACTTCCTGACGGTTGACAGCCGCATTAACCCTGCGGATGACACACAGTACGAACTGACGACCTCACTCTCCTGGTATGCGGATGTGGATAACGCCGCTACCGATGCGCACGGCACGTTTACCCTGAGCAACCCGGATGGTAGCTTCACGCTGAATACCGCGCTGACGGATGTGGATGCCAACAGCTCCACTGGTTGGGATGGTAAAACACTGACCAAAGCAGGCGACGGTACGCTGATCCTCAACGTCTCCAACACTTATAGTGGTGACACCTACGTAAACGGCGGGACGCTGGTTGCCGGAGCCGATAATGCGCTGGGGACAGATGGCGGTCTGGTGCTGGCGTCAGGCGCGACATTTGACCTGAATGGTATGAGTCAGAGTTCCGATTATCTGCGCAGCGATGTTGGCAGCACCCTGAACCTTGATGGCGGTGAACTGGTTCTCGGACGC
>NZ_RHJJ01000013.1:0-376628 GCF_004212225.1 Escherichia sp. E14V7
CGGCCCACGAGGTAGTGCTGTATAGGCATGATAAGACGCTTCAGCGTCGCATCAGGCACAGGTTGCCGGATGCGGCGTAAACGCCTTATCCGGCATACGGGGCAGTGCTGTTCGTATGAAACGTATCAGGCGATAGTAATTTTGCTATCGAGATAAACGTCCTGCACGGCGTTAATCAGTTTCACGCCGTCAGCCATCGATTTCTTGAACGCTTTACGTCCGAGAATCAGCCCCATTCCGCCAGCGCGTTTATTGATGACCGCAGTACGCACTGCATCACTAAGGTCGGTTTCACCGCCCGCAGCGCCGCCGGAGTTAATCAACCCTGCGCGCCCCATATAGCAGTTAGCTAACTGATAACGCACCAGATCAATCGGGTTTTCGCTGGTCAGTTTGCTGTACACGCGATCGTCGGTGTAACCGTAATTAATCGCTTTATAGCCGCCGTTATTTTCCGCCATTTTTTGTTTGACGATATCTGCACCGATGGTCGCCGCCAGATGGTTCGCCTGGCCGGTCAGGTCGGCGGAAACATGGTAATCAACGCCATCTTTCTTAAAGGCAGAGTTACGCAAATAGGCCCACAGCACTGTCACCATGCCCAGCTCGTGCGCACGTTCAAAGGCCGCAGAAATTTCTTCAATCTGGCGACGTGACTCTTCCGAGCCAAAATAGATGGTCGCGCCAACCGCCACCGCGCCCATGTTGAACGCCTGCTCCACGCTGGCATACAGCGTTTGATCGTAGGTGTTCGGGTAACTTAGCGTCTCGTTGTGATTAAGTTTGACGAGGAATGGAATGCGGTGCGCGTAACGCCGCGATACCGATGCCAGCACACCGTAAGTTGACGCCACACAGTTGCAGCCCGCTTCGATCGCCAGTTCTACAATGTTCTTCGGGTCAAAGTAGAGCGGGTTAGCGGCAAATGAAGCTCCGGCAGAGTGCTCAACGCCCTGGTCAACCGGCAGAATAGAAAGATATCCTGTGCCAGCCAGACGCCCGGTGTTGTAGAGCGTCTGCATATTACGTAACACCGCCGGTGGTCGATTATTGTCAATCATCACGCGGTCTACGTAATCATGTCCGGGGAGATAAAGCTGGTCAGAAGGAATAGTCATACAACGGTGCTGTAAAAGGTTGTCGGCGTCTTTGCCAAGCAACTGCGCAATATCTGTCATTACTATGCTCCCGTAAATTCCGATTGGATATCGGCTATGGATTGTCCTGGCCCACCTTTTGCGGGCAATCATAATCCTGGTCGTTACGGACGAGTTTTTCCATCTTTCGGCTGTTTTTTCAGCGTTTTCTGTTGGCACGATTCATCAGAAAAAGTGTTACAGCGGTCAAGCTTTCACCGCAAAGGTATTTAAAAGGTATTGTTAAGTGGTATTGTCAGCGCGTACCTTACATTACCTGTCATGAAGGAATTAAAAGATGAAAACAACAGCAAAGCTGTCGTTCATGATGTTTGTTGAATGGTTTATCTGGGGCGCGTGGTTTGTGCCATTGTGGCTGTGGCTAAGTAAAAGCGGTTTCAGTGCCGGAGAAATTGGCTGGTCCTATGCATGTACCGCCATTGCGGCGATACTGTCGCCTATTCTGGTTGGCTCCATCACTGACCGCTTTTTCTCGGCGCAGAAAGTACTGGCGGTATTGATGTTCGCCGGTGCGGTGCTGATGTATTTCGCCGCGCAACAGACCACCTTTGCCGGGTTCTTCCCGTTACTGCTGGCCTACTCACTAACCTATATGCCGACCATTGCGCTGACTAACAGTATCGCGTTTGCTAACGTCCCGGATGTGGAGCGTGATTTTCCGCGCATTCGCGTACTGGGGACTATAGGCTGGATTGCCTCTGGCCTGGTCTGCGGATTCCTGCCTCAGATGCTGGGATATGACGATATCTCACCGACCAATATTCCGCTGTTAATTACCGCAGGAAGCTCCGCATTGCTCGGTGCGTTTGCCTTATTCCTGCCAGACACTCCGCCAAAAAGCACCGGCAAAATGGACATTAAAGTCATGCTCGGCCTGGATGCGCTGATCCTGCTGCGCGATAAAAATTTCCTCGTCTTTTTCTTCTGTTCATTCCTGTTTGCGATGCCACTGGCGTTCTATTACATCTTTGCCAACGGTTATCTGACTGAAGTCGGCATGAAAAACGCCACTGGCTGGATGACGCTCGGCCAGTTCTCTGAAATCTTCTTTATGCTGGCTTTGCCGTTTTTCACCAAACGCTTTGGTATCAAAAAGGTATTATTGCTTGGTCTGGTCACCGCTGCGATCCGTTATGGCTTCTTTATTTACGGTAGTGCGGATGAATATTTTACCTACGCGTTACTGTTCCTCGGCATTTTGCTGCACGGCGTAAGTTACGATTTTTACTACGTTACCGCTTACATCTATGTCGATAAAAAAGCCCCCGTGCATATGCGTACCGCCGCGCAGGGGCTGATCACGCTCTGCTGCCAGGGCTTCGGCAGTTTGCTCGGTTATCGTCTTGGCGGAGTGATGATGGAGAAGATGTTTGCTTATCAGGAACCGGTAAACGGGCTGACCTTCAACTGGGCCGGGATGTGGACTTTTGGCGCGGTGATGATTGCCATTATCGCCGTGCTGTTCATGATTTTTTTCCGCGAATCCGACAGCGAAATTACGGCTATCAAGGTCGATGATCGCGATATTGCGTTGACACAAGGGGAAGTTAAATGAAAACAGAACGTATTCTCGGTGCTCTTTACGGGCAGGCGTTAGGGGATGCGATGGGGATGCCCTCCGAGCTTTGGCCACGCAGCCGCGTTAAAGCACACTTTGGCTGGATTGACCGTTTTCTGCCTGGACCAAAGGAGAATAACGCGGCCTGTTATTTTAACCGCGCCGAATTCACCGACGATACCTCGATGGCGCTGTGTCTGGCGAATGCGTTACTGGAACGTGAAGGCAAGATCGATCCGGATCTGATTGGGCGTAATATTCTCGACTGGGCGCTGCGTTTCGACGCCTTTAACAAAAACGTGCTAGGCCCGACCTCGAAGATTGCGCTTAACGCCATTCGCGACGGTAAACCCGTTGCTGAACTGGAAAACAACGGCGTGACCAACGGCGCAGCGATGCGCGTCTCGCCATTAGGTTGTTTGCTTCCGGCGCGCGATGTTGATTCCTTTATTGATGATGTGGCGCTGGCGTCCAGCCCGACCCATAAATCCGATCTGGCGGTTGCAGGTGCGGTAGTCATCGCGTGGGCAATTTCTCGTGCCATTGACGGAGAAAGCTGGTCAACGATTGTTGATTCCCTGCCTTCAATTGCGCGACATGCACAGCAAAAACGCATCACCACGTTCAGCGCCTCACTGGCGGCGCGGCTGGAGATTGCGCTGAAAATTGTGCGCAATGCCGACGGCACCGAATCCGCCAGCGAACAGCTTTACCAGGTCGTTGGCGCAGGCACCAGCACCATTGAGTCCGTGCCGTGCGCCATTGCGCTGGTTGAGCTGGCACAAACCGATCCGAACCGTTGCGCCGTCCTGTGCGCCAATCTTGGCGGCGACACAGACACCATCGGTGCTATGGCGACGGCAATTTGCGGCGCGTTGCATGGCGTTAACGCTATCGATCCTGCGTTAAAGGCGGAACTGGATGCGGTAAATCAGCTTGATTTCAACCGCTATGCCACAGCGCTGGCGAAATATCGTCAACAACGGGAGGCGGTATGAGCGGCGCTCGATTACACACGCTGCTGCCTGAATTAACCACGCGTCAGCCGGTTATGGTGATTGGCGCGGCGGTCATTGATGTGATCGCCGACGCTTACGCCCTGCCCTGGCGTGGGTGCGATATCGAACTGAAACAGCAGAGCGTTAACGTTGGCGGCTGCGCACTGAATATTGCCGTGGCGTTAAAGCGCCTCGGCATCGAAGCGGGTAATGCCCTGCCGCTCGGTCAGGGCGTGTGGGCGGAGATTATTCGCAACCGGATGGCGAAAGAGGGGTTAATCAGCCTGATCGATAACGCTGAAGGCGATAACGGCTGGTGTCTGGCGCTGGTTGAGCCGGATGGCGAACGCACTTTTATGTCATTCAGTGGTGTGGAAAATCAGTGGAATCGCGAATGGCTGGCGCGATTAACCGTTGCGCCTGGCAGCCTGCTCTATTTTTCCGGTTATCAACTGGCCTCGCCCTGCGGCGAATTGTTAGTGGAATGGCTGGAAGAGCTGCAAGACGTGACGCCGTTTATCGATTTTGGCCCACGTATTGGTGATATCCCGGATGCATTACTTGCGCGGATCATGGCCTGTCGACCTGTCGTGTCACTCAATCGTCAAGAGGCTGAGATTGCCGCCGAACGTTTTGCTTTATCCGCAGAGATAACAACGCTTGGCAAGCAATGGCAGGAGAAATTTGCCGCGTCGTTGATCGTTCGTCTCGATAAAGAAGGTGCTTGGTATTTCAGCGACAACACGTCAGGCTGCGCTCCCGCATTTCCAACGCAAGTTGTAGACACCATTGGCGCAGGTGATAGCCACGCAGGTGGCGTACTTGCCGGGCTGGCCTCCGGTCTGCCACTGGCGGATGCCGTATTACTGGGCAATGCAGTGGCATCGTGGGTTGTCGGGAATCGCGGCGGTGATTGCGCGCCGACGCGCGAGGAACTACTCCTCACACACAAAAACGTATAGATCGCTACGACAGTGGCTGATGCTGTACTCAATAGGCCGTTGCTGTTGGTCAAGCGCCACTTGCTTGATCACCAGCACCGGTATTTTGCTATCTAACTGAATATGTGACTGAAACTCGGCATCCGGCATCCGGGCGCTAACGCGGGAACGGGTACGCTTTGGAAAAATATGCTGACTGCGAAAGTAGTCATAGAGAGAAATACCGATGGCATCAACATCATGAATTAAATGCGCCGGAACCCACGACTCTTCAATCGATACCGCTTCTTCATCGACATAACGAATACGCTTCAATAAAAAGACATCACTGCCCGCTTCGACCGCCAGTTGCTGCGCCACCTCTTCAGGGCATTTAACCACTCGCTTGTTAACCCATAGCGTATCGGGCTTTTTACCGCGTAACACCACCTGTTGAGAAAATCCTCGCGCTTCTTTCAACGAGTATTCAAAGATGTTGTTGATCTGCGTGCCGTAACCACGCGAACGTGTCACCACGCCCTCTTCTTCCAGCGCCTGCATCGCCTTGCGCACCGTAATACGCGAAACGCCGGTTAACTGACTTAAATCACGCTCGCCGGGTAAAATATTGCCATGTTCCAGCACCCCGCTGCGCACGGCATTTTTTACCGTTTCGGCAAACTTAATATAAAGCGGCGTGTTGTCCGCCGCTAAAATACGCTCATTCAGTTGAGCAATAAGCTGGGTATGCGCTTGTTCCATTTGTCTTTTTCCTGCCGGGGAGTCTGGAGGAAGTATATCACTGCTGGTTATTTAAGGCGTTTCTTTAATGCCATCAACGAAAGCCTGCAATTCCTCCGCCTTGCCATTAAACACATTAAAATCCACCGGACCATTAATGCCATCTACCTGTCCACGGTCGGAATGCTGCCAGAAGCGCCAGGCCATGCCGTCATTGTCCGGACGACGTTGATAATAGTGCGCCACCCACCACGGATACTCATTGAAATACCCCGCCAGATTCGTGTGATAAAACACGGCTCCGGAGTAAATAATCGGCTTTTTCCCCGTGCTTTTTTCGACCATTTTTAGCCACTGACTTACCCGTTTGCGTAATTCTTTTGCCGATAATTTTCCCCGTTCTTCTACGTCCAGCACGGCAGGGAAATCGCCGTGGGCAAAATCCACCGTTTGCAGAAATAATCTGGCCTGAACTGAAGCGGATACCGACGGAGAAAAATAGTGATACGCCCCACGCAGCAGGCCATTTTCACGGCTTAGTTGCCAGTTACGCGAAAAATACGGGTCCACCAGCTTTTCGCCTTCCGTCGCCTTGATAAAGGCAAATTGCAAGCGAATACCGTTGTCGCGCATTTTTGCTACACGCTGCCAGTCGATCCGCTCCTGCCAGCGTGAAACATCAATACCATGAATGGTGTAATTGGCAGGGATACGAATAGCAAAAGATTTGACCGGGCGATAACCATAAAAGTGGATGTAGTCTTTAATCTGAATTGCTGTCGAATAGAAAAAATTCACCGTCTGACGGGGATGAATCGCAACGATGGAAATTAGCCCCAGAGCGCATATCAAAGCGGTGAATTTTTTTCGACTGGCGATTCTTAGCTGCATTGGTTTCATCCCTGAATTTCAGCGCGAAAAAGCTGAAAAATGCCAAAGCAGCTATACTACGGTGCTCACCACCAGGCGTGAAAGTGGTGAACCGGACCAATCCCGTGGCCAACTTCCAGCGTGTCTGCCTGCGTTAACGCCGCAGAAAGCCAGCTTTTTGCCTCCTGTACGGTGTCAGCCCAGTTTGTATGGCGCGGGCGTAGTGCAGCCAGCGCCGCAGAGAGCGTACAACCAGTGCCGTGGGTGTTTTTGGTCATAATGCGCGGTGCAGTAAATCGTTGTTCTCCCTCACGAGTAAACAGCCAGTCCGGGCTTTGCTCATCATCCAGATGACCGCCTTTCATCAGCACTGCGCCACAGCCCATCGCCAATAATTCACGTCCCTGTTCCAGCATTTCCTGTTCGTTACGCGCGTGTGGCGCGTCGAGCAAGGCAGCAGCTTCGGGCAAGTTTGGCGTTATTAATGAAACCTGTGGCAATAATCGACCGCGCAGCGTGGCAACCGCCGAAGGTGAAAGCAGCGGATCGCCACTTTTTGCCAGCATAACGGTGTCGAGTACCACGTTTTGGATCTGATAACGTTGCAACCGTTCTGCCACCGCTTCAACAATATCGGTTTCCGCCAACATACCGATTTTAGTGGTGTCGATTCGCACATCGCTGAACACCGAATCGAGCTGGGCGGCGACAAAATCAGGCTCAATGCGATACACCGACTGTACGCCACGGGTGTTTTGCGCCACCAGTGCAGTAATAACTGAGCAACCATAAGCGCCAAGTGCCGAGAAGGTTTTAAGATCGGCCTGAATCCCCGCACCACCACTCGGATCAGTACCGGCAATCGTCAGAGCGTTAATTCGTTTCATGCCTGCACCTCCTGCGTCAGCTGCCAGAGCGCATCAAGGAAATGTGGAACAAAACTGCCTGGCCCCTCGCTTCTGGCGACGGCGCGTTCTCCGGCTTGTTTCATCCAGTGACAGGCAGATGCGGCATTTCCCAGCGTATCGCCTGGTAACGCACTACAGGCAGCGACAACCGCCGATAATGCACAGCCAGTTCCCACCACTTTGGTCATTAACGGATCGCCGCCGTGAATGCCAACGGTGCGACGACCATCGGTAACATAATCCACCTCGCCAGTGACCACGACGATTGCGCCAGTTTCCCGTGCCAGTGTTTGTGCAGCGGGTATCGCATTAGCTGCGGCGTCAGTGGTATCCACTCCCCGTCCACCATTAGCAACGCCAGCTAATGCCATGATTTCCGAAGCATTACCACGTATGGCGCTTGGTTTAAGAGACAGGAGTTCCAGACAAAAACAGCGGCGATAATCGAGTGCACCAACCGCAACCGGATCAAGCGTCCAGGGCGTTTGTGATCGTGTTGCCTGCTCAACGGCAGCACGCATCGCCTGCGCACGTGGCTGCGTCAGTGTGCCTACGTTAATCAACAAGGCACTGGCGATAGCCGCAAACTGACTGGCCTCTTCGGCTTCGATAACCATCGCTGGCGATGCACCGAGCGCCAGTAAGGTATTGGCAGTAAAGGTTTGCACCACATCATTGGTCATGCAGTGCACAAGGGGAGAGTGTTGGTGAAAGCGGTGTAACGCGTGCGCAGATTGCGCGGAACTCAGCAGGTCGACTTGCATAGTTTGCTCCTGCCATAACGTGAAGAAGCAATGACCTGATGGTCTGTGACTTCCCTACGCTGGCATTATCCAGATCAGGTGATACGGGTATTTCTCAGCCTTCACGCAGAAGGGCACCCCGAGTCGTTTGGTTGCGATGATAAATCGCAGAGGAGGATGGTAATGTCCAGCGCACGCGTTGTAAACGAGGAAAAACCGCAGTTTTACAATCGCGTTAATAAATTATTTGATATAAGAATCCAGCACCTTCAGAACGACATCCAGATCTTCTTCACGCTTTAATTCATCGCCCTGATGAACAATGTGTTCCGTCAGATGGCCTTTAATCACTTCTCGCATCAAGCCGTTTACCGCACCACGGATAGCGGCAATCTGTTGTAGTACGGCAGCACATTCGTGCGGCTCGTCGAGCATTTTCTTGAGCGCAACAACCTGTCCCTGAATCTTACTGGCACGCGCTTTCAGTTTCTGTTTATCACGGATGGTATGAGACATGGCAACACCTGGTTAACAAGATCATGGAAAATCATAGCACTATTAATCTACTGGGGGGTAGTATAAGGTACTGGGGGGGAGTAGAATCAGGCCGCCGACTTAATACTAAGAATTATTATCATGACCGAATTTACCACTCTTCTTCAGCAAGGAAACGCCTGGTTTTTCATCCCCAGCGCCATCTTACTTGGTGCACTTCATGGTCTGGAGCCAGGACACTCAAAAACGATGATGGCGGCGTTTATCATCGCCATCAAAGGCACCATTAAACAGGCGGTGATGCTCGGACTGGCAGCAACCATTTCGCATACCGCGGTGGTCTGGTTGATTGCCTTTGGCGGGATGGTGATCAGCAAACGCTTTACTGCACAGTCAGCGGAGCCGTGGCTTCAGTTGATTTCCGCGGTGATCATTATTGGCACCGCGTTCTGGATGTTCTGGCGCACCTGGCGAGGTGAACAAAACTGGCTGGAGAATATGCATGAGCACCACCATCATGACCATCATCACGACCACAACCACGAGCATGATCATCATCACGAACATGGTCAGAGCGACGAGTATCAGGATGCTCATGCGCTGGCCCATGCCAGTGACATTAAACGACGCTTTGATGGTAGAGAGGTCACCAACTGGCAAATTTTGCTGTTTGGCTTAACCGGCGGGCTTATCCCCTGCCCTGCGGCAATAACAGTGTTGTTGATTTGTATTCAGTTGAAAGCCCTCACATTGGGGGCAACTCTGGTCGTCAGTTTCAGCATCGGCCTGGCATTAACGCTGGTCACCGTAGGCGTTGGCGCAGCAATCAGTGTTCAGCAGGTTGCAAAACGCTGGAGCGGATTTAACACTCTCGCTAAACGCGCCCCCTATTTTTCCAGTCTGTTGATTGGTTTAGTCGGGTTGTATATGGGAGTGCATGGTTTTATGGGTATTATGAGATAAAACAATCATCTGGGATTCGTTATCCCTTTAGCCCAGGATGATTCTTAAATCAGCTTATTCCGCTCACATCTCGCTCAATGAGGATGCTTTTTCTGCATCCTTTCATTTACACTTTTTACGAAATCATGGGATCACTAACAAAATATCGCTTGTCGGTTATATTGTATGGCAGGAAAGATATGCGACTGATTTTACTGATCCCCAAAGTGGAGAGTATATGACCATAAAAAATAAGATGTTGCTGGGTGCGCTTTTGCTGGTAACCAGCGCAGCATGGGCCGCACCAGCCACCGCGGGTTCGACCAATGCCTCGGGAATTTCGAAGTATGAGTTAAGCAGTTTCATTGCTGACTTCAAGCATTTCAAACCAGGTGACACCGTACCAGAAATGTACCGTACCGATGAATACAACATTAAGCAGTGGCAGTTGCGTAACCTGCCCGCACCTGACGCCGGAACCCACTGGACCTATATGGGCGGTGCATATGTGCTGATCAATGATACCGACGGAAAAATCATTAAAGCCTACGACGGTGAGATTTTTTACCATCGCTAAAAAAAGCCCCCTCGGAGAGAGGGGGAAATGCAGACACCTTATTATTTTTTATTATTAGCCACTTGCTCGTCTTACTTGTTATTAGTCATATTTCACGTTGATTAATGCGGTTGCCTGTAGTGCGCCAGATTTTACTTTATTTTTATCATAAACATAGTAACTGGCCAGGACAGATATATTAATAATATTACTATTTAAAGAAGCCCCGGGTTTATCTGTTTTCCATAATGATGTCGCCGCGCCCTGATCGCCGCTAGCAGAAATTTTGATGACTGCTTCAGTCCCTTTTGGTGGTTCTTTTAGATCCAACACAAATCCTACACCATTATCTATGTTGCCGCGCAAAATTGTATTGCTTCCTGTAACTAAGTCACTACTGGAAAGATATACGACCATATTCCGCGATGCTTGTTTTGTGTCGCCGAAAAGATTATCACATTTCAACGTAATTATTCCTTCCTTACTATTCGCCGTAATCTTTCCCTGACTTCTGAGTTGGGACAAGGCAATATCATCTACTTTTATTATTGTGTTTTCAGGCTTACAGGTCGTATTTTTAGGATAATAGGAAATACTTAATCCAAGCGTAAATGTATCCCCCGCCAGTTTACTGGTGAGATAACTTACACACCAGTTAATCTTCAATGTCTTACAAATGCTCAACCAAAAGTCAATGGATGAAGATGACTCACCGCCAATATTTGCAATCACAGTATCTGAAAGAAACCAGGTAGGTTTTCTTTCTCCAGTAAAATCAGGTGTGCCTTTAGATATTTTAACCACATAGGGTAATACTGCCTGCGCATTGCTGGATTTCCCAATCGTGTCACTGGTTTTACCTAAAGACTCTATTTTAACCTTTAACTTTTCGCCATTACCAAAAGGCCCGACTTCAACCCAATCACTTTGGATATTTTTATAGACTATTTTATCCGTGCTCGTATCACAAGATATCCCAGTAAACACAACACTTTTACTAAAGGAAACCTCATTCGCTAAAATCTCCCCCACATTAATACTATCAGTAATATTTAATGATGCAGTGGTACGACATCCAGCCCAGGTAAAACTAGCCCATAAAATAAAAATTAGTAACATTCCATTTCTGAAAATCATATTCCACCTCTCACCGACAGATATAATTTTTACTTTCATCAATCTCTTTATCGAAGGTGATTGTGCATGAAAGCCCTTGTTGCTTATCAATTGCCACATTAACCGCTGGCGGTACTTCATTGGTGCGAATAAATAACTGGCTTCCCTGGCCGACAACGCCAATATTATGACCATGGATATCATTGACTTCATAACCAAACGTTAATGGTTGCCCATCCGCTCTTGACGCTTTTATAAACCAGGGCTTGCGCTGATCGGTATCAAAATCAACCAGTACAACCGCGCCGCGATAAGGTGCGGCAATTTTCCGGTTACCGCGCAATTCTGCTTCGCTATCGCTTTGCGACACATCCAGCATCAGGTGATTTTCCCGATAAGGTGTCATTCCGTCGTATACCACCACTCCATTACGGTTTGTTGTGCGATATTTTTGCCCATTGACATAAGCATCTTTAATTCCTGGCGCATTCATCACAGCAAACGTTTCGGAAAGACGGTTCGCCAGATTAACGCCACCCGACCAGGCGACGATGCCCCCTGAAACACTGGCTCCAGCCTGTCGATAAGTACTCGACTGACTATAACTGCCATTCACTGTTGCCACCGGCGCGTTCCAGGTTAAATTCGCTCCAGCTGTCGTTTCATTTCCCTGATGTTGATGACTCAGGTTGACACCATAATTGAACTGATCCCGACTCCCTACTGTTCCTGATAATCCCGTATTATTTGAGGCAAAACCCTGATCATCAAACGTCGTTGAGTTAGACATATATATTTGCCGACGAGACGTCGTAACGTCATCACCCCAATCAAAGGGAATTGATATAAAAATATTAAAACGTTTCTCTTCATGATGATTCTCGTCATACGCCTGGCTTGCCGCGAGGGTATAGCTTATCCGCCGCCAGTTATTGGAATAACTCAGTTGATAATCTTTACTACTGCCACTGCGCCCCCAGTAATCACGCCATAAAGTACTTAATGACACAGATCCCCTGCCTTCTGGCAATGACTGACTCATATTGGCGGAAAAGCTATTTTTGCGACCAAAATCATTCTGGTAATAATCGGCAATGTCATAGACATCGTTTTTATCACGACGATAATTATCTTTATTATTTGCCCACACATAATCGTTAAACGTGCGGTAATCACGCGACGAATAACGCCAGGCCGCCAGACCAAAACGTGTCGATGTTTGGCTCAAAAATTTGTTATAAGCAATTTGATAACTTTGCCCGTCAAACACATCACCATTGTCTTGCTTACTGTGCGATTTAGTTGCATCGACTGAAATTGCGCCAATGCGCGTGTTCCAACCTGTTCCGAGGGTAAACGCGTAGTAATTATTAGCAACCATCGTGCCGCCATACAGCGTCAATAAGTTATTAAAACCATACTGATAACCTGCCTGGACAAAATCACTTTGCTTGCTCGCACCTTCAATATGACTACGGCCCGCTGCAAAATCATATTTTGATACGCCAGGTTGCAGCATATTAGGTACTGCCGCATAAGGCACCAGATATGTAGTAACTGATCCATCGGCTTCCTTAACACTCACATCAAGATCCGCACCTCCGCCCGCTAACTGCAAATCACTAATCGAAAATGGGCCAGGTGGAACCTCTTTCTGATAAACGACAAAACCGTTCTGTTCAATAGTTACCAACGCGTTACTCTGGGCAATCCCCTGTACCCGCGGGGTAAAATTTTGCTTCGAGTTTGGCAACATCTGCATATCACGAAATAACCGAACTCCGCTGAAGCGAACGGAATCAAATATATCGGCTGAAGTGTACATATCACCAATACGCAGAGTACCGAGAATTTGAGAAAATCCACGCTCCAGATACAGTGTGTTGCTTTTCCACTCCCCTGGATTATTATCCGTTTTGCTAAAACTGGCGTCAGAATGCAGCTGCCATCCCAGCAAATTTAGCCCACTGTTAAAACGCACATAGGTACTCTTACTATTACCCGAGGCTTTATAGTCACTGTAATACTGACTTACATAATAAGACGTATAAAACGCATTAATTCCCCGTTCCCAGTTTTCTGGCGGAACGTAACCATTTTCCAGTTCTTCGACCCAGGCCTGTGGGACAGCAAGATCCAAACGAAAAATTCCAATATCCCAGGCGTAGCTTCCACCCTGTACAAGTTGCTCAAATGTTAAGCATTGTTTGTCGCGTGCCAAATTATCGCTATTTATACCTAACCGCTTTACAATTTCACGCGTCAGGCAAGTTTCATCTGGGTTATCTTTTACGATAATCTCATATTTTCCACGCCATTGCTTATTGACATAAATATCAATGTCGTACTGGCCGGGTAAAGGCTGATTATCATCAAGACGCAAATTTGTTACTTGCTCACCTTTCATTCCTCCCATCATAAAATGGGTGTCAAAGGTTTCTTCTGTTGCATGTGCTTCAATGCCGAGCAATAACGCGACTATTGCTGATGCAAGCGGGGTCATTCTCAACATAGGAAGCTCCTGCGATTAAATTTTGTCACTAATATAGTTGCCGTGATCATCGATAATGGTCAGTTGCCAGCCATCCGTATTATTATTTTTCACACTGACATTCTGACTTTCTAGTGGTGCAATCATGATAGTTTCATAATTCACTTTGACGTTATTAGCCTTAACGTCAGAAATCGTTACCCAATTTGGCGAGTCATTTTTTATGACTACGTTATTACCGCTACGACTCACCCGCAATTTTTTAAAGGTCGTTTTATTTACTGGGGCAACACCTGCAGGTCGGTA
Organism: Escherichia sp. E14V7; assembly: GCF_004212225.1. NCBI lineage: Bacteria > Pseudomonadati > Pseudomonadota > Gammaproteobacteria > Enterobacterales > Enterobacteriaceae > Escherichia > Escherichia sp. E14V7. The sequence continues at coordinate 13,802 of NZ_RHJJ01000013.1, forward strand.
AAACAACTTGATTCTGTTTTGCATGGCAAATTTTAACGCATTCTTTCCTTCATCTTCTGGGCTATTCGGTGGAATATCCAGAACGTTTAGATAGAAAATACTCTCCTTATTAACAGGTAATTTATTAGGCATGATTTTAATTTTTATTTGTTGCCCAGAATTGGCCGCTACTTTCACTACTGGTGGCGTTAACATGAAAGGAACCTGAATCTTTTCTGGCGGCAGAGACGTGTCACCATCATCAATCCATACCTGCACCAGCGAAGAGCGGTTTCCCTGATTCATCAGTTGTACCATGACTTCTTTCTGCTCTGCCGGGTAAATGATACGTGTCCCGAAAATAACCATTCCGGCATGCACAGGAAATATCATAGAAGAGATGAGTAAAGATAATAATCCTTTCATCTTAATGCCTCTTATATTTATGCTGACCGCCATGAATATGGCGGCCATTTTAAGTTGCTGAAAAAATAAGGTGATTATTTTAAATGTTTAATCCTGGGCAACACGCATAACCAATGAAGAGTTAACAGTACCAGATGCAACACCACTGTCAGTCAACTTCAGATATTTTGCCTTAAACGGTATGGCATATTGTCCGTCAGCAGTTTTATAACTTTCAATATTAAACGGTGCGGAAATATCCAGTACGTCACTGCTATCCCCTAAATAGAGATAGTATCCAACTGTGTCATTACTACTGGATATTGCCTTATCATTACCAAGAATTTTCTCGTTGGTGATCAATGAAAGTTTTACGCCATCAATAGTCTTCGGACAAGTAATTTTCAGCATACTGCTGGTTACACCAACCGCATCATCATAAGTTGAATATTTCGCTTTACCATCAAATACAGTGGTTGGTACAGTCGGCATATTAATACTGACTGAATCACCACCAGCAACAAATGTACATGGAGATTCAGCAATATTTCCTTTAATGGTTAAAGTTCCGGTGTCGACGTCTTCAGCAAATACACCAGCACTCATAAATACAGAGGACAAGACAGCGGCAGCAATAATTGAACGTTTCATAATGTGTTCCTTAATAGGTTTATTTTGTTTTGTTAAGAGTCTGTATCTCTTGGAAACAAATTTCTCACACCAAAAAGGTTGCTTCAATGTAAACATATTGTTTTATTGATTTAAAACAAATTAACTAATACAATATAATCACAACACATAATCCCATATAACAAACATATTTGAAACTGATTGATTACCGCAAATTACCGTAAATAACATTTATTAAATAAATAAAAAAGCCAAAATCATTCACGAGAATGATTTTGGCTTTCTAAATATGCTTAAAACGGTGTTGCCAAATTAATCGTAACGATTTAACACGATTTTACGTTTGTCATTATTACCCACAGCAACCACTTCTGTCGTAACGCCTTTTGCAGTAGAAGAAGCGCGATAGTTGGTTTCAACTCGTTGTAACAACCGCCCACAACGTTGCTGAAGATGATTATTAACAACATCCATACTGCATGTAGGGGAACTAATCCTGCCATTGATGGTTAATGTTGCAGTATCAGAAGAGAACGCGGGTGATGCTAGTCCATAAGCAAGAAAAAAAACTCCTGACAACCAATACTTATTCATTGAACGTTATCCCTGTAGTAAAGGTTATGCCGGGTAGATTGAGTGCATAACAAACTATAGCTGTACATCCGCTACACAGCCACGAGGGATGATAAAGAGACAGTGCTTGCACAATCAATCGCCTTTGTACAGTTTCGGACTAAGATCCACTGAATATTCGCGGCATTAAAAAAGGGGTTATTAAAGCTGCAAAAAAATTCACCGCATCAATTTAACATTGATGCGGTGAATGAAGAATAACCTAAAAGGTTAATACGCGTTATACGGCGCGAAAGGCAATCTCGCCAGGGATGACTTCGCCCTGCCAGTAGAGTTGGGCTGCAACACGGTCTGCCAGCTGGCGGTAGATAGCGGTAAATTCGCTCTCCGGACGGCTGATAACCGTTGGCGTGCCTTTATCAAGATCTTCGCGTAAGGAGATGTGTAAAGGCATCTGCCCCAGCAGTTGCGTGTGGTATTTCTCTGCCAGTTTCTCTGCGCCGCCAGTGCCGAAAATCGGCTCATGGTGACCACAGTTACTGCAAATATGCACACTCATGTTCTCGACAATACCGAGCACAGGAACTTCGACCTTTTCAAACATCACGATGCCTTTTTTGGCATCAATCAGCGCGATATCCTGCGGCGTTGTTACCACTACTGCACCGGTTACTGGAATGTTCTGCGCCAGCGTCAGCTGAATGTCACCAGTTCCTGGCGGCATGTCGAGCACCAGATAGTCGAGGTCTGGCCATAAGGTTTCTTGCAACATCTGCATTAGCGCCTTGCTGGCCATTGGACCACGCCATACCATCGCATTGTCGTCAGTGACCAGATAACCAATTGAATTGGTTGCCAGGCCATGAGACATAATCGGTGCCATATGGGTGCCGTCTGGTGACGTCGGACGCTGGTTTTCTGCGCCCAGCATGGTTGGGATTGATGGGCCGTAGATATCGGCGTCCAGAATGCCGACTTTCGCCCCTTCCGCCGCCAGTGCCAGCGCCAGGTTTACCGCAGTGGAGGATTTACCCACGCCGCCTTTGCCGGAACTGACCGCAATGATGTTCTTCACGCCGTTAATACCCGGCTGATTCTTCACTCGTTTCAGAGTGGCAATGTTATGCGACAGTTTCCAGTCGATAGCTTTCGCCCCAGTGATACGCAGCAATTCGGCGCTACATTGCTCTTTTAAATCTTCGAACGCACTATGCCAGACAAACGGCATAACCAGTTCCACATGCAACGTGTCGTCCATCCAGGCAACATGGTGCAACGCTTTTAGCGTAGTGAGGTTATGCTTGAGGGTTGGGTGCTGAAAATTGGCCAGTGTCCCGGCGACCATTGCGCGCAGGGCTTCTGGTGATTTGGCCTGGGATTGTTCGTTCATCCCGACTCCTTATTTATAAAGATAACTTATCGCTATTAGTTTACCTGAAGTTAACAGCTAAGTACTTACCTAATAATGCATCATAAGATGCTTGCACAGGACTTACGTAACCATGCCCCATTTGGTACTATCTAAGCCCTTTTCACTACAAAGAAGTAATGCCTACTATGACTCAAGTCGCGAAGAAAATTCTGGTAACGTGCGCACTGCCGTACGCCAACGGCTCAATCCACCTCGGCCATATGCTGGAGCACATCCAGGCTGATGTCTGGGTCCGTTACCAGCGAATGCGCGGCCACGAGGTCAACTTCATCTGCGCCGACGATGCCCACGGTACGCCAATCATGCTGAAAGCCCAGCAACTTGGTATCACACCGGAGCAGATGATTGGCGAAATGAGTCAGGAGCATCAGACTGATTTCGCAGGCTTTAACATTAGCTACGACAATTACCACTCTACGCACAGCGAAGAGAACCGTCAGCTGTCGGAGCTTATATACAGCCGCCTGAAAGAGAACGGTTTTATTAAAAACCGCACCATCTCTCAGTTGTACGATCCGGAAAAAGGCATGTTCCTGCCGGACCGTTTTGTGAAAGGCACCTGCCCGAAATGTAAAGCACCTGATCAATACGGCGATAACTGCGAAGTCTGCGGCGCAACATATAGCCCGACTGAATTGATCGAACCGAAATCGGTGGTTTCTGGCGCTACGCCGGTAATGCGTGATTCCGAACACTTCTTCTTTGATCTGCCTTCTTTCAGCGAAATGTTGCAGGCATGGACCCGCAGCGGCGCGTTGCAGGAGCAAGTGGCAAATAAAATGCAGGAGTGGTTTGAATCCGGCCTGCAACAGTGGGATATCTCCCGCGACGCGCCGTACTTCGGTTTTGAAATTCCGAACGCGCCGGGCAAATATTTCTACGTCTGGCTGGACGCGCCGATTGGCTATATGGGTTCATTCAAGAATCTGTGCGACAAGCGCGGCGACAGCGTAAGCTTCGACGAATACTGGAAGAAAGATTCCACCGCCGAGCTGTATCACTTCATCGGTAAAGATATTGTTTACTTCCACAGCCTGTTCTGGCCTGCCATGCTGGAAGGTAGCAACTTCCGCAAGCCGACCAACCTGTTTGTTCACGGCTATGTGACGGTGAACGGCGCGAAAATGTCCAAGTCTCGCGGCACCTTTATTAAAGCCAGCACCTGGCTGAATCATTTTGACGCCGACAGCCTGCGTTACTACTACACTGCAAAACTGTCTTCGCGCATTGATGATATCGATCTCAACCTGGAAGATTTCGTTCAGCGCGTGAATGCCGATATCGTTAACAAAGTGGTTAACCTGGCCTCCCGTAATGCGGGCTTTATCAACAAGCGTTTTGACGGTGTGCTGGCAAGCGAGCTGGCTGACCCTGAGCTGTACAAAACCTTTACCGATGCCGCTGAAGTGATTGGTGAAGCGTGGGAAAGCCGTGAATTTGGTAAAGCAGTGCGCGAAATCATGGCACTGGCTGACCTGGCTAACCGCTATGTCGATGAACAGGCTCCGTGGGTAGTCGCAAAACAGGAAGGTCGCGATGCTGACCTGCAGGCGATTTGCTCAATGGGCATCAACCTGTTCCGCGTGCTGATGACTTACCTGAAGCCGGTACTGCCGAAACTGACCGTGCGTGCAGAAGCATTCCTGAATACGGAACTGACCTGGGATGGTATCCAGCTACCGCTGCTGGGCCACAAAGTGAATCCGTTCAAGGCGCTGTATAACCGCATCGATATGAAACAGGTTGAAGCTCTGGTGGAAGCCTCTAAAGAAGAAGTGAAAGCCACTGCTGCACCAGTTACTGGCCCGCTGGCAGATGATCCGATTCAGGAAACCATCACCTTTGACGACTTCGCCAAAGTTGACCTGCGCGTGGCGCTGATTGAAAACGCAGAGTTTGTTGAAGGTTCTGACAAACTGCTGCGCCTGACGCTGGATCTCGGCGGCGAAAAACGTAATGTCTTCTCCGGCATTCGTTCTGCTTACCCGGATCCGCAGGCACTGATTGGTCGTCACACCATTATGGTGGCCAACCTGGCACCACGTAAAATGCGCTTTGGTATCTCTGAAGGCATGGTGATGGCTGCCGGTCCTGGCGGGAAAGATATCTTCCTGCTAAGCCCGGATGCTGGTGCTAAACCAGGCCATCAGGTGAAATAATCCCCCTTCAAGGCGCTGCATCGACAGCGCCTTTTCTTTATAAATTCCTAAAGTTGTTTTCTTGCGATTTTGTCTCTCTCTAACCCGCATAAATACTGGTAGCATCTGCATTCAACTGGATAAAATTACAGGGATGCAGAATGAGACACTTTATCTATCAGGACGAAAAATCACATAAATTTTGGGCGGTGGAGCAGCAAGGCAACGAGTTGCATATCAGTTGGGGCAAAGTCGGCACCAACGGGCAAAGCCAGGTAAAAAGTTTTGCTGATGCTGCTGCGGCGGCAAAAGCGGAACAGAAGCTGATCGCAGAGAAAACGAAAAAAGACTATGTGGAAGGCGATTCGGCAAACGTATATATCCCTCCAGTCACCAAAGCCACTCCTGAAGTTAAAACTCCCCCTGTGAGTCAAAATAAACGCCCATGGCTGGCTGATAATGCAGTCATTCCGGTCACTGACGATATTAATCGATTTGCTTTTCCTCATCGCCGCAGGCCAAGAGAAATTAATTATCCGCGCAATAAAGGAGAGATATGGAAGCGTATTGCAGATAACACCAATGCATATGATTTAAAACAATACTACAGTTCTTATCCGGAAAACTGGAAGCAGGCGTTTGCCGAATTACAGTTGCGAATCCGGGATAATCTACAGACAGGGAGTGCGCAGTCTGACGCAGCATTACTCTGGCACTTTAGGAACTCTTACTCTGCAGATGAACTGGTCGATGACTTAGTCATTCGCTGTGGTCTGGAAAGTGCCGTTGAAATTGCCCTTCTCGCTCTTCAACTAAAATATAAATCAGTAAAAGGCGTCGTCACGACCATTATTCCTCCAGCTCACGAAGCAGAATCACTACCGAACTGGCATCAACGTCTATGTCATCATCTTTCACTCGCTTCAGAAGATGAGTGGCAACGCTGTGTAGATAAAGTACTTGCGGCTATTCCCTCGCTCTCCCCCGCACGGCAACCTTTTGCGGCGTTACTGCTCCCTGAACGCCCGGATATCGCCAATGCTATGGCTCTACGCTATGCAGACCAAAACGTTCCGGCGATGACCTGGTTAAGACTGGTGGTAACCGATGACGCCGCTCTGACTACAGCAGAAAAATACGATTTCCCACCGTTATATCGTGATTTTCGCGCTTATCTGGCAATGTTGCTGGCAAATAATGGAATTCGCGGTGCAGGCCGTATACTTACTGAGTTTACGGAAGAGCATTCTGACAATCCCACTTATCTCTTCGAGCGCATCAGCGAGACTGAAGATCTTGTCAAATGGCTATGGAAAACGAATCACCCGGATGCGATTCAAATTCTGATCCTCGGTGTAATTGGCAAGAAAAAGCACCTGGAATACTTAAGCAAAGCCTGTCAGAAACATCCCGCTGCGGCTATTGCCGCTTATGCAACTTTGCTGGCTATACATGAAGATGCACAGTGGCGCAACGCACTTGTCAAACTGATTACCGCCACGCCAGAGTTAGTATGCGACGTCATTCCCTGGGTTAATGCTAAGGCGGCAGGCATCTTATCTGAATGTCGTCCGCAGCCAGTCGCTGAAGAATGTGAATATGCCACTGTGGATATGTTGCCGGAGTTATTTGTTTCGCCGCCCTGGATGACCAAAGAGAAAAAGAAAAATACGCCGGTGTTTGATCTTCCTGTGCTTCCAGTTCCTTCTGTTTCGGATATCACTCCAGAGATTGCCAAAAAACTAACCCGTACATACCTTGTCACCCGCTTCCAGCAAATAGCCCAACAGCAGGCAACAAAACAGACATTGTTTACCGACCTGCCGCCGATGGAAAAAGCAAGCTGGGAGACACACTTAGTCCCCCTCACACCAGAACAGCAAATTCTGTGGTGTCTTGGTTTTGACAAATGGCGGGAGAGCGGAGAAAAAATATACGAAAAAATTCCGGCGCCACAAAGTGCCGTTGATGCCCTGCTACGCTTCGATTTTCCAGCACTCAATGCTGAATTTGCGCAATACCATGACAATGCATATAAAAGCTGGAATCTCATTGCCCTCTGTTACCTGCCTGGTCAACAGGCCATTTCTTTTCTTAACCAGATAGTCAAAGAAGATAACTACTCTGGTGAGGAAAATATTCTGGCAATTTTTGGTCGCGCCGCCATACCTGCATTTATGACCTGTCTGCAACGTAATCCACGACGCCTGTGCTTCTTCACCTTCTTCCTCGGTGTCAGTGAACTGGCCTTACCGATGGCGCAACAGCTACAGAAAAAAATGTCTTATGAAGATGCGCGAAACTGGCTAACTGACTACCCGCGCCATGCTGCCGCCGGGCTACTTCCTGTGGCCTTGGGCAAAAAAGGAAAAGATCGTGATTGTGCCCGCCAGGCGCTCCGCCTGCTAGTGAAATTAAACCAGCGAGAAACGATTGAGGAAATCGCCCGGGGGTATAACCAACCTGATGTTTTAGCTGCGCTGGCAACATTATTTGATAGCGACCCACTGGAAGAATATCCCGCTAAAATCGCCCCACTGCCCGGCTTTTATCAGTTCACCTTATGGCGCAGACCACGGCTGAAAAGTAACAACCTGCCTCTGTCCGATGACGCTATGCGCCACCTCGGCATAATGCTGAGCTTTCCACGCGACATTACCCCCTACGCAGGGCTTGCGATCATCAAAGAAACCTTCACCCGCGAATCACTGGCTGAATTTGGCTGGGATCTGTATACCGCCTGGACAGAAGCTGGCGCACCCGCAAAAGAAAACTGGGCATTTACTTCGCTTGGGATTTTAGGCAATGACGACACCGCGCGTAAATTAACCCCACTCATCCGCGCATGGCCGGGTGAATCCCAGCATAAACGCGCGGTTTCCGGGCTGGATGTATTAGCTGATATTGGCAGCGATATTGCGCTGATGCTGCTTAATGGCATCGCGCGAAAAATTAAATTCGCCGCATTGCAGGAACATGCGAGTGACAAAATCAACATGGTCGCTGAAAACCGTGGGCTGACTATGGCTGAACTGGAAGACCGCCTGGCACCGGATTTAGGACTTGATAGCAGTGGCTCGCTGACACTGGATTTCGGCCCACGTCAATTTACCGTTGGTTTTGACGAAACCTTGAAACCCGTGGTTCGCGACGCAAACGACAAAGTCCTGAAAGATTTACCTAAACCAAACCAGAGCGATGATAAAACACTGGCAACTGACGCCGTTAACCTCTTTAAACAATTGAAGAAAGATGCGCGAGCCATAGCCAGCCAGCAGATTGATCGTCTGGAGCAGGCTATGTGCCAACGCAGACGCTGGACGGCAGAGCAGTTCCGCCTGTTTCTGGTGGAGCATCCGCTGGTACGTCACTTAACCCGACGGCTGTTATGGGGAGTATATACTGAGGAAAACACGCTGATTGCCTGCTTCCGGGTCGCAGAAGACAGCACTTACAGCGATGCGCAGGAAGAGCTATTCACGTTACCAGCAGGAAACATCGGTATTCCGCATGTGCTGGAAATATCTCCTGAATCCGCCGCTGCATTTGGGCAAATTTATACTGATTACGAACTACTTCCTCCGTTCCGCCAACTCGATCGTGGTTATTACCACCTTGCTGATAATGAACGTGATTCCCATGAATTGATACGCTGGCAAGGACGTCTTTGCCAGGCCGGGCGCATTGTCGGGCTGGAACGCCGAGGCTGGCAACGTCTGGAAGAAAGCGGCAGCGTTTACGCGATGCGCAAATCTACTCCTTATGGCGATCTCGAACTTGAAACAGAACCTTTTTCATTAATTTATGGCGAAACGGGGTATAGCGACCTGCTGCCTGTCGAAAGCGTAAAAATCACTGCCTCTTATGATCGCTACGGTAAACAATCCTCCCCCACTTTCTCCGTGCTCGACGACATCACCGCCAGCGAGCTGATTAACGACATCGAATCACTGTTTGATTAAAAGGATTTAGCAATGAAAACCTATATTTATCAGGACGAAAAATCACATAAATTCTGGGCGGTTGAGCAGCAAGACAACGAGCTGCATATCAGTTGGGGCAAAGTCGGCACCAACGGGCAAAGTCAGGTAAAAAGCTTTGCATATACTGCGGCGGCGGAAAAAGCGGAACTGAAGCTGGTTGCGGAGAAGGTGAAGAAGGGGTATGTGGAGCAAGTAGACTCAAACGCTAACTCACATGACGCCTCAGCAAAGAAAGTCCTCGTCACAGAGGAAAACGCCTCAATAAAGCATCAAATGGAAACTAACAGTTTACCCTGGCTGGCAGACAACGATCCCATTATTCTTCCCCCGAATATTGCCCGCTATGCACTCAGCCACCGCCTTTGGCCTGGGGAACCAGTAAAAAAACCGACCAAACCCGAGAAACAAAATTTAATTTCCCGGCTAGCAAATCGTACTTATCACTATTATAAAAATCTGACTTTCGATTACAGCTCATGCTCTGATGAATGGGCTGATGCGATTAGCCAGGCAATCAGCTTAATTAAGGCCCAAAAGACTGAGATACCCGCGCGTACTATGGCGGTACTAACTTTTCTGGAAATATGTTTTTGTCAGGGCTGGAATGATGAAACCTCATCCGAGTTGCTGGATGAAATTGTTAGCACCTTCGGTATCGAATACGCAACTGAAACTGTCATCTTCTGGTGGCAAATTGATTTCGATTTTGACTATAAAGATGAACATTTGACTTTCTTTATTAATTATGCAGATAGCAGCAAGGACAGTTATAGAAGGAATAACGACAAATTTAGTTTACGTCTGCGTAAACATTTATCACTAGCAGAAGAAGAAGTATGGCAAAATTGCATTGCAAAATTACTCGTTGCGTTACCAGATATATCACTCTATCGCCAACCGTTAATTGCCATTTTAATGCCAGAAATACCCGAAGTGGCCCATGAGATCGTACATCGTTTACACCAGGTCGCAGATGTTCCACAACTTGAAATGTTGAAACTGGTAGCGACAGATCCATTCACGCTCGAAATACTGGAGAACTATCAATACATTGATGTATTTAACACCTATGGTGCCAGTTGGTCAGCTACGGTATTACGGGAGCAAGGTATAGCGGCACTGGCTCGCCTGGCTCCCTATGCTGAAGAAGATAATTGCGGTGACGTACTGAAATGTATTAATCATCCGTTGGCCATTACGGCACTCATCGAAGCCGCCGATACTAATAAACGCTGTTATGAACGACTAATAAAAAGTGCCGAAAATTTTCCTTCTGCCACGATAGCGGCATTAGCCGAAGCATTGGTAAAAAAAGATGATAAACGCAAACATACATTGCTGGTTTCATTACTTAATGCAAATCCTTTATTGGTCGAAAAATTAGTCATCGGATTATCGTCGCAAGCGGCAAATTTATTGCAACAATGTCAGCAATTGCTGAATAGTCGCAATGAAGATTTTGCAAACTCAGAAATTCTACCAATGGTACTAGTCTCACCGCCCTGGGCAATTCAAAATAAAAATAACGACAGCGATCCTATGGGTAAATACCCAGCGAAAATTCCCCCTTTACCGTTGTTTTATCAACCTCCATTATGGACTCGCCCGAAACTCAAAAATAGCAGCAAGGTACTGCCAGATAGCGCCCTCCTCCACCTCGGCGAAATGCTCCGCTTCCCTCAGGAAGAGGTGCTGTATCCGGGATTATTGCAGGTGAAAGACGCTTGTACCGCCGACTCACTGGCTGAATTTGCCTGGGATCTGTTTACCGCCTGGCTGACTGCGGGAGCACCGTCGAAAGAGAGCTGGGCGTTCACTGCGTTAGGTGTTCTCGGCAACGATGACACCGCCCGCAAACTGACGCCATTAATACGCGCCTGGCCTGGTGAATCCCAGCATAAACGCGCCACCGTTGGGTTGGATATTCTCGCTGCTATCGGCAGCGATATCGCCCTGATGCAGCTTAACGGCATCGCCCAGAAACTGAAATTCAAAGCATTACAGGAGCGGGCAAAAGAAAAAATTGCCAACATTGCCGAGAGCCGCGAACTCACGGTGGCGGAGCTTGAAGATCGGTTAGCACCGGATCTCGGTCTGGATGATAACGGTTCGTTGCTGCTGGATTTCGGCCCACGCCAGTTCACCGTCAGCTTTGATGAAACCTTAAAACCGTTTGTGCGTGACGCTTCCGGCAGTCGTCTGAAAGACCTGCCCAAACCAAACAAAAGCGATGATGAATCACAGGCGAACGATGCTGTTAACCGCTACAAATTGCTGAAAAAAGATGCGCGTACCGTCGCCGCCCAGCAGGTAGCAAGGCTGGAATCCGCCATGTGCCTGCGTCGCCGCTGGTCACCGGAAAACTTTCAGCTCTTCCTGGTTGAGCATCCGCTGGTCCGCCACTTAACCCGCCGTCTGATTTGGGGCGTTTATAGCACCGAAAACCAGCTACTGGCTTGCTTTCGCGTAGCGGAAGATAACAGCTACAGCACCGCTGACGATGATCTTTTCACCCTGCCGGAAGGCGATATCTCTATTGGTATTCCTCACGTTCTGGAAATATCACCGACGGATGCTGCCGCCTTCGGGCAGCTTTTTGCCGACTACGAACTGTTACCACCGTTCCGCCAGCTTGATCGTAACAGTTACGCGCTGACAGAAGCCGAGCGCAATGCCAGCGAACTGACACGCTGGGCAGGCAGAAAATGCCCGAGTGGTCGGGTAATGGGGCTGGCAAATAAAGGCTGGATGCGTGGTGAACCGCAGGACGGTGGCTGGATCGGCTGGATGATCAAACCTCTGGGCCGCTGGTCGTTAATCATGGAAATCGATGAAGGCTTTGCAGTTGGTATGTCGCCAGCCGAACTTAGCGCCGAGCAACTCTTAAGCAAGCTGTGGCTATGGGAAGGCAAAGCAGAAAGCTATGGCTGGGGAAGTAATTCAACACAGGAAGCACAGTTCTTCGTGCTCGATGCCATCACCGCCAGCGAGTTGATTAACGATATTGAAGCTCTGTTTGAATAAGGAAAGAGCATGGACAAGGAATTACCGTGGCTGGCGGATAACGCCCAAGTGGAACTGAAATATAAAAAAGGCAAAACACCACTCAGCCATCGCAATTGGCCGGGCGAACCGGTGCCTGTTATCACTGAAAGCATCATTCAGACACTGGGTGATGAATTGCTACAAAAAGCTGAGAAGAAAAAAAACATTGTCTGGCGTTATGAAAATTTTTCACTGGAGTGGCAGTCCGCCATTACGCAGGCCATCAACTTGATCGGCGAACACAAACCCTCAGTCCCGGCCCGCACAATGGCGGCGCTAGCCTGTATCGCGCAAAAGGACAGCCAACAGTTGCTCGACGAAATCGTCCAACAAGAGGGGCTGGAATATGCGACTGAGGTGGTGATTGCACGCCAGTTTATTGCACGGTGTTATGAGAGTGATCCTCTGGTAGTCACATTGCAGTATCAGAACGAGGACTATGGCTATGGTTATCGCTCAGAAACCTATAACGAATTCGATCTCCGACTGCGTAAACACCTCTCTCTGGCAGAGGAAAGCTGCTGGCAGCGTTGCGCCGACAAACTCATTGCCGCACTGCCAAGAATAACCAAAGTTCGCCGCCCTTTTATTGCGCTGATCCTCCCCGAAAAACCAGAAATCGCCAATGAGTTGGTAAGCCTTGAATGCCCGCGGACTCATTATCATTCTAAGGAGTGGTTAAAAGTTGTTGCTACTGACCCCCAGGCGGTGAGAAAACTCGAACGCTACTGGAGCCAGGATATATTTAGCGATCGCGAAGCCAGCTACATGTCGCATGAAAACCACTTCGGCTACGCGGCCTGCGCTGCCCTTTTGCGCGAACAAGGACTGGCAGCCGTTCCGCGCCTGGCAATGTATGCCCATAAAGAAGATTGCGGCAGTCTGCTGGTACAAATTAACCATCCGCAAGTCATCCGCACTTTGCTGTTAGTTGCTGATAAAAACAAACCCAGCCTGCAACGTGTGGCTAAATACAGTAAAAACTTCCCCCATGCGACGCTCGCCGCACTGGCCGAACTGCTGGCATTAAAAGAACCACCTGCACGCCCTGGTTATCCAATCATCGAAGACAAAAAGCTGCCTGCACAGCAAAAAGTTCGAGATGAGTTCTGGCATACGCTGTTACAAACGCTGATGGCATCGCAGCCACAACTGGCAGAAGACGTCATACCGTGGTTAAGTATTCAAGCCCGGACAGTGCTGAATAGTTATTTATCGGCACCGCCCAAACCGGTTATTGATAGCACCGATAACAGCCAAATGCCTGAAATCCTCGTTTCACCACCGTGGCGTGGGCGGAAGAAAAAGACTTCCATACCTCACTTTTCGCTGCCTGATCTTACGCTTGCACCGCAAACGTACAGGTCGCTGAATAAACACTGGACGCCGGAACAGCAAACTGCAATTGACCATTTTAGCACCATGTCTTTTGACGAACGTCTTGCTAACAGAGGGGCGGATACCTTCTTGCGGGAATTAGGTTTTGACGTTCATAGCCTGGAATTTAATAAGCGTCTTCTTAATGGACAGTTGGATGCCTTTGATGCTCAGCAACTGCAAGAATACACATCAATAGGACTATTGCGTACTTATCACGCGCATCAGGCCAAATCTAAACAGTACCGGGAAGAAGCCACCAATGCATTACTGGCACAAGATAGCATTGCGTTGATGGGAGGGTGGCGAACTTTTCAGCACGGATTTTACTATGGTAATGAACAGCGTTGGGGGATTTGGAATCTGTACCTTATCGCGCAGATGCCGCGCGAAATGGCGGTATCGTGCTGGCAACAAATTGTCGAGGCTGATTTTCATTACATCGGGGTGGAATATCTGTTAAGTGTGCTGGGTACCGATGCTTTGCCAGGATTAAACACCGCCTTTGCCCGACATCCAAAAGAGATATTTCCACTGCTGATTCATTTTGGCGCAACAGAACTGGCGCTGCCTGTTGCCCGCATCTGGCACCGTTTTGCGGGCCAGCGTAATCTGGCTCGCCAGTGGATTTTACAATGGCCGGAACATACGGCTACTGCACTTATCCCTCTTGTCTTTACCAAACCCAGCGATAATAGTGAAGCCGCATTACTTGCCCTGCGTTTACTGTACGAACAGGGACATGGCGAATTGCTGCAAACTGTGGCAAACCGCTGGCAACGCGCTGATGTATGGCCTGCCCTGGAGCAATTACTTAAACAGAGTCCAATAGAGATTTACCCAGCACGCATTCCAAAAGCTCCTGATTTCTGGCATCCGACAATGTGGTCCAGGCCGCGCCTTATCACTAATAATCAGCCTGTTACCGATGACGCTCTGGAAATTATCGGCGAAATGCTGCGCTTTACCCAGGGTGGACGTTTTTATAGCGGGCTGGAACAACTGAAAACGTTCTGCCAACCGCAAACGCTGGCCACTTTTGCCTGGGATCTCTTCACCGCATGGCAACAAGCTGGCGCCCCCGCAAAAGACAACTGGGCATTTCTGGCGTTAAGTCTCTTTGGCGACGAAAGCACGGCACGGGATCTAACGACACAGATCCTCGCCTGGCCACAAGAAGGCAAATCTGCCCGTGCTGTCAGTGGTCTGAATATACTCACCCTGATGAATAATGATATGGCGCTGATACAGCTGCATCATATATCGCAACGGGCGAAATCCCGCCCCTTACGTGATAACGCGGCGGAATTACTTCAGGTGGTCGCAGAAAATCGCGGGCTAAGCCAGGAAGAGTTAGCGGACAGATTAGTCCCATCACTGGGCCTTGATGAGCCGCAGGCGTTGATTTTTGATTTTGGTCCACGGCAGTTTACCGTTCGCTTCGATGAAAACCTCAACCCGGTTATCTACGATCAACAAAACGTTCGCCAGAAAAGTGTTCCCCGGTTGCGCGCCGATGACGATCAACTGAAAGCGCCCGAGGCACTGGCCCGATTAAAAGGGCTAAAAAAAGATGCCACTCAGGTGAGCAAAAACCTGCTCCCGCGTCTTGAAACTGCCCTGCGCACCACCCGACGCTGGTCGCTGGCAGATTTTCATTCTCTCTTTGTTAATCATCCATTTACTCGCCTGGTTACCCAGCGACTGATATGGGGCGTTTATCTGGCAAATGAACCGCGACATTTACTCAACGCCTTTCGTGTGGCCGCAGAGGGGGAATTCTGCAATGCACAAGATGAGCCCATTGACCTGCCTGCGGACGCTCTGATTGGCATTGCCCACCCGTTAGAAATGACAGCAGAAATGCGCAGTGAATTTGCACAGCTTTTTGCCGATTACGAAATTATACCGCCACTTCGCCAGTTGACACGACGCACGGTGCTGCTCACGCCTGACGAGTCAACCAGTAACAGCCTGACTCGCTGGGAAGGTAAATCCGCTACCGTTGGGCAACTTATGGGAATGCGATACAAAGGCTGGGAGTCAGGCTATGAGGACGCATTTGTCTATGATTTGGGCGTGTACCGGCTGGTCCTTAAGTTTTCACCTGGTTTTAACCACTACAATGTTGATAGCAAAGCGCTAATGAGTTTCCGTTCTCTTCGAGTGTACCGTGACAATAAATCCGTCACTTTTGCCGAACTTGATGTGTTTGATTTGAGTGAGGCGTTAAGCGCACCCGACGTCATTTTCCATTAAAACACAGTGGGCAGTGATGCGACTGCCCGTTATCAACACGACTTACCACCGGGAAAAGCGATGATCGTGCAAAAAGAGCTGGTTGCTATTTACGATTATGAGGTCCCTGTACCTGAAGATCCGTTTTCCTTCAGACTTGAGATCCATAAGTGCTCTGAATTATTTACAGGTTCCGTCTATCGACTGGAGCGATTCCGGCTACGTCCAACATTTAATGATGCCGACCCGCTAATAAATGATGCATTGATTTATATAAGAGATGAGTGTATTGATGAGCGGAGATTACGAGGTGAATCACCTGAAATGGTAATAGCAATTTTTAATCGTGAACTACAGAATATATTCAACCAAGAAATAGAATAATATACTCTAAATAATTCAAGTAGCAGCACATGCAACTTGAACTATGGCAAGTAAAGCTTTATTAAAGGGGGAAACGGTATTCCCCCTTAAATGCGTTTCAATTTGCCCGTTACTTCAACAAATCAATCAACCGTAACAGAGCCACTAATAGCTCCAGTACTGCAATGAGCACGGTTAACTTTTGTGTCAGCGTGTCCATCCGCTCTCCTTATTAAGGAGCGCAACACCAGCACCTTACCCTTACACTGCCTGTCGATACTGGTTTACGTATGTTGGTACGAAACGTTGCTCTCCGGATCAGGGCACCGCCTGCGGCACCACCCGTCCGGCAGCCAGGACTTAAAATTGGTCCGATCCGGCACAACCTCCCAACGGGCAGGATTATAAATCTCACTCACTGAATTGCAATGGAGTGTGGATATGGTTATAATTTATTCGTTGGTACGAAATGTTGCACAATCAGCAAGTTAGCGTCATTGTAGTAAATAAAAGAACCTGCCTCACCAGCAGGTTTTTTTATTTCCTGTGATCTGCTTTCCAGATATTTTCCGCTCAAACAACTAATGCGCCAAACATTTATTGCGCGTAAAATATCGTTTATTTTATTAATACATTTCAGGGATGAATATATGTCACCGCAGAATAATCATCTGCAGCGTCCGCCTGCTGCTGTGTTATACGCCGATGAACTGGCAAAATTAAAACAAAATGATAACGCACCTTGCCCGCCCGGTTGGCAGTTAAGTTTGCCCGCGGCCCGTGCTTTTATCCTTGGCGACGAAGCGCAAAATATTAGCCGTAAAGTCGTGATTAGTCCCTCCGCTGTCGAACGTATGTTAGTCACTCTTGCCACCGGACGCGGTTTGATGTTGGTGGGGGAACCGGGTACCGCAAAATCTCTCCTGTCTGAATTACTGGCAACCGCTATTAGCGGCGATGCCAGGTTAACTATTCAGGGCGGCGCATCAACCACCGAAGATCAAATCAAGTACGGCTGGAACTACGCCCTGCTTATCAACCATGGTCCGTCAACGGAAGCGCTGGTCCCAGCCCCGCTTTACCAGGGAATGCGCGACGGCAAAATTGTCCGTTTTGAAGAGATAACGCGTACACCGCTGGAAGTGCAAGACTGTCTGTTAGGTATGCTTTCTGACCGGGTTATGACGGTGCCGGAACTCACCGGTGAAGCCAGTCAGCTCTATGCGCGAGAAGGCTTTAATATTATTGCCACTGCCAATACCCGCGATCGCGGCGTCAATGAGATGAGTGCCGCGCTAAAGCGTCGCTTCGATTTTGAAACTGTCTTTCCGATTATGGATTTCGCCCAGGAGCTGGAACTGGTCGCCAGTGCTTCGGCGCGTTTGCTGGCCCATAGCGGTATTCCGCATAAAGTGCCTGACGCGGTACTGAAGTTACTGGTACGCACCTTCCGCGATCTGCGTGCCAACGGCGAAAAGAAAACGTCAATGGATACACTGACAGCGATTATGTCCACCGCTGAAGCCGTGAACGTGGCCCACGCCGTGGGCGTCCGCGCCTGGTTTTTAGCGAATCGCGCAGGTGAGCCAGCCGATCTGGTGGACTGTATTGCCGGAACCATCGTCAAAGATAACGAAGAAGATCGCGCTCGTCTGCGCCGTTACTTCGAACAGCGTGTCTCCACACATAAAGAAGCTCACTGGCAGGCTTATTATCAAGCCCGCCACCGCCTGCCGTGAGGAAAGATGCATGAGCGAGCCGTTAATTGTCGGCATCCGGCATCATAGTCCGGCCTGCGCCCGGCTGGTGAAATCGTTAATCGAAAGCCAGCGGCCACGATACGTGTTGATTGAAGGCCCGGCTGATTTTAATGACCGGGTAGACGAACTGTTGTTAGCCCACCAGCTTCCGGTAGCTATTTACAGTTATTGCCAGTATCAGGACGGTGCGGCCCCCGGGCGTGGTGCCTGGACGCCATTTGCTGAATTTTCGCCGGAGTGGCAGGCGCTACAAGCCGCACGTCGTATTCAGGCACAAGCTTACTTCATCGATTTGCCTTGCTGGGCGCAGAGTGAAGAAGAGGACGATTCGCCTGATACGCAAGAGGAAAGCCAGACCTTGCTGCTGCGTGCCACCCGCATGGATAACAGCGACACCCTGTGGGATCACTTGTTCGAAGATGAAAGCCAGCAAACTGCATTACCCTCTGCACTGGCGCACTATTTTGCCCAACTGCGGGGCGACTCCCCCGGCGATGCACTCAATCGTCAGCGCGAAGCCTTTATGGCCCGCTGGATTGCATGGGCGATGCAGCAAAATAATGGCGACGTGTTAGTCGTCTGCGGCGGCTGGCACGCTCCTGCACTGGCAAAAATGTGGCGCGAATGTCCGCAGGAAATTAACAAGCCAGAATTGCCCTCACAGGATGAGGCCGTTACAGGTTGCTATCTCACGCCATACAGTGAAAAGCGCCTTGATGTGCTGGCTGGATACCTTTCCGGTATGCCTGCCCCGGTCTGGCAAAACTGGTGCTGGCAGTGGGGCTTGCGGCAGGCGGGAGAACAACTGCTAAAAACGGTTCTTACCCGTTTGCGCCAGCATCACTTGCCTGCTTCAACCGCGGATATGGCTGCCGCTCATCTGCATGCGATGGCACTGGCACAGTTGCGCGGTCATACACTACCGTTACGCACTGACTGGCTGGATGCCATAGCAGGATCGCTGATTAAAGAAGCCCTGAATGCGCCGTTGCCGTGGAGCTATCGCGGCGTTATTCATCCCGATACCGATCCGATTCTGCTAACGTTGATAGACACATTAGCGGGTGACGGATTCGGTAAACTTGCCCCTTCTACGCCACAACCGCCTCTGCCAAAAGATGTCACCTGCGAACTGGAACGTAGCAAAATCACTCTTCCGGCGGAGCTTACCTTAAATCGCTTTAACCCCAATGGACTAGCGCAAAGTCAGGTGTTACATCGGCTGGCAATACTGGAGATCCCAGGGATTGTGCGCCAGCAGGGAAGTACACTGACACTTGCAGGTAACGGTGAAGAACGCTGGAAATTAACTCGCCCGCTTAGCCAACATGCGGCATTGATTGAGGCCGCCTGTTTTGGTGCCACACTCCAGGAAGCCGCACGCAATAAATTAGAAGCCGATATGCTGGAAGCGGGCGGAATCGGCAGTATCACCACATGTCTTAGCCAGGCGGCGTTAGCGGGTCTGGCGTCCTTCAGTCAACAATTACTGGAACAACTCACATTATTAATCGCCCAGGAAAATCAATTTGCCGAAATGGGCCAGGCGCTGGAAGTGCTATATGCCTTATGGCGGCTGGATGAAATTAGCGGTATGCAAGGCGCGCAGATATTACAAACGACGTTATGCGCGGCTATCGATCGCACGCTGTGGCTGTGTGAATCTAACGGAAGACCGGATGAAAAGGAGTTTCACGCTCACCTGCATAGCTGGCAAGCGTTGTGTCATATCCTGCGCGATCTGCATAGCGGTGTGCAGCTCCCCGGCGTTTCTCTTTCTGCGGCGGTGGCCTTACTGGAGCGCCGCAGTCAGGCGGTTCATGCCCCGGCACTGGATCGCGGCGCGGCTCTTGGCGCACTGATGCGTCTGGAACATCCCAACGCCAGTGCCGAAGCGGCGCTGGCGATGCTGACGCAGTTATCCCCGGCACAATCCGGCGAGGCGCTGCACGGTTTGCTGGCGCTGGCCCGCCATCAACTGGCCTGTCAGCCGGCATTTATCGCCGGTTTCAGCAGTCATTTAAATCAACTAAGTGACGCCGATTTTATCAACGCCCTGCCCGATTTACGCGCGGCGATGGCCTGGCTACCGCCACGAGAACGTGGGACGCTGGCGCATCAGGTGCTTGAGCATTATCAACTGGCGCAACTTCCCGTTTCGGCGCTGCAAATGCCGTTGCATTGCCCACCGCAAGCCATTGCACATCATCAACAACTCGAACAGCAGGCACTGGCATCGCTGCAACACTGGGGAGTTTTCCATGTCTGAACTGAACGATCTTCTGACCACCCGTGAGCTACAACGCTGGCGATTGATTCTTGGCGAAGCGGCAGAAACGACGCTTTGTGGACTGGATGACAACGCCCGACAAATAGACCACGCGCTGGAGTGGCTGTACGGGCGCGATCCTGACCGGCTCCAGCGTGGTGAACGTTCCGGTGGATTGGGTAGCTCAAATCTCACCACGCCTGAGTGGATCAACAGTATTCACACGCTGTTTCCGCAACGGGTGATTGAGCGGCTGGAAAGCGATGCCGTGCTGCGCTACGGCATTGAAGATGTGGTGACGAATCTCGACGTGCTGGAACGTATGCAGCCTTCTGAAAGCCTGCTACGCGCCGTTTTGCACACCAAACATCTGATGAATCCTGAAGTGCTGGTTGCCGCCCGCCGGATAGTGCGCCAGGTAGTGGAAGAAATTATGGCGCGACTGGCAAAGGAAGTTCGCCAGGCTTTTTCTGGTGTCCGCGATCGCCGCCGTCGCTCATTTATTCCACTGGCGCGTAATTTCGATTTCAAAAGTACTCTGCGCGCCAACCTGCAACACTGGCACCCGCTACATGGCAAGCTGTATATCGAATCCCCCCGCTTTAACAGCCGTATTAAGCGCCACAGTGAACAATGGCAACTGGTCTTACTGGTTGATCAAAGCGGATCGATGGTCGATTCGGTGATCCACTCTGCGGTGATGGCGGCCTGTTTATGGCAGTTACCCGGCATTCGTACCCATCTGGTGGCGTTTGACACCAGCGTGGTTGATCTCACGGCAGACGTTGCCGATCCGGTAGAGTTATTAATGAAAGTACAGTTGGGCGGCGGGACCAATATCGCCAGTGCCGTAGAGTATGGTCGGCAACTTATTGAACAACCAGCAAAAAGCGTCATTATCCTCGTGAGCGATTTTTATGAAGGGGGTTCATCATCATTGCTGACGCATCAGGTGAAAAAGTGTGTCCAGAGCGGTATCAAAGTGCTGGGACTGGCAGCGCTCGATAGCACAGCAACGCCATGCTATGACCACGATACGGCCCAGGCGCTGGTTAATGTCGGCGCACAAATAGCCGCGATGACGCCGGGCGAGCTGGCATCATGGCTGGCGGAGAATCTTCAGTCATGAATTCACTACGTCCGGAATTATTAGAACTGACACCGCAGGCGCTGACGGCGTTAAGCAATGCCGGTTTTGTGAAGCGCAGTCTTAAGGAACTGGAAAATGGCAACATTCCGGAAATCAGCCATGAGAACGGTGTTTTACTCGCCACGTTCAGTGACGGTGTCCGTACCCAGCTGGCGAACGGTCAGGCACTGAAAGAGGCTCAGTGCACTTGCGGGGCCAGCGGCATGTGCCGTCATCGCGTGATGCTGGTGTTAAGTTATCAACGACTTTGCGCTACCGCCCAGCCCACGGAAAAAGAAGAAGAGTGGGATCCAGCAATCTGGCTGGGAGAGCTGGCAACCCTACCCGATGTCACCCGTAAACGTGCACAAGCTATTGTCGCTAAAGGCATCACCATTGAGTTGTTCTGTGCGCCGGGAGAAATTCCCTCTGCCCGAATGCCGATGAGTGACGTACGTTTTTATTCCCGCAGCAGTATTCGCTTCGCGCGCTGTGATTGCATTGAAGGAACACTTTGCGAACATGTCGTGCTGGCGGTACAGGCCTTTGTCCAGGCCAAAGCGCAGCAAACAGAATTTACCCATTTGATCTGGCAGATGCGCAGCGAGCAAGTTGCCGCGAATGATGACCCATTTGCCAGCAACGAGGGCAACGCGTGCCGTCAATATGTTCAGCAATTAAGCCAGGCATTATGGCTTGGCGGTATCAGCCAGCCGCTCATCCATTACGAGGCAGCATTCAACCGCGCATTGCAGGCGGCAGAGACCTGCAACTGGCGCTGGGTGAGTGAATCGCTACGGCAACTGCGCGCAAGCGTTGATGCCTTCCACGCCCGCGCCAGCCACTACCACGCCGGAGAATGCTTGCGTCAGCTTGCGGCGTTAACCAGTCGCTTGAACAGTGCACAAAAAATGGCACGCCGCGACAGTGTTGGTGAAATTCCTCCCATGCCGTGGCGCACGGTGGTTGGCGCAGGCATTGCCGGAGAAGCAAAGCTTGATCATCTGCGGCTGGTGTCTTTAGGTATGCGTTGCTGGCAGGATAATGAGCAGTATGGTTTACGCATCTGGTTCACCGATCCCGACACCGGCAGTATTTTGCACCTTTCGCGCAGTTGGCCGAGAAGCGAACAGGAAAACTCACCGGCAGCCACACGTCGGCTGTTTAGTTTTCAGGCTGGCGCACTGGCAGGTGGGCAAATTGTTTCACAAGCCGCGCGTCGCAGTGCCGAAGGTGAGCTGCTGTTAGCTACTCGCAACCGCTTAAGTAGCGTTGTCCCACTGTCGCCCGATGCCTGGCAAATGCTGAGTGCACCGTTGCGCCAGCCCGGCATTGTGGCTTTGCGGGAATACTTACGCCAGCGTCCGCCAGTCTGCGTCCGGCCGCTTAATCAGGTGGATAATTTATTTATTCTGCCGGTGGCGGAGTGTATTTCGCTGGGATGGGACAGCAGCCGCCAGACGCTGGATGCGCAGGTGATTAGCGGCGAAGGTGAAAATAATGTGCTGACGTTATCGCTGCCAGCCTCTGCCTGCGCGCCCTTTGCCACTGAACGCATGGCGGCACTTTTACAACAGCAGGATGATCCTGTGTGTCTGGTTTCTGGATTCGTCAGTTTTGTTGAAGGACAGTTAACGCTGGAACCTCGAGTCATGATGACGCAAACCAGAGCCTGGGCGCTGGATGCTGAAACTGCGCCTGTTGCAGCACTACCTTCAGCGTGCGTTCTTCCTGCGCCATCCACCGCTCATCAGTTGCTGATGCGCTGTCAGGCGTTGCTCATTCAATTGCTACACAACGGCTGGCGCTATCAGGAACAGAGCATCATTAGCCAGGCTGAGTTGCTGGCAATAGATTTAACCGCGGCGGGGTTTTATCGGCTGGCGCATGTGTTGAATCAATGGCGTCATACGGAAGGTGAGACACTAATAGAAACATTGAATAGTTGCGTTTTACTTTGCGAACAATTATTACCGTTGCTTGAGTACCTGGAAGGAGAAAATGCTTTTTATTAAGAGTTCTACTCCATTTCCGGACTGCTCAAGCCGTTATATTAGGCATATCCTATAGCGCCCTGGTGAGAGTCACCAGTTTCCTGATTTTGATAAAATGGAGTTTTACATGAAGGCTTTCAACAAGCTGTTTTCCCTCGTAGTTGCATCTGTTCTGGTTTTCTCTCTCGCAGGCTGCGGTGACAAAGAAGAATCTAAGAAATTTAGCGCTAATCTGAACGGTACTGAAATTGCCATTACTTATGTCTACAAAGGCGACAAAGTGATTAAGCAATCTTCAGAAACCAAAATTCAGTTTGCAACCATTGGTGCAACCACCAAAGAAGATGCAGCTAAGAAACTTGAGCCATTAAGCGCCAAATACAAAAACATTCCGGGCGTTGAAGAAAAATTAACCTATACCGATACTTACGCGCAGGAAAATGTAAATATCGATATGGAAAAAGTTGATCTGAAAGCCCTGCAGGGCATTTCCGGTATCAAGATGGGTGATGAAGATACCAGCAAAGGTGTCAGCATGAAGCAGATTGAACTGGTCATGGCTGCTGCTGGTTTTAAAGAAGTGAAATAATTTGTCGGCGGCCATGTTCTTCGCATGGCCGCCATGCCCGTCTTAGCTTTTCTTCACATGCTGGCGCGCTGCCAGTCCACGCAGAAAATAACGCAAGAATTGATCGCCGCATTCACGGAAGTTTTTATGATCCGGTGCACGCATCATCGCAGTAATTTCCGGCATCGAAACACGGAACTGTTGTTCGGTCAGGATCGCCAGAATGTCATCGGTTTTCAGTGAAAACGCAATGCGCAATTTTTTCAGCACGATGTTGTTATTAATGCGACGTTCCGGCTCCAGTGCCGGAGCAGACTCATCCCTGCCGCGTTTTTCGTAAATCAAACCATTCAGGGATGAAGACAAAACAATGTCCGGACAACGCTGAAAACCCTCTTCGTCTTCTTTACGTAGCCAGACGGCGATCTGTTCCGCGGTGGCTTCAACATTAGCCAGCGCCAGGATACGCACCAGGTCATTATTGTTGGCTTTCAAAATGTAGCGCACGCTGCGCAGAATATCGTTACTTAGCATGAGGCCTTCGGGTGTTAATGAGGCAAAAAGCCATTTTAGCAGTCTTTTACAGGCCAATCGCCTCTTTTAAACTTTTCAGATAACGGCGGCTGACAGGGACGGTTAATCCATTACGCAAAATCAACTCAGCCTGACCGTTATCTTCCAGGCGAATCTCCTGTAAATGCGCGAGGTTAACCAGATACTGTCGATGGCAGCGCAGTAGCGGGGTGCGGCTCTCCAGCGTGCGCAAAGTTAATTCTGTGAAGCCCTCTTTCCCTTCCTGGCTGATAACGTAAACACCGCTCATTCGACTACTAACAAACGCCACGTCTTTCATTTGCAGCAAATAAATACGACTATGACCGGTACAAGGGATAAATTTCAGCGCCTGCTGATTTTCCGGTAACAGCGAAACATCCTGCTTGCTGCGCTCCTGTCGCAAACGCACCAGAGTTTTCTCCAGCCGCGCTTCATCAATCGGCTTCAATAGATAATCAAACGCATGTTCTTCAAAGGCTTTTATAGCGTATTCGTCAAACGCAGTGAGAAAAACAATATACGGGCGATGTTCCGGGTCAAGCATGCCAACCATTTCCAGACCGCTGATACGCGGCATCTGGATATCGAGAAACAGCACATCCGGGCGCAGTTTATGCACCGCGCCGATCCCTTCTACGGCGTTTGAACATTCGCCGACAATTTCAATATCACTCTGCTCCTGCAGAAACACACGCAGGTTTTCCCGTGCTAACGGTTCATCATCAACAATTAAGACTTTAATCATGCCTCATCCCTCCATGGCAGTCGTAACGTTATTCGGGTGTAACTATCAGGCTCACAGGCGACGCTTATCCCATAGTCATCGCCAAACCGTTCACGTAAACGCTTATCCACCAGATTCATCCCCAGCCCGCTGGCATTGGTTGCTGGTTGATACAAACCAGCATTGTCTTCGATCTCCAGCATTAAATGTTGCCCATCACGTCGGGCGCTAATTGCCACTCGTCCTGTTTCCAGCAGTTGTGATGTCCCATGTTTGATGGCGTTTTCCACTATTGGTTGCAGGGTAAATGCGGGTAACTGCTGCTGAGATAACGCCTCCGGAATAGAAATGTTGACCTGCAACCGCGACTGGAAACGCGCCTTTTCAATTTGCAGATAAGCATTCACATGTTCAATTTCGTCAGCGAGAGTAACAAACTCCGAAGGCCGCTTTAAGTTTTTGCGGAAAAAAGTGGAAAGATACTGCACCAGCTGACTGGCCTGTTCGCTGTCACGGCGGATCACGGCTTTGATGGTGTTAAGTGCATTAAACAAAAAATGGGGATTGACCTGGGCGTGAAGCAGTTTGATCTCTGACTGGGTGAGCATCGCTTTTTGCCGCTCATACTGCCCGGCGAGGATCTGCGCCGAAAGCAGTTGTGCAATCCCCTCACCCAGCGTGCGGTTGATCGAGCTGAACAGCCGATTTTTAGCTTCATACAATTTGATGGTACCCATCACCCGCTGATTTTCACCACGCAGAGGGATCACCAGCGTTGAGCCTAACTTGCACTGCGGATGCAAAGAGCAACGATAAGGCACTTCGTTGCCATCGGCGTAGACCACTTCTCCGGTTTCAATGGCTTTTAAGGTATAAGCCGAAGAAATCGGTTTACCTGGTAAATGATGGTCGTCACCAATACCAGTAAAGGCCAGCAGTTTCTCGCGATCGGTAATCGCTACCGCGCCAATATCCAGCTCCTGATACAGCACCTGGGCCACCTTCATGCTGTTCACTTCGTTAAAGCCCTGGCGCAAAATGCCTTCCGTCGAGGCCGCAACTTTCAGCGCGGTAGCGGAAAAAGCTGAGGTGTATTTTTCAAACATCGCGCGCTTATCAAGCAAAATGCGCATAAACAGCGCCGCGCCCACGGTGTTGGTTACCATCATCGGCGCAGCGATATTACTCACCAGACGCACCGCATCTTCATAAGGTCGGGCAATCGCCAGGATTATCAGCATTTGCACCATTTCCGCGACGAACGTGACGGCACCAGCGGTAATGGGGTTAAAGACTTTATCGGTACGCCCGCGGCGGATCAGGATGCTATGTACCAGCCCACCGAGCAATCCTTCGACGATCGTCGAGATCATGCAACTCAGCGCAGTCATGCCCCCCATCGAATATCGATGTAGCCCGCCGGTCAGACCAACCAGTCCGCCCACTACCGGACCGCCGAGTAAGCCGCCCATCACCGCGCCAATCGCTCGCGTATTAGCAATCGAGTCGTCGATGTGTAACCCGAACCAGGTGCCCATGATGCAGAAGATGGAAAAGACGATATAGCAGAGAAATTTATGCGGCAGACGAACAGTGACCTGCATTAATGGTATGAATAATGGCGTTTTACTCATCAACCACGCAATGACCAGAAAAACGCACATCTGCTGAAGCAGCAGCAACACCAGATTAAAATCGTACATACCCGCAAACCACACGTCCCTTTAAAACGCGTAACATACATTGCTCGCGTTCAACTTTCTTTGAACTGTTGCAGAAAAATGAAAAATCGTGAGTACGATCACTCAAAACAACCTGGCAAAAACAAAATCATCCTAATCGAGATCAAAAAACGGCCAAAACTACCTGGTTCATAAAAGAACGTCTACAGTTATGCTGGGACCTCGCAAGCAAGGGTGGGACGATGGCGCTTTACACGATTGGTGAAGTGGCGTTGCTTTGTGATATCAACCCTGTCACGTTACGCGCGTGGCAGAGGCGTTATGGGCTGTTAAAACCGCAGCGCACAGACGGCGGTCATCGCCTGTTCAACGATGCCGATATCGACCGGATCCGGGAGATCAAACGCTGGATCGACAACGGTGTGCAGGTCAGCAAAGTTAAAATGCTACTCAGTAATGAGAATGTTGATGTGCAGAACGGCTGGCGCGATCAGCAAGAAACTCTGCTTAGTTACCTGCAAAGTGGCAACCTGCAAAGTCTGCGAATGTGGATCAAAGAGCGTGGTCAGGATTATCCCGCCCAGACGCTCACCACACATCTGTTCATTCCTCTGCGCCGACGGCTTCAGTGCCAACAACCGACTCTCCAGGCACTGCTGGCGATTCTGGACGGCGTACTGATCAACTACATCGCCATTTGCCTGGCTTCGGCACGTAAAAAACAGGGCAAAGATGCGCTGGTGGTTGGCTGGAATATTCAGGATACCACCCGTCTGTGGCTGGAGGGCTGGATTGCCAGTCAACAAGGATGGCGCATTGATGTCCTCGCCCACTCGCTCAATCAACTACGCCCTGAACTGTTTGAAGGCCGTACATTGCTGGTGTGGTGCGGTGAAAATCGAACCTCCGCCCAACAGCAGCAACTCACCAGTTGGCAGGAACAAGGGCATGATATTTTCTCACTCGGCATTTAATGATTCGTTAACAAATGCGCTTTACTGTACAATCCTTTCGTTAACATAAGGAGTGCATTATGCGCATAGCTAAAATTGGGGTTATCACCCTGTTCCTGTTTATGGCGTTAGGCGGTATCGGTGGCGTAATGCTCGCAGGTTATACCTTTATTTTGCGTGCTGGCTAAGCGCCTGCACCAGCCGTTCAAACAGGCGGTCTACGATGATCGCCGCCAGTGCCACCAGTAACGCCCCCTGAATCACATAAGCGGTATTAAATCCGCTAAGCCCGATGATGATGGGCGTACCCAGCGTACTGGCCCCAACCGTTGAGGCGATCGTCGCCGTGCCAATGTTGATAATCACCGAAGTCCGCACGCCCGCCAGAATCACCGGCGCAGCCAGCGGTAACTCGACTTTGCACAGTCGCTGACTACGGCTCATTCCCATGCCTTTGGCAACTTCGGTCACGCTGGCATCAATCGCTCCCAGCCCGGCAAGTGTCGCCTGCAAGATGGGGAGCACGCCGTAAAGGATCAGCGCGATAATCGCCGGTTGCTGGCCAAACCCAATCACCGGAACGGCAATCGCCAGCACCGCGACGGGCGGAAAAGTCTGCCCAACGGCGGCAATAGTTTCCACCATCGGGCGAAATTCCGCGCCCCACGGGCGAGTGACAGCAATTCCAGCACCAGTGCCAATGATCACCGCAAATAAACTCGAAATTCCCACCAGCCAGAAATGAGCCAGTGCCAGAGCTGCAAAACTTTCTTGCTGATAAACGGGCCTCGGCAGTTGCGGAAATAAAGCACCGAACAGCGGCTGGCTGTAAGGCAGCCAGAAGATCAGTGCCACAAACAGAGCAATGAGCCAGAACAGCGGATCGCGCAATATCTTCATTCGATTACGCCTCCACCAGCAGATCCTGAAAATGCAGCGTGCCGCAAGGCTGGCCCTGCGTGTTGACCACCGGCAGCACTTCGCATCCCCGCGCAACAAACAGGGAGAGCGCATCGCGTAGCGTCATCTCTTCTGCCAGCGCCTCACCTTCAGCCCGTTCTTCGCGGCGCACGTAATCCGCTACGCTACGCAATGACAACAGACGCACACCCAGTTCGCTGCGCCCAAAAAACTGGCGGACAAAATCGTTTGCCGGACGAGTCAGCATCGCCAGCGGATTGCCCTGCTGCACCACTTCACCGTGATCCATTAACACCAGATGTTCTGCCAGCCGTAGTGCTTCATCAATATCATGAGTGACCAGCACAATGGTGCGCCCCAGCAAACGGTGAATGCGCGTCATCTCTTGTTGCAACGCGCCGCGCGTTACCGGGTCCAGCGCGCCAAAGGGTTCATCCATCAGTAAGACTTGCGGATCGGCAGCCAACGCGCGCGCCACCCCCACACGTTGCTGTTGACCGCCGGAAAGCTGGTGCGGATAACGCTCACGCAAATTCGGTTCCAGCCCCAGTAACGCCATTAGTTCGTCGATACGATCGTCAATCCGCGCCCGCGACCATTTTTGTAATTGCGGCACGGTGGCGATGTTTTGCGCCACGCTCCAGTGGGGAAACAGGCCAATAGATTGAATGGCATAGCCCATCCGGCGGCGCAACTCCAGTACTGGCAGCGAGCGAATTTCTTCTCCGGCAAAGCGGATCACTCCGCTGTCATGCTCCACCAGGCGGTTAATCATTTTCAGTGTGGTGGATTTGCCGGAGCCAGAGGTGCCAATCAGCACCGAAAAACTCCCTTCCTGAAAATTGAGATTGAGATCGTTAACGGCTTTTTGTGCGCCGAACAGTTTGCTGACATGGCTAAATTCAATCATTACGTTTCACCTTCAGCAGTGCGATAAGCAAATCGAACAGCGCGTCGGTAAGCACCGCCAGAACAATTACCGGGATCACCCCCAGCAACACTAAATCAATGGCACTGCTTAACAGCCCCTGGAAAACCAGCGCACCAAAACCGCCTGCGCCGATTAATGCCGCAATCACCGCCATGCCTACAGTTTGCACCATCACCACCCGCAGGCTGCGCAGAAATACCGGCAGCGCCAGCGGTAACTGAACATGCAGGAATCGCTGCGCCCCGCTCATCCCCATCGCTCTGGCGCTCTCCAGCACATCACGCGGGATCTGATTCAAGCCGACTACCACGCCACGCACCAGAGGCAACAGGGCATAGAGCACCAACGCTATCAGTGCTGGCGTCATGCCTGTTCCTGCCACACCAACCGTACCCAGCCACGGAAAGGCAGTAACCAGCGCGGCAAGCGGCGCAATCAACAGGCCAAAGAGCGCCACCGAAGGCACGGTCTGAATGACATTGAGCAGAGAAAAAATCGCCCCCTGCCGCGCAGTGGAAAAGTAGCACCAGACGCCCAGCGGCACACCAATCACCAGCGCAGGCAGCACCGCACCAAACAGCAACGTCAAATGCTGTGCCAGCGCGTCATCAAACACATCCTGACGGTTGGCGTATTCTTTCATTAGCGAGAGATCGTTAAGCGTGCCGGAGTACAGCAACCACAGCGGAATAATGGCAATCTGCATATGCAACAACCAGCGCCACAGCGGATGCGTGGTGATCCGGCGGATGGCATCGCTACAGGCCAGCAATGCCAGCGCCACAGCCAGCCAGAAACCACTGCCGAGGCTGGTACGCGCCAGCGCACTGCCATTTTGCGCCAGTTGTGTCGCCGCCTTTCCTGCTCCCCACACCAGCAATACGAAGACGAATTGCGCCAGAATGAGTGCAAAAATGCAGCCTTTTTTAGCGGGAATAAAACAGGCGGTCAGCCAGGCGCAACCAACGCCCACCAACATCCAGATCGTTTGCGGCCACAGCTGCCAGAGATGACGCCCTTCACCCGAGACTAAACGATTAGGCGCGTAAGTGATAAACGGCAGCGCCGCTGCGATTGCCGTCAGCAACAGCAGCAGCGCCAGAACAGGATTAATACGTAGATAAGTCACGGGAAATTACTTCGTCCACCCTTTTTGTTTCAGGTAGTCGGCAGCCACTTTTTTGGCATCCAGTCCTTCCACTGCAATGCTGGCATTCAGTTGCTGCAATGTTTTTTCATCGAGGCTGGCGAAGACTGGCTGTAGCCACTGTGCCATTTGCGGATACTCTTTCAGCACCGACTCACGCACCACTGGTGCAGGCGCGTAGATAGGTTGCACGCCTTGCGGATCGCTTAAGGTTTGCAGCCCCAGCGCCGCAACCGGGCCGTCAGTGCCGTAAGCCATCGCCGCATTAACGCCAGAGGTTTGCTGGGCAGCGGCTTTGATCGTCACCGCCGTGTCGCCACCGGCCAGTGACAGCAACTGATCCTGATCGAGTTTAAAGCCATAGGCTTTTTCAAAAGCGGGTAACGCATCGGCGCGTTCGATAAACTCTGCTGAGGCCGCCAGTTTGAAGGTGCCGCCCTCTTTCAGATAACGGCTCAGGTCGGCAAGCGAAGTGAGTTTGTTTTTCTCTGCAACATCCTGACGCACGGCGATGGTCCAGGTGTTATTCGCAGGCGCGGGCGTCAGCCAGATTAACTTGTTTTGCGCTGCATCGAGCTTTTTGACTTTCTCGTAGCCTTGCCCGGCATTTTTCCACGCTGCATCGTTTTCATCTTTAAAGAAGAAAGCGCCATTGCCAGTATATTCCGGATAGATATCCAGTTCGCCGGAAGTAATCGCCCCGCGCACCACAGGAGTGGTTCCCAACTGGACTTTATTGACCGTCGGTACGCCGTGGCTTTCGAGTACCTGTAAGATGATGTTGCCGAGTAGCGCGCCCTCGGTATCGATTTTCGAACCAACTTTAACGGGGGAAGCCGCCTGTAGCGGCAGGCTCACGACTGCCAACATAACCAGTGAACCTGTCCAGACCTTTGAGAGTGGCATGATGCTTTCCTCATTCTTTTACTGTTGTTTTCAGCGAATTAAGAGAAAAGCATAGTTGATAATGACAGGGTTAGCCTGAGCGGAAGGATTCAGTTGCAGAATCAGATAAATACTTAAAGGGCATATTCGGTCCGGCGTTTCCTGCCGGATGCGGCGCGAGCGCCTTATCCGGCCTACAAAGGGCGAAAATTCAGCAAGTTAAGATATGAACATCAGGCAAAGGGCGCAAACGTCGCGCCCTTACTAAAGCATTACAGCAACTCAAACTCGCCTTTCTTAACGCGTGCGGAATCGGTACCGATGAAGACGTTGAATTTGCCAGGCTCGGCGTCATATTTCATCTGTTGATTCCAGAACTTCAGCGCCTCAATATCGATTGGGAAGCTGACGGTCTGAGTTTCGCCCGGTTTCAGGGTGATTTTCTCAAAACCTTTCAGCTGTTTCACCGGGCGACTCATGGAAGCCGTTACATCCTGCAAATACATCTGGACTACCGTCGCCCCTTCGCGCTTACCGGTGTTCGTCACCTGCACGCTGGCGGTCACTTTACCGTCACGCTTCATGGTCGGCGCAGAAAGTTTCACATCAGAGACGGTGAAAGTGGTATAGCTCAGACCATAGCCGAACGGATAAAGCGCCCCGTTAGCTTCATCAAAATAACGCGAAGTGTATTTGTTCGGCTTGTCGGCATTATACGGACGACCGGTATTCAGATGGCTGTAGTACACCGGGATCTGCCCGACCGAACGCGGGAAGGACATCGGCAGCTTGCCGGACGGGTTGTAATCACCAAACAACACATCGGCAATCGCATTACCCCCTTCCGTACCCGCAAACCAGGTTTCCAGAATCGCATCAGCCTGCTGATCTTCTTTCACCAGCGCCAGCGGACGACCGTTCATCAGCACCAGCACCAGCGGTTTTCCGGTGGCTTTCAAAGCCGCAATCAAGTCACGTTGGCTTTGCGGAATAGTGATATCGGTACGGCTGGAAGCCTCATGCGCCATCCCCTGGGCTTCACCGACCACAGCCACTACCACATCAGATTGTTTCGCGGTCTGCACCGCTTCATCAATCATCTCTTGCGGCGAGCGCGGATCGACTTTGACTGCTTCTTCATACTGATTCAGGAAATCGATAATGCCTTTGTCACTGGTAACGTTCGCCCCTTTGGCATACAGCACTTTACCGTTTTCAC
Source organism: Escherichia sp. E14V7 (assembly GCF_004212225.1). Taxonomy (NCBI): domain Bacteria; kingdom Pseudomonadati; phylum Pseudomonadota; class Gammaproteobacteria; order Enterobacterales; family Enterobacteriaceae; genus Escherichia; species Escherichia sp. E14V7. Next base: position 46,702 of record NZ_RHJJ01000013.1, read on the forward strand.
CGACGGCATTTTTAATCCCGGTCAGCACAGTCACGGATTGATCGGCAACACCGGCTGCGGACCAGCTGCCCATCACATCACGTTTACTGTCCGCCAATGGCCCAACCACCGCAATGGTTGCTGATTTTTTCAGCGGTAACGTTTCGAGACGGTTTTTCAGCAACACCAGGCTTTCGCGCGCCACTTCACGCGCTTCTTTGCGGTGCAGGCGGCTTTCAGCATTGGTATCCACCGGGTCAGACTCTTTCGGACCGAGATGGCTGTATGGGTCGTTAAACAGCCCCATATCATATTTAACGTTCAATACGTGGCGGGCGGCGTCGTCCAGCTCTTCCATCGTCACTTTGCCGGACTTGATCAAACCGGGCAGATACTTCGAGTAATACTCGTCGCTCATGCTCATGTTGATCCCGGACTTAAGCGCCACGCGCACCGCATCTTCCGGGTCTGCCGCCGTACCGTGTTTGATCAACTCTTTGATTGCGCCATGATCGGAAACGGTGATGCCTTTAAAGCCCCACTGATCGCGCAGAACATCTTTCAGCAGCCAGGAATCAGAAGTTGCAGGCGTGCCGTTGAGTGAGTTCAGCGCCACCATTACCGCGCCGCTGCCTGCGTCCAGCCCCGCTTTGTACGGCGGCATATAGTCATTAAACAGACGCTGCGGGCTCATATCGACGGTGTTGTACTCTTTACCGCCTTCTACCGCGCCGTAAGCAGCAAAGTGTTTGACGCTGGTCATCACCGAGTAGCGATCCGCCGGGCTTTTACCCTGCATCGCTTCAACCATGGTTTTACCCATAATTGAGGTGAGATATGTATCTTCACCAAAACCTTCGGAAGCACGACCCCAGCGAGGATCGCGCGAGACATCAACCATCGGCGCCCAGGTCATGTTCAGGCCATCGTCCGCCGCTTCATAAGCTGAAACGCGCCCGACGGTTTTCACTGCGTCGAGGTTAAAAGAGGACGCCAGACCGAGGCTAATCGGGAAGACGGTGCGCTGACCGTGCAGCACGTCGTAGGCAAAGAAGAGAGGAATTTTCAGGCGGCTCAGTTCCATCACCTGATCCTGCATGGCGCGGATATCCTGGCGTGTGACGGTGTTGAAAATCGCCCCCACCTGCCCGTCTTTGATCATCTCGCGGATCGCCTCTTTCGGGTTATCCGGACCAACGCTGATTAAGCGCAGCTGACCAATTTTCTCATCAACCGTCATTTTCTTGAGCAGTTCGGTGACGAACGCATCCCGCGCTTCGGGCGTTAATGGATGGTTGCCGAATAAATCATCCGCCAGTGCTGGCTGTAGGGCCAGACTCACCGCGATACCTACTGAACATAGCCATTTCATATGGATTATTCTTCCTCTGTTGCCCGACGTGGCAGCGAAAATGGTGCAAAAGCGGTAGTTTGCCATAAGCCTGATGGAGAGAGAAAAAGAAAGCTCAGTTTATTGTCTGAATTTTCAAAATATTCACTCGCTGAATTGTCATACAAGGCGCTATTCTAGTTTGTGATGTTTTTTCGCCACCACAAGGAGTGGAAAATGTCTTCCATGACAACAACTGATAATAAAACCTTTTTGAATGAACTTGCCCGTCTGGTCGGTTCTTCACACCTGCTCACCGATCCCGCAAAAACGGCCCGCTATCGCAAGGGCTTCCGCTCCGGTCAGGGTGACGCGCTGGCCGTTGTTCTTCCAGGCTCGCTACTGGAATTGTGGCGGGTGCTGAAAGCCTGCGTCACCGCCGACAAAATTATTCTGATGCAGGCCGCCAATACCGGTCTGACCGAAGGCTCCACGCCAAATGGTAACGATTATGATCGCGATATCGTGATCATCAGCACCCAGCGCCTCGACAAGCTGCATGTTCTCGGTAAGGGCGAACAGGTGCTGGCGTATCCTGGCACCACGCTCTATTCGCTGGAGAAAGCCCTCAAACCATTAGGTCGCGAACCGCACTCGGTGATTGGTTCATCGTGTATTGGCGCATCGGTTATCGGCGGCATCTGTAATAACTCTGGTGGTTCGCTGGTGCAGCGTGGTCCGGCGTATACCGAAATGTCGTTATTCGCACGCATAGATGAAAACGGCAAGCTGACGCTGGTTAACCATCTGGGAATTGATCTAGGTGAAACGCCGGAGCAGATCCTTAGCAAGCTGGATGACGATCGCATCAAAGATGACGATGTGCGTCACGATGGTCGTCACGCCCACGATTATGACTATGTCCACCGTGTACGAGATATTGAAGCCGACACGCCCGCACGTTATAACGCTGACCCGGATCGCCTGTTTGAATCCTCCGGTTGCGCTGGCAAACTGGCAGTTTTCGCAGTGCGTCTGGATACCTTTGAAGCGGAAAAAAACCAGCAGGTGTTTTATATCGGCACCAACCAGCCGGAAGTACTGACCGAGATCCGCCGCCATATTCTGGCTAATTTCGAGAATCTGCCGGTTGCCGGCGAATATATGCATCGGGATATCTACGATATCGCGGAAAAATACGGCAAAGATACCTTTCTGATGATCGACAAGCTAGGCACCGACAAGATGCCGTTATTCTTTAATATCAAGGGACGTACCGATGCGATACTGGAGAAGGTGAAGTTCTTCCGACCACACTTTACCGATCTCGCAATGCAGAAATTCAGTCATTTGTTCCCCAGTCATTTGCCGCCACGCATGAAAAGCTGGCGCGATAAATATGAACATCATCTGCTGTTAAAAATGGCGGGGGATGGCGTGGGCGAAGCAAAATCCTGGCTGGTAGATTTTTTCAAACAGGCCGAAGGCGATTTCTTTGTCTGTACGCCGGAAGAAGGCAGTAAAGCGTTTTTGCACCGTTTCGCGGCGGCAGGCGCAGCGATACGTTATCAGGCCGTGCATTCCGATGAAGTCGAAGACATTCTGGCGCTGGATATTGCTCTGCGGCGTAATGACACCGAGTGGTATGAACATCTGCCGCCGGAAATCGACAGCCAGCTGGTGCATAAGCTCTATTACGGGCATTTTATGTGCTACGTCTTCCACCAGGATTACATCGTTAAGAAAGGCGTGGATGTGCATGCGCTGAAGGAACAGATGCTGGAATTGTTACGCCAGCGCGGCGCGCAATATCCTGCCGAGCATAACGTCGGTCATTTGTATAAAGCACCGGAGACGTTGCAGAAGTTTTATCGTGAAAACGATCCGACCAACAGTATGAATCCGGGGATCGGTAAAACCAGTAAGCGGAAAAACTGGCAAGAAGTGGAGTAAATACGGCTGGATGCCTGATGCGCAAGCATCGCATCAGGCACGGGTAACGAATGCCGGATGCGGCGTCAACGCCTTATCCAGCCTACGGGCGCGTCACATTTGCAGGACTGATAAGATGCGCAAGCATCGCATCAGGCACGGGTAACGAATGCCGGATGCGGCGTCAACGCCTTATCCAGCCTACGGGCGCGTCACATTTGTAGGCCTGATAAGATGCGCAAGCATCGCATCAGGCATGGGCATCAAATGCCGGATGCGGCGTAAACGCCTTATCCGGCCTACGGGCGCGTCACGTTTGTAGGCCTGATAAGATGCGCAAGCATCGCATCAGGCACGGGCATCGAATGCCGGATGCGGCGTCAACGCCTTCTCCGGCCTACGGGCGCGTCACGTTTGCAGGACTGATAAGATGCGCAAGCATCGCATCAGGCACGGGCATCGAATGCCGGATGCGGCGTGAACGCCTTCTCCAGCCTACGGGCGCGTCACATTTGTAGGCCTGATAAGATGCGCAAGCATCGCATCAGGCACGGGCAACGAATGCCGGATGCGGCGTCAACGCCTTCTCCGGCCTACGGGCAAGCAAACTTAATCGTTTTGTGCCGTCTGCCCTGCCGCCGCCATCTGGGCGGCTTTTTGTTTTTTATAACTCAACGCCGCTGCCGGAACGGGCATCACTTTGCCGGTTTCAATCCATGTACGCAGGCGGCTAGCATCGGCAAAATGGGTATATTTGCCAAACGCATCCATCACCACCAGCGCCACCGGTTTATTATTGAAAACCGTGCGCATCACCAGGCAATGCCCTGCGGCATTGGTAAAGCCCGTTTTGGTTAGCTGGATATTCCAGTTATCGCGATACACCAGATGGTTAGTATTGCGGAATGGCAGCGTATACGACGGGTTAGAGAAGGTCGCCATATCTTCACGGGTGGTACTTAACTGACCGATCAACGGATATTGTTTGGTGGCAATCAACAATTTGGTCAGATCACGGGCAGTCGAAACGTTATGCACAGATAGCCCGGTCGGTTCAACGAAGCGCGTGTTATTCATCCCGAGAGCTTTTGCTTTCGCATTCATTGCTTTAATAAATGCGTTATAACCGCCAGGATAATGATGTGCCAGGCTCGCCGCCGCGCGGTTTTCCGAAGACATCAACGCCAGCAGCAGCATATCTTTACGGCTGATTTCACTGTTCAGTCGTACGCGCGAATAGACCCCTTTCATCTCCGGCGTCTGGCTGATGTCTACTTTTAGTTTCTCATCCAGCGGCAGTCGTGCATCCAGCACAACCATCGCAGTCATTAATTTGGTGATTGAGGCAATCGGACGCACCAGATCCGGGTGGTTCGAATAGATCACTTTGTTGGTATTAAGATCAACAATCATCGCGCTACCGGAAGCAATTTCCGGCTGCGAAGCGGTGGTAGCGGCTGCCGTTTTCGCAGCGGCCTGCGGCGCAAAAGGCACAGCCAGCATCAGGGCCAGGCTAAATAAAGAAACTCGAAATTTCGGCATGATGAGCATTCAAATAGTGGTTCACGCGCACGGGTTGCGCACCGCCGGAGTAAGGATTTACTGAGGCTAGCGAAGCCATCATAACGAGCAAAAAGTGCGGTCGTCAAAGGAGAATCGTGAGGAAATGCTGCATTGCTGACATTTACGCCAGCAATGCAACGCAAAAGAACTTTCTAGAACAGACGATAACCGTACCCCCAAAGTATGACGGTAAGGGCGAGCAGGACTTCCAGTACCAGCACACCAATCGCCAGTGTCGAACTGGAGAAGCTAAGACCTTCCTCTTTGTTAATATTCAGGAAGCTTGGAATACCGAGATAAAGCAGATACCCCGTGTAAAACAGCGCCACCGTGCCGACCAGAGCACACAGCCAGACCAGCGGGTAAAGCGCTACCAGACCGCTTAGAAACAGCGGCGTCGCGACGTATCCCGCGAAGACCATACAGTGCGCAAGCGACGGGCGCTGTGGGTAATTGCGCGCCATCCACCAGATGACCCGCCCCATCACCGCGACCCCAGCCAGCATCACGCCATAAAACAAGACAGCCAACGCCAGTCCGGTAAACCAGGATAACTTCAGGATAGTGCCATCGCCAAAATTCCAGCCGATTTGCGTGGTGCCAATGAAGGCGCAAATCACCGGAATCGCCGCCATCAGCAAAACGTGGTGGGTGTAGTGATGAGAAATCGTTTCGTTTTCACGATTAATCACCTGCATTTCACGATCGGGATGGGAAAACAGTCCCCAGACATGGCTCATACCGCCCCCTTGTTGTGAGTTCATGAACCTGACAGTTCAAGTATAAGTCAGCTTGTGATTAATTTTTATTCAACCACAAAATTAGTGCACTACCCTGAGGGGCTTTTTCTGCGTGAATAATTTACTGGGTGTATGCTTACAGGTAACCAAAGGGAGACAGACTGGCCTATGGATATTAATACACTTATTTCACAATATGGTTATGCCGCGCTGGTACTTGGCAGTCTGGCTGAAGGTGAAACCGTCACCTTGCTCGGTGGTGTTGCCGCGCATCAGGGGCTGCTGAAATTCCCGCTAGTGGTACTTTCCGTAGCACTTGGCGGCATGATTGGCGACCAGGCGCTTTATCTGTGCGGGCGGCGGTTTGGCGGCAAGCTGTTACGACGTTTATCAAAACATCAGGATAAAATTGAACGGGCGCAGAAGCTGATCCAACGTCATCCGTATCTGTTTGTTATTGGTACACGTTTTATGTATGGCTTTCGGGTGATTGGTCCGACGCTGATTGGCGCTAGTCAGCTACCGCCGAAAATATTTCTACCGCTGAATATTCTCGGCGCATTTGCCTGGGCGCTGATTTTTACCACCATTGGCTACGCAGGTGGCCAGGTGATTGCGCCGTGGTTGCACGAACTTGACCAACATTTGAAGCACTGGGTTTGGTTGATTCTGGTTGTGGCTCTGGTGGTTGGTGTTCGCTGGTGGCTGAAACGGCGCGGGAAGAAAAAGCCGGATAATCAGGCGTAAAGCAGTTATCTCATGATGCGGCCTGTAGGTCGGATAAGGCGTTCGCGCCGCATCCGACATTCGGTGCACCATGCCTGATGCGACGCTTGCGCGTCTTATCAGGCCTACAAAATATTACCTATTGAAATAGCCACTCACCTCATTGCACTACTCCGGCTTAAACTGCGGATTTGCCAGCATAAAACCGCCATCGACAATCAGCGACTGCCCGGTGGTGTAATTGGCGCCTTCGGAACATAGCCAGGCCACCAGGCTGGCAATCTCTTGCGTTGCGCCGAAACGTCGCAGGGGGATCGAAGGCTCTGCATCAGGCTTCACATCGCCGTCATCCATTCCGTTCATCGGCGTGGCAATCGCGCCAGGCGCGACCGCATTCACCAGAATCTTGTGCTGCACTAACTCCAGCGCCATTGCTTTAGTTAACCCGCCGAGCGCATGTTTAGCGGCTGTGTAGGCGCTGGCATCCGGCAGCGGCGTATGTTCATGTACCGACGTAATGTTGATGATGCGACCGCCCTGCCCTTGTTTCACCATCTGGCGGGCAGCAATTTGCGAGCATAAAAATGCACCATCGACATCAACGGTAAAAATCTTTCGCCACTCATCAAAAGCCATATCAAGAAACGGCGCTTTGATCATTGCGCCCGCATTATTCACCAGCACATCAATGCGCCCCAGCCGTTGAATAAGTTTCTCCAGCGCCAGTGCTCCTTCTGGCAGTTTACCGAGATCCAGCTGCACGATCTCCGCACGTACACCGTGGCTAACCACCTCACGGGCGGTATCTTTTGCCCCTGCTTCATCAGAGTGCCAGGTAATGCCAATATCAAACCCCTGCTGCGCCAGTAATAACGCGCACTCTTTACCTATCCCTGAATCAGAAGCGGTAATAATCGCGACCTGCGCCATTGAGTTCTCCACCTAACGCTGGCTAAACGTTAAGTATAGAAGGCGCATATCCTCAGCGTTTGTAGCCCCCGCCCAGCGCACTGGTGAGTTGAATGGAGGCATCCAGCCATTGCCCTTGCAAAAGCAGGCCGTTGGCTCGTTCGCGAAGCGCCGGAATTCTGGCTTCACTGACGCGGGAACCCGCGATGATGCCCGCGTTAAATCGCGCCTGTGCCAGCCCCACCACACGCATGGCATCACGCTCAATTTGCGCCTGATGCTGGTTTTTCTCTGCCAGTGTCTGCACCTGACTCGCCGCCCGCGCCACATCATTCACCGCCTCGACCACTGCTTTGTTGTAGTTGGCAATCGACAAGTTGCTTTCGGCTTTCGCAATATCAAGATTGGCATTAAGTCTGCCGCTGTCGAATATCGGCAATGTCAGCCCCGCCGTGACGCCCATCTGTTGGGCGGAGCTACGAAAAAGATCGCTTAAATGCAAAGCATCCTGTTGCAGGAAGGCCATCAGATTGATGTCGGGATAAAATGCCGCTTTTGCTGCGTCGATGGTACTTAACGACGACTCGACATACCAATGCGCCGCCTGCAAATCTGCCCGCCGGGCCAGCAAGGAATATCCCAGTTCATCAGGAAGCTGGCTTGCCACTTTCGGCAACGTGACCGGATGCAGCTTCAATGCGCTTTTCTGATGGTTGGTGAGCGCACTTAATCGCGCCTCGATGATTTTCATTTTACCCGCGACATCGTTGAGCTGTTGCTGGGTTTTACTGGCATTAATATCGGTTTCCACACCTTCAACCGAAGAGGTAATTCCACGCTGATAGAGCTGGCGATCGGTCGCAATAATGGTGTTCTGCTCTTTTTCGATTTGCAGCAATACAGTGTTCAAAGCTGCCTGGGTTTGCCACTCCCAGTACAGGCGTGCCACGCTGCCAGCCAGCAATTGTCGGGTCTGCTCACGTTCAGCCGCCCGTGCTTTAACATTCCCCAGGCGAGCAGTAACTTCCGCCCGATTCTTTCCCCAAATATCAAGATGCCAGCCCGCCGTTAAACCAAAAGTACCGTTGGTATACCACGGCCCCGTGGTACCGGCAGCAGGATCGTTCAGGGCAAACGGCCCCATTAACCCTTCAGCCGACATTTTTTGCCGTTGCATATCCGCAGAAAAATCTACCTGCGGGCCATCCTGGGTCGCTACTGCTTTCGCCTGCGCTTCAGCCAGTTGAATGCGCTGTTCAGCCACCTGCATATCCGGCGCGTTCTGTATTGCATTATTAATTAAAGAAGTGAGTTGATTATCGTGGTATTCCAGCCACCACTGGCTGTCTGGCCAACCGTTTTTCAATGCCGCAGGTAACGCCGTGTCCACTTGCGTGGCAGGCGTTTGCAGGCTTAACGCCTGGCGAGTTTCGTGCACAGGCGCACATCCAGCCAACAAAATTAAAAGCGGAAAACAGACGCTTGCTGCATTAATTGAATCACGATTCATGGGGAATAATCAGGTAAGAAACGGTGCGCGGAGATTACCGTGTGTGGCGATATATTTTTTAGTTTCGCGTGGCAATACATCAGCGGAAATAAAACGACATATCCAGAAAAATATACAGTAAGTGAATGATATCCTCTGATTTATCTTAATTATTTATGAATGACGGCAAAGAGTTTCATTTTTTCCTATACTTATTCAGCATTCACAAATAAAGGAACGCCAATGAAAATTATACTCTGGGCAGTATTGATTATTTTCCTGATTGGGCTACTGGTGGTGACTGGCGTATTTAAGATGATATTTTAAAAATCAGATGTGGCATATAAGTTGTCAGGCCAGTAATTAGATGTTTTGTGTACTTGATTTGCAAACAGCTCCGGTGTTGGTGGCGTCAAAATCGCTGAAGCGTTCCCCGAAGGCCGGGGCAGCCCACATGGATGTGGGCTGAGGGCGCGTCTTACAAGGACGTTACCTCGCGCCCGACCCGGTAGCCGAAGGGGATAAGCTGAAGGTACCGCGCAGCGGCGATTTTGTTCGCCAGAGCCCGGGGGTGCAGGGGGCGGCGGCGATTGGCCGCCCCCTGCGCGCTCCTTGCGCCAGTAGCAATATGTGGCTTAGCTCATGAAAGGAGCGCAACAAGATGATGAAGCTGAATAAGCGATTCATTGTCCCTTATAAGCTGCGATTCCACTATTATCGCAGCTTATCGATATCAATTGCCTGAATAGCCATTGCAATATCAGGGGAATTATTCAACACCCGCACATGCTGAAATAATCCCGTTGCTTCATCATATTCTTTACGTAAATAACTCAACCACTGCTTAATCCGCGCGACGTGATATAAGCCGGTATCTCCCTGTTTCTCCAGACGGGTATACTTTTGCAGCAATGCAACGACCTCCGGCCACGGCATTCGCGGTTCGTTATATTTCACCACCCGACTCAGGTTGGGAATATTGAGCGCCCCGCGCCCAATCATCACCGCGTCGCAGCCGCTGATAGCCATGCATTGTTGCGCACTCTGCCAGTCCCAGATTTCACCATTGGCAATCACCGGAATATTCAGCCGCTGGCGAATCTCGCCAATCGCCCGCCAGTCGATATGCTCCGCGCGGTACCCCTGCTCTTTTGTCCGCCCATGCACCACCAGCTCCGTAGCGCCAGCCTGTTGAACAGCATCGGCAATTTCAAATTTTTTCTCGCCACTGTCCCAGCCCAAACGCACTTTCACGCTGACGGGCAAATGCGCCGGTACGGCTTCGCGCATCGCTTTCGCTCCCTGGTAGATGAGTTCGGGATCTTTCAGTAACGTTGCCCCACCGCCGCTGCCGTTAACCGTTTTCGACGGGCAGCCGCAGTTAAGATCCACGCCCCAGGAACCTAATTCCACCGCACGGGCGGCGTTCTCTGCCAGCCATTGCGGAAACTGCCCCAGCAACTGTACGCGCACCAGCGTACCTGAAGGAGTACGGCTGGCGTTTTGTAGCTCAGGACAAATGCGATGAAAAACTTTTACCGGCAGCAGTTGATCCACCACGCGAACAAACTCAGTGATGCACAGATCGTAGTCGTTAACTTCAGTCAGCAATTCGCGCACCAGAGAGTCAAGTACCCCCTCCATTGGCGCCAGTAACACACGCATATCATCACCCGCAAAAAAATGAGGCGCTATGTTAGCGCCTCCGGTCAGCGGATTAAAGGTCTGCCGAGAGGGATTGCGGCAAAGCTGCAATCCCTCTCTATGCTTGATCTATGGCAAACACACTTTCTGTTGCGAAAAAGCAGATTTGCCTGAGTTCGCTGCTCACATCGTCATACCCAGGCACGAAAAATAGCGATGAATTCTTAATGTGATCTGTAGCACATTTTATGAATTAATTGTATGATGAATCCATCTCATCTGGGGTGTTGATTATGAGTAAGACACTGAACATTATCTGGCAATATTTACGCGCTTTCGTCCTGATTTATGCCTGCCTGTATGCAGGCATTTTCATTGCATCCCTGCTACCGGTAACCATTCCGGGCAGCATTATCGGGATGCTGATCCTGTTTGTCCTGCTGGCCTTGCAAATTCTTCCGGCGAAGTGGGTCAATCCGGGGTGTTACGTTTTAATTCGCTATATGGCGCTATTGTTTGTGCCGATTGGCGTAGGCGTAATGCAATATTTTGATTTACTACGCGCGCAGTTTGGCCCGGTAGTGGTTTCCTGTGCAGTCAGTACGCTGGTGGTTTTTCTGGTGGTGAGCTGGAGTTCTCAACTGGTGCACGGTGAACGTAAGGTCGTAGGTCAGAAAGGATCAGAAGAATGATGGCAAATATCTGGTGGTCATTACCGCTGACGTTGATTGTCTTTTTTGCCGCCCGCAAGCTGGCGGCGCGGTATAAGTTTCCCTTGCTTAACCCGTTGCTGGTGGCAATGGTGGTGATCATTCCTTTTTTAATGCTGACCGGCATCTCTTACGACAGCTACTTTAAAGGTAGCGAAGTGCTAAACGATCTGCTGCAACCGGCGGTCGTCGCACTGGCCTATCCTTTATATGAACAGTTGCATCAAATCCGCGCCCGCTGGAAATCAATCATCACCATCTGTTTTATCGGCAGCGTGGTAGCGATGGTGACAGGGACTTGCGTGGCATTGTTGATGGGGGCTTCACCGGAAATTGCTGCGTCAATATTACCGAAATCAGTCACCACGCCAATTGCGATGGCTGTCGGCGGCAGTATTGGCGGTATTCCGGCAATCAGCGCAGTTTGTGTCATTTTCGTCGGGATCCTCGGCGCGGTCTTTGGTCATACGTTACTTAATGCAATGCGTATTCGTACCAAAGCGGCGCGCGGTCTGGCGATGGGGACGGCTTCCCACGCCCTCGGTACGGCGCGCTGTGCTGAGCTGGATTATCAGGAAGGCGCATTTAGTTCGCTGGCGCTGGTGTTATGCGGGATTATTACTTCGCTGATCGCGCCGTTCCTTTTCCCAATTATTCTGGCAGTAATGGGCTAAAATTTGCGATGCGTCGCGCATTTTTGATGTACGTTTCACGCGTTGCATAATTAATGAGATTCAGATCACATATAAAGCCATAGCAGGTTCGTAAACTGTTATCCCATTACATGATTATGAGGCAACGCCATGCATCCACGTTTTCAAACTGCTTTTGCCCAACTTGCGGATAACTTGCAATCTGCGCTGGAACCTATTCTGGCAGACAAGTACTTCCCCGCTTTGTTGACCGAGGAGCAAGTCTCTTCGCTTAAGAGCGCAACCGGGCTGGACGAAGACGCGCTGGCTTTCGCACTGCTACCGCTGGCTGCGGCCTGTGCGCGTACGCCATTGTCGAATTTTAACGTTGGCGCTATTGCACGCGGCGTGAGTGGTACATGGTATTTCGGTGCCAATATGGAATTTATTGGTGCAACAATGCAGCAAACTGTTCATGCCGAACAAAGTGCTATCAGCCACGCCTGGTTAAGCGGTGAGAAAGCTCTCGCGGCCATCACCGTTAACTACACGCCTTGTGGTCACTGCCGTCAGTTTATGAATGAACTGAACAGCGGTCTGGATCTGCGTATTCATCTGCCGGGTCGCGAGGCGCACGCACTGCGTGACTATCTGCCGGATGCCTTTGGACCAAAAGATCTGGAGATAAAAACGCTGCTGATGGACGAGCAGGATCACGGCTTTGCGTTAACTGGTGATGCGCTTTCTCAGGCGGCGATTGCCGCGACAAACCGTTCGCACATGCCTTACAGTAAGTCACCAAGCGGTGTAGCGCTGGAATGCAAAGACGGTCGTATTTTCAGCGGCAGCTACGCTGAAAACGCCGCATTCAACCCGACTCTGCCGCCGTTGCAGGGTGCGTTAATTCTGTTGAATCTCAAGGGTTATGATTACCCGGATATCCAGCGCGCGGTTCTGGCAGAAAAAGCCGATGCGCCGTTGATTCAGTGGGATGCAACCTCCGCAACGCTGAAAGCTCTCGGCTGTCACAGTATCGACCGCGTTCTTCTCGCTTAAGCCTGGTGCCGGATGCGGCGGGAACGCCTTGTCCGGCCTACAGGTCTGGCACGCTGATAAGCGTTGCATCAGGCTTGCCAGCGCTCTCCTGATGTCGAAAATCCCGGCAAACAGTTTACCGTTTCTTGCGCAAAAGCAGCGGGTAAAGTAGCCTGATAAAAATTTCCCGAGATCGAGTCTTCTGCATGTTAAAGCGTCTGTTCTACAGCCTGTTAGTCATGATCGGCTTGCTGCTGTTGACTGTGCTCGGCCTCGATCGCTGGATGAGTTGGAAAACCGCACCTTATATCTACGACGAGTTGCAGGATCTCCCCTACCGTCAGGTCGGCGTGGTGCTTGGCACAGCAAAGTATTATCGCACCGGAGTCATTAATCAGTATTACCGCTACCGTATTCAGGGGGCGATTAATGCCTATAACAGCGGTAAGGTGAACTATCTATTACTTAGCGGCGATAACGCGTTGCAAAGTTATAACGAGCCGATGACCATGCGCAAAGATTTAATAGCCGCTGGCGTCGACCCCTCTGATATTGTTCTCGATTACGCGGGCTTCCGAACACTGGATTCCATCGTACGCACGCGCAAAGTGTTCGATACTAACGATTTCATTATTATCACCCAGCGTTTTCACTGTGAACGGGCATTATTTATCGCTTTACATATGGGTATTCAGGCCCAGTGTTATGCCGTACCATCGCCAAAAGATATGTGGTCTGTCCGTATTCGCGAATTTGCCGCCCGTTTCGGCGCGCTGGCTGACCTTTATATTTTTAAACGTGAGCCGCGTTTTTTAGGTCCATTGGTCCCTATTCCGGCAATGCATCAAGTGCCGGAAGATGCGCAGGGCTATCCCGCCGTCACGCCCGAGCAGTTACTTGAATTACAAAAGAAACAAGGAAAGTAGTTATGGATGTACAGCAGTTTTTTGTCGTTGCCGTTTTTTTCCTAATCCCTGTATTTTGTTTTCGCGAAGCGTGGAAAGGCTGGCGTGCTGGCGCGATTGATAAACGGGTTAAAAATTCGCCGGAACCGGTGTATGTCTGGCGCGAAAAAAATCCGGGACTCTTCTTTGCTTATATGGTGGCGTATTGTGGTTTCGGAATTTTATCTATGGGCATGATTATTTATCTTATTTTCTATCGTTAATATTCCTCTCTCCAGTTAATTATTGAGAATAATTATTACTTCACCTGATAAGCTGCGGATATCACATTCTTAACCGCAGCTATTTGTGAATCCTTTCACAGTTTAAATTTCCCCGCACGCTTAGCCTTAATATCAGTACATTATTATTTACTAAACGCTCGCCTTAATTACCTATAGCATTAAGGAAGATCACATGCCGCAACAAAATTATCTGGATGAACTCACTCCGGCTTTTACGCCTTTACTGGCGATTAAAGAAGCCTCTCGCTGTTTATTATGTCACGACGCGCCCTGTAGTCAGGCTTGCCCGGCGCAAACCGATCCGGGAAAATTTATTCGCTCAATTTATTTTCGTAATTTTAAAGGTGCTGCCGAGACAATTCGCGAAAATAACGCGCTCGGTGCCGTTTGCGCCAGAGTATGCCCTACGGAAAAATTATGCCAGCGAGGTTGTACCCGTGCCGGTGTCGACGACCCGATTGATATTGGCCGCTTACAGCGTTTTGTTACTGATTTCGAACAGCAAACCGGAATGGAGATTTATCAGCCCGGCAGTAAAACGCTCGGCAAAGTGGCGATTATTGGTGCAGGCCCTGCCGGGCTACAAGCGAGTGTGACACTGACCAACCGGGGATACGACGTCACGATTTATGAAAAAGAAGCACAGCCAGGTGGTTGGCTACGTAATGGCATTCCGCAATTTCGTTTGCCGCAATCAGTGCTGGATGCAGAAATCGCCCGTATCGAAAAAATGGGGGTGACCATAAAGTGCAATTGCGAGATTGGTAAAACACTCACGCTGGAACAATTGAAAGCGGAAAACCGAGCGGTACTGGTCACCGTGGGGTTATCGAGCGGTTCTGGTCTGCCGCTGTTTGAACATAGCGACGTTGAGATTGCCGTCGACTTCTTGCAACGTGCACGACAGGCGCAGGGCGATATCAGCATCCCACAGAGCGCATTAATTATTGGCGGCGGCGATGTCGCGATGGACGTTGCCAGCACACTGAAAGTTCTTGGTTGCCCGGCGGTGACCTGCGTTGCGCGTGAAGAGTTAGATGAGTTTCCGGCAAGCAAGAAAGAGTTCACCAGCGCTCAGAAATTGGGGGTATCGATTATCGATGGCTTTACGCCAGTGGCTGTAGACGGCAATAAAGTGACGTTTAAACATGTTCGTTTACCGGGCGAACTGACGATGGCGGCGGACAAAATTATTCTCGCTGTAGGTCAGCATGCCGAACTTGCCGCGTTTGCGGCGCTGGAACCACAGCGCAACACCATCGAAACGCAAAATTACCAGACCCGTGACCCGCAACTGTTTGCCGCTGGCGATATTGTTGAGGGCGACAAAACCGTGGTTTATGCAGTGAAAACCGGGAAAGAAGCCGCCGAGGCGATCCATCACTATTTAGAGGGAGCTTGCTCATGTTAACGAAAGATCTTTCTATTACCTTTTGCGGCGTGAAGTTTCCCAACCCGTTCTGCCTCTCTTCTTCACCGGTTGGCAATTGCTACGAGATGTGCGCCAAAGCCTACGACACCGGCTGGGGTGGCGTGGTGTTCAAAACGATCGGCTTTTTTATCGCTAATGAAGTCTCACCGCGTTTTGATCATCTGGTGAAAGAAGATACCGGTTTTATCGGCTTCAAAAATATGGAGCAGATTGCTGAACATCCGTTGGAAGAGAATCTGGCCGCCCTGCGTCGGCTGAAAGAAGATTACCCGGACAAAGTATTGATCGCTTCGATCATGGGGGAAAATGAACAGCAATGGGAAGATCTGGCGCGTCTGGTGCAAGAAGCTGGCGCCGATATGATCGAGTGTAACTTCTCCTGTCCGCAGATGACCTCCCATGCAATGGGTAGCGATGTCGGGCAAAGCCCGGAGCTGGTAGAAAAATATTGTCGGGCAGTGAAACGTGGTTCCACGCTGCCAATGCTGGCGAAGATGACGCCGAATATCGGTGATATGTGCGAAGTGGCGCTGGCGGCGAAGCGCGGCGGCGCAGATGGCATTGCAGCGATTAACACCGTCAAATCCATCACCAATATCGATCTTAATCAGAAAATTGGTATGCCGATCGTTAACGGCAAATCGAGCATTTCCGGTTATTCCGGTAAAGCGGTGAAACCGATCGCCCTACGCTTTATTCAGCAAATGCGCACGCATCCAGAGCTGCGCGATTTCCCGATCAGCGGTATCGGCGGTATTGAAACCTGGGAAGATGCGGCGGAGTTTTTATTGCTCGGCGCGGCAACCTTGCAGGTGACCACCGGCATTATGCAGTACGGGTATCGGATAGTGGAAGATATGGCGAGCGGGTTGTCGCATTACCTTGTCGATCAGGGATTTGATTCGTTGCAGGAGATGGTAGGTCTGGCGAATCATAATATTGTTCCGGCAGAAGATTTAGACCGCAGTTATATTGTCTATCCCCGTATCAATCTTGATAAATGTGTTGGCTGTGGACGCTGTTATATTTCCTGTTACGACGGCGGTCATCAGGCGATGGAATGGAACGAGAAAACGCGTACGCCGCATTGTAATACCGAAAAATGCGTTGGTTGTTTGCTTTGCGGTCATGTTTGCCCGGTGGGTTGTATCGATCTCGGGGAAGTGAAGTTTAAGAAAGGAGAGAAAGAACACCCGGTAACGTTGTAAAACCAGCGTTGCATCCGGCATTTGGCTCCGATTGCCGGATGCGGCGTGAACGCCTTATCCGGCCTACAAAACCATATAGATCAGTATGTTGTGCTCATTGTAGGCCAGATAAAATGCGCCAGCATTTCATCCGGCATTTGGCTCCTGTCGCCGGATGCGGCGTGAACGCCTTATCCGGCCTACAAAACCATATAAATCAGTATGTTGTGCTCATTGTAGGCCGGATAAAACGCGCCAGCGTTGCATCCGGCAATACCCACAATCACATCACTTCTTACGTGCGTATTTCAGTGAATCCAGCGCCACGGCGAAGATAATAATCGCCCCTTTGATGATGTACTGCCAGTACGGGTTTACGCCGATGTACGTCAGGCCGTAGTTAATGACCGTAAAGATAATTACCCCGGTAACCACGCCAATCACCGTCCCCACACCGCCGCTGAACGATACGCCGCCCACCACGCACGCCGCGATAGCATCCAGCTCATACATGAAGCCGAGGTTGTTGGTGGCAGAGCCGATACGTCCGGCTTCTAACATCCCGCCGAAGGCATAGAACACGCCAGACAACGCGTAGATCATCAGCAGGTTCAGGCCGACGTTGACACCAGAAACTTTCGCCGCTTCCGGGTTACCGCCAATGGCAAAAATGTTCTTACCAAAACGGGTTTTGTTCCACAGCACCCAGACGAATGCCACCGCAATCAGGGCGTAGAAGGTGATGTAAGAGAGACGGAAACTCCCCAGCGCAATAAATCCCTGGGCAAAAGTGGAAAAACCACTGTCGAAACCTGAAATAGGCGACGCTCCAACAAAGTCGTAATAGAGCGAGTTAATGCCATAAACGATGATCATCGTGCCGAGAGTGGTTATGAACGGCGTTACGTTGAGATAGGCGATAATCAGTCCGTTGATCAAACCGATAACCGCGCCAATAGCACAGACAATCAGAATAACCAGCGCAATCGGCATCGTCGCCATTTCCGGGAACACTTTGTTGGCGTTATCCATCGACTGCAATAACGTCGCTGCTACCACTGCCGCCAGCCCTACCTGACGACCAGCAGAAAGGTCAGTCCCCTGGGTGACAATTAACCCTGCCACGCCGAGCGCGATAATAATACGCACCGATGACTGGGTGAGAATATTACTTAAGTTCAACAAACTTAAAAACGTTGGGTCCTGGAAAATAATAATCGCCAGCAAAACTAAAAGAACGACGTAAATACCGCCCTCTTTCAGGTAAGTAAGAAAACTTTTCTTATTTAACGCACTCATGGGAAGCCCCTAATCTTAAAGGTGCAAAGACGCAAGACGCAGAATTTCGTTTTGCGTTGTTGTTTTTGTATCGACAATTCCGGAAACGAGACCATTGCTCATAACCAGAATACGGTCTGTTATCCCTAACAACTCTGGCATTTCAGATGAGATAATAATAATCCCCTTGCCTTTCTTCGCCAGTTCGGCAATTAACTGATAAATTTCAAACTTCGCTCCGACATCAATACCGCGCGTCGGTTCGTCGAGCATTAATATTTCTGGTTGCGTTAGCAGCCAGCGACCAATAATCACCTTTTGCTGATTACCACCTGAGAGCGAACCAATTTGCGTCCGATGCCCTGGCGTTTTTACCCGCATCGAATCAATCACCCACTGGGTATCGCTTTTCATCCGCGAGTTATCCAACAAGCCAACTTTATTTTTGTAGTTGCGAATATTGGAAATTAATGAGTTAAAGCCAATATCCAGATAGGCATAAATTCCCGTTGAACGGCGTTCTTCAGTTACCAACGCGAATCCGTGGTTTATGGCTTCGTTGGCATTATGGTTATTGATCTTTTTGCCGTGCAACGTAATGGTGCCAGCAGATTTCTCGCGAATGCCAAATAACGTCTCAACAATATCGGTACGTTTCGCCCCCACCAGCCCGGCAATACCGAGGATCTCCCCTTTATGCAAGTCAAACGAGACATCGCGAATCGATGGCTGGCGTAGTGACGTCAGGTTACGCACTTCGAGGATCACTTCGCCCGGCTTGTTTTCTTTATCCGGGAAACGCTGGTTAAGAGAACGACCAACCATCATGGCGATGATCTTGTCCATCGTCAGCCCTTCCAGCGGTTCGGTAGCGATCCACTGACCGTCGCGCAATACGGTGACTTCATCACATAACTGGAAAATCTCTTCCATTTTATGCGAGATATAGACAATACCGCAGCCGCGTTCTTTTAATTTACGAATAATAGTAAACAGATGATTGACCTCTTTTTCGGTTAACGAAGAAGTCGGTTCATCCATAATCACAATTTTCGCGTTATAGGAAAACGCTTTAGCAATTTCGATCATCTGCATTTGCGAAACGGATAATGTGCCGACGCGCGCACGCGGATCGATATCAATATCCAGTTCATCAAAAATCGCTTTAGTTTCGCGGTACATTTTGTCCTGATCAACAAACATGCCTTTGGTGGGATATCGCCCCAGCCACATGTTGTCCATCACCGAACGTTGTAATACCAGGTTTAACTCCTGGTGTACCATCGAAATACCATTTTCCAGTGCTTCTTTGGCAGAATGAAAATCGATCTCTTTACCCTGGAATAAAATGGTGCCGGAATCTTTTTGATAAATACCAAACAGGCATTTTAATAATGTTGATTTTCCCGCACCGTTTTCCCCCATTAACGCATGGATAGAGTGTGGTCGGACTTTTAAATTAACGTTATCAAGTGCCTTAACACCAGGAAAAGACTTGTTGATACCGCTCATTTCCAACAAGTATTCATCTGATGACGGAGTCGTTGAGCTGACCATATAATTTTACCTTGTTGGTCATACAATAAGGGCGCAATAAACTATTGCGCCCGTTCAGTCTTATTTCTTGCTGAATTCAGCCAGGTTATCTTTGTCTACGCCAACATAAGGTACGCGAACCACTTTGTTGTCGATTTTCCAGTTGGTGCCGTCAGCAGCGCCCTTGCCATCGGCCAGGTTTTTCGCCAGATCAAAAGTCGCTTTCGCCTGGTTGTTGGCATCATTCAGTACGGTCCCCGCCAGCGCACCGGATTTCACCAGCGCCAGAGCTTCTGGCAGCGCATCGACGCCAAACACCGGAATGCTGGACTTGTTGTGTGCTTTCAGCGCTTCAACCGCCCCCATTGCCATCGCATCGTTGTTAGCAATAACCACTTCGATTTTGTTGGCGTTCGGGCCAGACAGCCAGGCGTCCATCTTATCTTTCGCCTGAGCAGTGTCCCACATAGCGGTATCTAACTGTAACTGTTCAGTTTTGATGCCTTTATCGTTCAGCTCTTTAATCACGTAAGTGGTGCGTGCTTCTGCATCCGGATGGCCCGGCTCGCCTTTCAGCAGTACGAATTGAATCTGACCGTCTTTGTTCAGATCCCAACCCTGATTCGCCGCCCAGTGTTTAGCAATCAGATCGCCCTGGATAATGCCGGACTCTTTGGAGTCAGTACCAACGTAGTAGGCTTTGTCGTAGCTATCCAGTGCCTTACGGGAAGGTTCTTTGTTGAAGAAAACCACCGGCACGTTTTGCCCGCGCGCTTTCTCAATCACCGTACCCGCAGCTGCCGGGTCAACCAGGTTGATTGCCAGCGCCTTCACCCCTTTCGCCAACAGCACGTCAATCTGATCGTTCTGCTTGGACTGGTCATTCTGTGAATCATTCATCAGCAACTGGACGTCTGGTGCTGCTTTCGCATCCTGTTCGATAGCCTTACGCACAACAGACATAAAGTTATCGTCATATTTATAAATCGTCACACCAATACGGGTATCAGCAGCGTGTGCAGCGGCGCCGAATAACATGCTGGCCATCACAGCAGACAGGGTTAACACCTTCTTATTCATGGTATCTCCGGTTTTTCTTATGCAGGGTAGTGCTTGAGATAAATGCTCGGCGGGCCAGTATGGTTAATGAAGTGTTACTGAACGCCGAAGCTCATTTTTAAAAATCCGTTCGTCCATGCCCGGTAACGCTCCATAAAACGGCTCTAATTGTTGTTATGACGCCATAACCTCGATAAAAGCGATTATTCGCTGTTACATACAAGTTACAACGTTAAAACGGTGCAATCATAGCTACCACATTGTTAACATACTGTGAAATCACTCACAAATTGAAAGCGGTTACATCCCCTGATTTGCTCAGTTAGTGATCGCCGCCGCATTCTGGCGTATTGCGACAGAATGGCGGCGCACTAACGTCGGCATAAAACAGTGGCTGGCACGCGGATCAATGTTGCCTGCTGCCCCCTGCAAGGCCAGTTCCGTGGCTAATTTTGCCATCGAAGCAATGGGGTAACGCACAGTCGTTAATTGCGGGTCGGTGTAACGAGCAATGGGGATATCATCGAAACCAATGATTGAGAGATGTAACGGAATCGCAATGCCATTATCTTTTAATGCCGTCAGAGCGCCAGCGGCCATATTGTCGTTATAGGCAAATACAGCGGTAAGTTGTAGATTGCGCCCGAGTAGTTCAACCATCGCCGCCTCGCCGCCTGGCATATCTGGCGTACCCGTGCCAATCCAGCTTTCCGGCGGAACAATATCCTGCTCTTTCAACGCGCTTATCCAGCCCGCTTTACGCATTGCGTCATCTTCAATGCTGTGGCTGGAAGAGAGATAGCCGATACGTTGATGACCGTTATTCAGCAACATGCGCGTCGCCATTCTGGCACCGCTGATATTATCCAGACAAACACAGCGATGGGCATAGCCTGGCACAACCCGATTGATGAGCACCATGCCGGGAATGTTGTCCATAAATTGCGCCAGCTCGTCGTCACTTAACGCTTTTGAATGAACGATCAACGCGTTACAACGCTGGCGAATTAACACCTCAATGGCGTGACGCTCTTTTTCCGCTTCATGATAGCTATTGCCAATCAACACATATTTCTGATGTTGCTGGGCAACGAGATCGACGGCTTTAACCAATGCGCCGAAAAATGCATCTGAAACATCCATGACCACCACACCGATGGTATCGCTCACCTGAGTTGCCAGCGCCTGTGCATTGGCATTTGGCCGATAATCCAACTCACTCACCGCTTTCATAACTGCCTCACGCGTGTCGGCACTGACCAGCGTGCTGTTATTGAGCACCCGGGAAACCGTTGCCACAGAGACGCCAGCCTGACGCGCTACATCACGAATGGTGATCATATTCACTACCTGTTATGAGAATGCAGTAGGTTACTGCTTGCTGGCGGCTATTTTGTCAGCACTGAATACAGGACTTCGTGAATCGAGTCACAGCAATGGAAACGGTTACAGCCATTTTGTTAATGAATGTGATCCAGATCGTTATCTGGATGTTTTAGATAATGCAGGTCCGGCAGCGCGCAAGGTTAACTGACGCCAGAGCCATTCCACCGGCCCCTGACGGAAGTAACGCAGCCAGATAACAGAGAAAAGCAGGTTCGCCAGCCATACCGGAACGACAAACGCCAGCAACTCCAGGCGGTCAAACTGCATAAACAAACCGAGGTGGTAAAACAGCGTGGTACAAATCAGCGTTTGCAGTAGATAATTGGTTAGCGCCATCCGTCCGACGCAGGCGATTGCCAGCACCAGCTTAAAGCGGCTTAATTGCGGCCAAAAGCCATAAAACAGCGACGCATAGCCAATTGCCTGAAACGGCGCGCTAAGTTCACGCGGCATTTGAAGTAAGAAGGCACACCAGCGATACGCCCAGTCCAGCCGCCATTGCAGTGCGATAGCAGGAAGGTTAATCAGCACACCAATTGCCACCAGCACAAAACCGGTACGACGATAGTGACGTAAGCTGAACTGCCCTTTCAGCCAGCCGCTGCGCATCAGCGCCGCGCCAATTAACATCATCCCCGCCAGTTGCCAGCCATACTGCGCGCCCAGTGCCAGTAAACTGTTGCCTACGCCATCGGCGCGGTTACTGATCGCTTCAACGCCGCCATGAAGTTTCCAGTATTTTTCATACAAAATGGCCGATGCATCTGGCGTCCAGGCGCGGCTGGTCTGGCTGTCAGAAATCAACCCCAGCAACAGCAAAACGCCAATCCCCACCAGATACAGCATCACGCCAGTATTAAATAAACTTTTTACCGATGGCGCATCGCGCACCAGTCGCCAACTGATTAAGCCCACCAGCCCGTAAGCCAGCAGGATATCGCCATCCCAGAACAATAAACCGTGAATAAATCCCAGCAAGACTAACAGTGTTAACCGCGACTGGATCCAGCGTCTGCCACGCGGCAGCAACATTTGCAGGCCCGCGCCAAACAGCAGCGCAAAAAGCGTGAGGAATTTTACCTGGCCGATGAGATCCAAAAACGCCCAGGTCCAGGCGTCGGACGGGGTAATAGTGCCATACCAGGCGGGATTGAGATAAGCCGCCTTTGGTAAACCAAAGGCGCTGATGTTTAATAGCAGGATCCCCAGAATGGCGACGCCGCGAACAAAATCGAGCGTGACGTTGCGCTCCATGGTTCCTGCCTTTTAATCAGTTATGATGACGCACAGCGCGCAGAAACTCGTGGCGCGTATTCTGACTGGATTTGAACAAACCACCGAGGGAGGTCGTTGTCGTGGCGCTGGTTGCATCGCGGATGCCACGCGCTTTCACGCAGTAATGCACCGCGTCGATGGAGACAGCCACGTTATTGGTCCCCAGCAGCGTTTGCAGCGCAATGAGGATTTGCTGAGTCAGACGTTCCTGCACCTGAGGGCGCTGGGCAAAGAACTGCACGATGCGGTTAATTTTCGACAGGCCGATCACCGAATCTTTCGGGATATAGGCTACCGTCGCTTTGCCATCGATAGTGACAAAATGGTGCTCGCAGGTGCTGGTCAGGGTGATATCACGCACGGTGACCATTTCATCGACCTTCATTTTGTTTTCAATGAGGGTGATTTTCGGGAAATTGGCGTAATCCAGACCGGAGAAAATTTCATCGACATACATTTTAGCGATGCGATGCGGCGTTTCCATCAAACTGTCATCAGCGAGGTCGAGATTCAATAGTTGCATGATTTCAGTCATATGACCGGCGATAAGGCTTTTGCGCGTTTCGTTATCCATTTCATGCACGGGCGGGCGCAGCGGTGTTTCCAGTCCTCGCGCAACTAACGCTTCATGAACCAGGGCCGCTTCTTTACTGAGTGATGGCATTTATGTTTTCTCCTGCAGGTGTGACGCCTCCGCCCTGCGTGGGGGCAAAGTTATTAAGCTGATTAGCAGCCCGATTATTGTGCGTGAGGTGGCGCACATAATCCAGTATTCACAGCGATAATTATTGTAATTGCCGCTGCCTTTCAGCGTTAGATGTTAAAACATCGTTATGCATATGCGGAAGTGAAAGTTACTCACAGCGCATTGAATAAACGGTATGATGACTAAAATGCAAACAACACAACAAGGAGCCACGCATGGAAATGCTCGAAGAGCACCGCTGTTTTGAAGGCTGGCAGCAACGCTGGCGGCACGACTCCAGTACCTTAAATTGCCCGATGACGTTCAGCATCTTTCTCCCACCGCCCCGCGACAACGCCCCTCCGCCTGTGCTGTACTGGCTTTCAGGTTTAACCTGCAATGACGAGAACTTCACCACCAAAGCAGGCGCTCAGCGCGTAGCGGCAGAACTGGGGATTGTGCTGGTGATGCCAGACACCAGCCCGCGCGGCGAACTGATTGCTAACGATGATGGCTACGATTTAGGCCAGGGTGCGGGGTTTTATCTTAATGCCACGCAAGCGCCGTGGGCGACGCATTACAGGATGTATGATTATCTGCGCGATGAATTACCGACGCTGATTCAATCGCAATTTAACGTCAGCGATCGCTGTGCTATTAGTGGCCATTCGATGGGGGGTCATGGCGCATTGATTATGGCGCTGAAAAATCCTGGCAAATACACCAGCGTTTCGGCCTTTGCGCCGATTGTGAATCCGTGCTGCGTCCCGTGGGGAATCAAAGCGTTTAGCACCTATTTAGGTGAGGACAAAAATGCATGGCTGGAATGGGACAGTTGCGCGCTGATGTATGCCAGTAACACGCAGGATGCGATCCCGACGCTTATTGATCAGGGTGATAATGATCAGTTTCTTGCTGACCAACTGCAACCTGCAGTACTGGCAGAAGCCGCGCGCCAGAAAGCGTGGCCGATGACGCTACGTATTCAACCTGGTTATGATCACAGTTACTACTTCATTGCTTCTTTTATAGAGGATCATCTGCGCTTCCATGCGCAGTATTTACTGAAGTGAAAGTTCGCCCGGTTCGCCGGGCATCTCCTCATCAGAAGCGATAATCCACTGCCATAAAGTAACGACGTCCGTCTTCGTTATAGCTGTAGTCATCACGACTCAGATCTTTGTCGCCCAGGTTCAGCACGCCTGCGCGCAGTTTGACGTCTTTGGTCACCTGCCAGGCCGCGCCGGTATTCCAGATCACATAGCCACCTGGCGTTTTAGCGGTATCGCTGTCGGCTCGTTTCTGACCAGTGTAGTGACCAGAAACATAAAACGACCAGTCTTCCAGCGCCAGCGGTTTCCAGTCCAGCGTACCGTTAGCGGTATGGAACGGCAGATCGGATAGCGGTTTGTTTTCACCGTTGCTAACATCGCGTCCATCGTTGTAGGTGTAGTTGAGTGACAGCTTCCATTCATCGTTGAACGGAATTTTCAGTTCGGTTTCCACGCCCTGGATACGTGCTTTATTGACGTTGTAGTAACTGAACACCGGTATACGTCGACCGTTTGCCCCCGTTTCAAAACCAACAAAGTTTTGGTAACCCGGCGCAGCATTGACGTCAGATGTACGGCTGATGCTAATACGATCTTTCACATCGTTACGGAAAACGGTAACGCTGGATTCAACCCCTTCCAGCCAGCCTTCTTCGCCCATGTAGTAAAGCCCCAGTTCCCAACTTTCGCTGGTTTCTGGTTTCAGATCCGGGCTCCCCACAATCTTGCATGCGCCACGGCAGGAGTTGGTCGTCCAGTCGGGGCTAAGTTGTAATAACGAAGGTGCTTTAAAAGCCGTCGCCCAGCCGCCTTTTACTGTTACGGTATCGGTGGCGTTATAGACCAGATAGGCACGCGGACTCCAGTGTTCGCCGTAGGTTTCGTGATCGTCCATACGCACGCCGGTCGTCAGCGCCAGCGGCTCGAAGATCCGCCATTCATCTTCCACAAACAGCGCGTACTGACTGGCGGACGTTTTAGTGCTGGTGCCACCGGTCAGGTTCACCGCATCGCTAAGTTTGTCGTGGCGCCATTCACCACCCACCGTGACAAACTGATTGATAGCCGTTAGCGGCAGCGTGTATTTACCATCGACCGTGTTACTTTCGGAAGTAATCGGGCTACTGTTGCCTGGGTTTTTGTTCTCGACTTTCTCACCATAATATTTCAGTTCGCTGGTGCCGTAATCCCAGCGCCCATTATGGCTTACGGAGTAGTTCTGGCGTTCGAGGCGGTTTTTGTCCAGCGAGTCGGAATCACGATCCTGGCGGTCAAAACCGTAACCAGCGGTAAAATCGTGATTTTGATTCGGTGTCCAGGCAAATTCGACATTGCCGTCGCGGCTGGAGAAGCCTTCAATACGCGGCGTTTCTCCCGTGTCGGTAGTAGAGGAACTCTGCGGGTCATCCTTTTCACGTTTTGCCAGGCTACCGTAAGCTTTCATTCCCAGCACGCGGTCAATCAGCGGTCCACTCGTGAAGAACTGGCCGTTGTAGGTGTCACCGCGATCGCGATGTTCCTGAATGGTGGTATCTACCGTTACAGTGCCTGACCATTTCTGGCCGATTTTTTTGGTGATGATGTTCACCACGCCGCCGAGCGCATCGGAACCATACAGTGAAGACATCGGGCCACGTACCACTTCGATACGTTCGATGGAATCGACCGGGATCCAGTTCAGGTCAAAGTCATTATGGCGGAAGACGGCATTGCGCGAGTTAACACGTTTACCATCGACAAGAATCAGGGTGTAGCTGCTATCCAGACCACGAATACTGACGCCCTTACGGTTGTCCCCTTCGTTAGTCAGTTGTACGCCCGGCACTTCTTTGAGGACATCCTTCAAATTTTGCACTGGTTTACGTTGCAAATCTTGCTGGGTAATGACACTGATACTGGCGGGCGCATCTTTGAGGTTTTGTTCAACGGAAGATGCCGTGACTACCATCGTTTCGCCATCATCATCAACCGCTAACACAGGCCATGCACATGAAACTGCGGACAAACACAGCCCGACCCGTACGAAAGGGTTCAACCTAAACATTCCATATCTCCATGAGGTAACTACGAAAATAAAATGGGTTATCGCTCACATCTTCTTCATGTCCCCTTGCGTACGGCAGCATCGCGGTAGACTTTTTTGTATGCAGGTGATCATCCCAAAAGCCTGAACAGCCTCTGATTTGTCAGCCTTTTTTGATTTCGGCGTAACGATAATGCAAACGATAACAATTATCAATCCAAATGTTAAATTTTATATCCGTATGAATACTAATGAAAAGAAAAAGCCCTCTCGGTTGAGAGGGCTTTATTAAGGAAGGGGTAAAACTTATTTCTTATCGTTCTGCGGGAACTTCATTTCACTGTAGCGTACGAAGTGGGTTCCTTTAATCAACTTATAGCCAAACCAGATCATAAGGAACAGCGGGATGCCAATATAGGTTGCCGCTACGCCACCCCAGTCGATAGTGTCTTTCAGGAACGCTTCGTAGTTCTGGCCCAGAGTGATAATCAGGCACAGCACAAAAGCGAAGATCGGTCCCAGCGGGAAGAAGCCTGAACGGTACGGCAGATCGTTAATATCATGCCCCTGCAGCACATAACCGCGACGGAAACGATAATGGCTGATCGCAATTCCCAGCCAGGCGATAAAGCCTGTCATACCGGAGGTGTTCAGCAGCCACAGGTATACCGTCTGGTTACCAAACATGGAGGTCAGGAAGCACAGACCCGCAATTACCGTGGTCGCATACAGCGCGTTACGCGGTACGCCGCCACGCGACAATTTAGCGAAAATGCGCGGCGCTTTACCGTCACACGCCAGGGTGTACAGCATACGAGTAGACGCATACATACCGGAGTTACCCGCTGACAGCACCGCCGTCAGAATAACCGCGTTCATCACCGCCGCCGCAGAGAGCAGACCCGCATGCTGGAACACCAGGGTGAACGGGCTGACGCTGATGTCTTTAACATCGTTACGCAGCAGGCTCGGATCGGTGTATGGAATGATCAGGCTGATGATCAGGATTGCGAACACATAGAACAGCAGGATTCGCCAGAACACCTGACGTACCGCGCGTGGAATGTTTTTCGCCGGTTCTTCAGACTCGCCTGCAGCAATACCGATCAGCTCGGTTCCCTGGAAAGAGAAGCCGACAATCATTGCCACACCGATCATCGCCGCAAAACCACCAGCAAATGGTGCTTCGCCAATCGTCCAGTTGCTCCAGCCCGCAGGCTGTGCGCCTTTGAAGATGCCGATAATCATCATCACGCCGACGATGATAAAGACAATGACCGTGGTGACTTTGATCAGTGAGAACCAGTATTCCGCCTCGCCAAAGCCACGAACTGAAATGTAGTTCAGGAGGAAGATAACGCCGAGGAACAGCGCACTCCAGATCCAACCCGGGGTGTCGGGGAACCACCAGCTCATGACCAACTGAGCGGCCACCAGGTCAACGGCGATAGTAACCGCCCAGTTGTACCAATAGTTCCAGCCCAGCGCGAAGCCAAAGCCTTCTTCAACATAGTTCTGACCGTAAGTGGCAAAGGAACCAGAAACCGGCATATATGCCGCCAGTTCACCAAGACTGGTCATCAGGAAGTAAACCATCAGGCCGATCAGAATATACGAGAGCAGCGCCCCACCTGGACCTGCCTGAGAGATCGTTGCGCCAGAGGCAACAAAAAGACCCGTACCGATGGAACCGCCAATGGCAATCATCGTCAGGTGACGCGCCTTTAATTCACGGCGTAAGCCCGGCGCTTCTGTGGTTTTAGTTTCGGAAACCATACGAAAATGCTATCCATCTTAAAAATGAGGCGCGATTGTAGCAGACGATTTGCAATCCTTCCGGTAGAAATACGCTTTTATAAGACACCTTCATGATCGCCCAGGGATTATAAGTAAAGCAACCAATCTCTTTTCTGGCGAATGTATACCGGTGGTGCTGCGTCACAAAATCGACACAGCCCCCGTAGGTTTCTGTACAACGGATTAACGCGGCAAAGTGGAGGAATCACAGTACTCCAGAAAGCGCCGTAACGCGTTGGAAAGGTGTTTCTGCCGATGATGTATACGCCACAACGTACGCATCAGGCGCGGCAGAGGGACAGCAACTTCACTTAATGTGCCAGCCTGCAATTGATCTTCAATGACCCTTCGCGACAGGCAACTAATTCCCAACCCATGACGCACCGCATGTTTGATTGCCTCGGAGTTACCTAATTCCATCGCCATCTCAAACTTCGGTAAATGCGACAGTAACAGATAATCGACAATCTCCCGCGTGCCGGAACCGCGTTCACGCAGGATCCACGGCGCAGCGGCCAGCTGTTCTAAAGTGACCGGACCACGGGCCAACGGCGAAGTCGGCGCGGCGAAAACCACCAGCTCGTCTTCCAGCCACGGTTCAGAAATGATTTCAGTGCTGTGGCACGGTCCTTCAATAAAGCCAATATCAACGCGGAAATCCAGCACCGCTTGCATCACGTCCTGGCTGTTCCCAACGCTCAGTTCAATCGGCAACTGCGGATAATCATGGCGATACCGGGCGATGACTGCAGGCAGAATGTAGTTACCGATGGTACTACTGGCATAGACACGAATCGCGCCGTTGTCTTCGCGAAACAGTTGTTCGATTTCAATCGCCTGTTCAAGCAGTGCCAACGCACGCGGATAGAGCAGCCGCCCGTGTTCATTAACAACCAGTCTTTTCCCCACGCGATCAAACAGTTGCACGCCAAGCTGCCCTTCCAGGTCGGTCAAGGCTGCGCTCACTGCTGATTGCGACAACGCCAGCATCACCGACGCCTGGGTGGTTGATCCA
The DNA here is from genome assembly GCF_004212225.1 of Escherichia sp. E14V7. NCBI lineage: Bacteria > Pseudomonadati > Pseudomonadota > Gammaproteobacteria > Enterobacterales > Enterobacteriaceae > Escherichia > Escherichia sp. E14V7. The sequence continues at coordinate 76,305 of NZ_RHJJ01000013.1, forward strand.
CTTTTCAATACTTCTGCAAAAACTTCCAACTGCCGGAGGGTGATGTGCATAGTCGCTTACCACTTATAAAGATTAATTATAAATATATAATCAATTTTATTTTTAAACCAGTTAGTCGTAACCTTATGCCCGGTTAAAGGAGAGGGTTATGACGAATATCACCTTACAGAAACAACATCGTACACTGTGGCATTTTATTCCGGGGTTAGCCCTGAGTGCAGTTATCACCGGGGTCGCCCTGTGGGGTGGTTCCATTCCCGCGATTGCGGGTGCCGGGTTTAGTGCCCTCACCCTCGCAATCTTGTTGGGGATGGTTTTAGGCAACACCATCTATCCGCACATCTGGAAAAGCTGTGACGGTGGCGTGCTGTTTGCCAAGCAATATTTATTACGTCTGGGTATCATTCTTTATGGCTTCCGTCTGACGTTCTCGCAAATTGCCGATGTCGGTATCAGTGGGATCATCATTGACGTGCTGACGCTGTCCAGTACCTTCCTGCTGGCTTGCTTCCTGGGGCAGAAAGTGTTTGGTCTGGATAAGCACACCAGCTGGTTGATCGGTGCCGGTAGCAGTATCTGTGGTGCTGCAGCGGTACTGGCGACTGAGCCGGTAGTGAAAGCGGAAGCCAGTAAAGTAACCGTGGCTGTTGCAACCGTTGTTATCTTCGGGACCGTCGCGATTTTCCTCTACCCGGCGATATATCCGCTGATGTCTCAATGGTTTAGCCCGGAAACTTTCGGTATCTACATTGGTTCTACTGTGCACGAAGTGGCGCAGGTGGTGGCGGCAGGTCATGCCATCAGCCCGGATGCAGAAAACGCAGCAGTTATTTCCAAAATGCTGCGCGTGATGATGCTGGCTCCGTTCCTCATCCTGCTGGCGGCGCGTGTTAAACAGCTGTCTGGGGCGAACAGCGGCGAGAAAAGCAAAATCACTATTCCGTGGTTTGCCATCTTGTTCATCGTAGTTGCCATCTTTAACTCGTTCCACCTGTTACCGCAGAGCGTGGTGAACATGCTGGTAACGCTGGATACCTTCCTGCTGGCAATGGCGATGGCGGCGCTGGGTCTGACCACTCACGTCAGCGCGCTGAAAAAAGCCGGGGCGAAACCTCTGCTGATGGCACTGGTACTGTTTGCCTGGCTGATTGTTGGTGGTGGTGCAATTAACTATGTGATTCAAAGCGTCATCGCATAAACCACTACATCTTGCTCCTGTTAACCCGCTATCATTACCGTTTTCCTCCAGCGGGTTTAACAGGAGTCCTCGCATGAAATACATTGGAGCGCACGTTAGTGCTGCTGGCGGTCTGGCAAATGCCGCAATTCGCGCCGCCGAAATCGACGCAACCGCGTTTGCCTTGTTCACCAAAAACCAACGTCAGTGGCGTGCCGCACCGCTCACGACGCAAACCATCGATGAATTCAAAGCCGCCTGTGAAAAATATCACTACACATCGGCGCAAATTCTTCCCCACGACAGTTATCTGATTAACCTCGGACATCCGGTCGCTGAAGCTCTGGAAAAATCGCGCGATGCCTTTATAGATGAAATGCAGCGTTGCGAACAACTGGGACTTTCTTTGCTCAACTTCCACCCTGGCAGCCATCTGATGCAGATTTCAGAAGAGGATTGCCTTGCGCGTATTGCCGAATCCATCAACATTGCACTGGATAAAACACAAGGTGTGACCGCGGTGATTGAAAATACCGCCGGTCAGGGCAGCAATTTAGGGTTTAAATTCGAACATCTCGCGGCGATTATCGACGGCGTGGAAGATAAATCCCGCGTCGGCGTCTGCATTGATACCTGCCATGCTTTCGCTGCCGGGTATGATTTGCGTACTCCAGCCGAATGCGAGAAAACATTCGCGGATTTTGCCCGTATTGTCGGCTTTAAATATCTGCGCGGGATGCACCTTAACGATGCGAAAAGCGCCTTTGGCAGCCGCGTTGACCGCCATCATAGCCTCGGTGAAGGCAATATCGGTCATGATGCGTTCCGCTGGATCATGCAGGACGACCGTTTCGACGGCATTCCGCTGATCCTTGAAACCATCAACCCGGATATCTGGGCAGAAGAGATCGCCTGGCTGAAAGCGCAACAAACTGAAAAAGCGGTAGCCTGAAAATGAACAACCGGGAGAAGGAGATCCTTGCAATTTTACGGCGTAACCCGCTGATTCAGCAGAATGAAATTGCGGATATGCTGCAAATTAGCCGTTCGCGCGTTGCGGCGCATATTATGGATTTAATGCGCAAAGGGCGGATTAAAGGCAAAGGTTACATTCTCACCGAGCAGGAATATTGCGTGGTGGTGGGAACAATCAATATGGATATTCGCGGGATGGCGGATATCCGTTATCCGCAAGCGGCCTCTAATCCCGGTACGATTCATTGCTCGGCGGGCGGCGTTGGGCGCAACATCGCCCACAATCTGGCGCTGTTAGGCCGCGACGTCCATTTACTCTCGGTGATTGGCGATGACTTTTATGGCGAAATGCTCCTGGAAGAGACGCGCCGCGCCGGAGTGAATGTCTCCGGCTGTGTTCGTTTACACGGCCAAAGCACATCGACGTATCTGGCAATTGCCAATCGAGACGATGAAACCGTGCTGGCGATTAACGATACCCATCTGCTGGAACAGTTGACACCGCAACTACTGAACGGGTCGCGCGATTTACTTCATCATGCGGGCGTGGTGCTGGCAGATTGTAACCTGACTGCCGAGGCGCTGGAGTGGGTCTTCACCCTTGCCGATGAAATCCCGGTGTTTGTCGATACCGTTTCAGAATTTAAAGCGGGCAAAATCAAACACTGGCTGGCGCATATTCACACTCTGAAACCCACTTTGCCAGAGCTGGAAATTTTATGGGGCCAGCCAATAACCAGCGATGCTGATCGTAATGCCGCAGTGAATGCGTTGCATCAGCAAGGTGTTCAGCATCTGTTTGTTTATTTGCCCGATGAGTCAGTTTATTGCAGCGAAAAGGATGGTGAACAATTTTTGCTGACTCCGCCAGCACATACGACGGTAGACAGTTTTGGTGCTGACGATGGTTTTATGGCGGGCCTGGTGTATAGCTTTCTGGAAGGAAGCAGTTTCCGTGATAGCGCCCGTTTTGCGATGGCCTGCGCGGCAATTTCGCGCGCCAGCGGCAGCTTAAACAACCCTACCCTGTCTGCCGATAACGCGCTTTCATTAGTGCCAATGGTGTAACAATGTTGCCGGATGCGACGCTTAACGCGTCTTATCCGGCTCATAAATCGCGCACTACGCTAAACCAATAAAGAACCCGGCAATGGTCGCACTCATCAGGTTGGAAAGCGTCGCCGCCGCCAGCGCCCGTAAACCAAGCTGGGCGATTTCCGGCGCACGGTGTGGCGCAACCGCAGAAAATGCCCCAACCACTACCCCGATAGAACCAAAGTTAGCGAAACCGCACAGAGCAAAAGAAATAATCGCCACGGTTTTTGCATCCAGAGTGCCACCCGTTTGCAGATATGGCGAGAAATTGAGATAAGCGACAAATTCATTGATCGCCAGCTTCTGCCCAATCAAACTCCCGGCAAGATTTGCATCACTCCAGTCAACACCCATCACCCACGCCAGCGGGGCCAGCAGATAACCTAAAATGGACTCCAGCGAGGCATGTTCAAAACCAAACCAGCCGCCAACGCCGCCGATAATACCGTTAATTAACGCAATGATGGCAACAAATGCCATCACCACTGTTGCCACACCCGCAGCGATTTTCAACCCGGTCATCGCCCCGGTCGCTGCCGCTTCAATAATGCTTTTTGGCGGTGTTTCGGTGAAAGAGAGGTTATTAAAGGAAACCTGCGAAGATTCCGTAGCCGGGCTTAGCAGGCGGGCAAACAAGATCCCGCCGGGGATCGCCATTAATGATGCCGCCAGCAGATATTCCACAGGTACGCCCAGTGCAGCGTAACCAATCATTGTCGAACCAGCAATTGAGGCCATCCCGCTGCAAATAGCTGTAAACAGCTCATTGCGATTCAGACGATCGATAAAAGGCTTCACAATCGCCGGAATTTCGTTTTGCCCGAGGAAAATGGTAGTGACCGCGACGAATGACTCAATCTTGCTGATATTTAATGCTTTCTGGAATATACCGCCGAGAATGCGAATTAAAATCCCCATCACACCGATGTAGTAGAGAATACTCACCAGTGCAGTGACGAAGATAATTGCCGGTAATACCCTGAAACCAAAGATAAATCCTGCGCCATCAAATAAGGTGTCCATTTTCGGTCCGACCAGAGAACCGAAGATAAATGCGCTACCCGCGTCGCTGTACGCCATCACTTTATGGACGCCAAAAGCGACTTTTTCAGCGACCCAACGCCCTGGCGGTAACCAAAGCATAATGCCGCCAATCACGACCTGTAATACTAACGCCGCGCCAACGGTACGCAGGCTGATCTTCTTCTTGTTTACTGACAGTAAAAACGCAATCGTCAGCAATACCACCATTCCCAGAACACTTCTCATGACATCCATAGTGATTATCTCTTCATGTCATTTTGGGCGACGGCTTTCTGCCCATCAGAACTAGCCGGGCCTGCATTTTGCGATACTGACCCGGCTTGTTATCAACACTTAATGGGTTTTGATGTAGCCGCGAACGCACTCTTCGACTAATCCCCAGAACCAGTCGGTATCAATAGTGATGCCGACTTTGGTATTGGCGGGCTTGCCAAGAACGCCCAGCTCGTCGCAGACGGTACGCCCATAGCAAGGGCCACTGTTGACGTCCACTTCGACGTACATCTCCTGGGTTTTAATGCCATCAGGGTTAATCAGATAACCGATGCAGGTGGCGTCATGCACCGGGCCGCCAGCCAGACCGTAGTTTTCGAACTGGGTTTTGAGAGTGAAGTTCATGATGTCGCTGAACAGCTCCCCGGCAGGGCCGCCTGCCCTTTCCATCCGTGCAATCACGTCAGGGGTGCAAACGGTCTGGTTGGTGAGATCGAGGCCCATCATCACCAACGGAACGCCGGAGGTGAACACCACGCGTGCGGCTTCCGGGTCAGCAAAGATGTTGAACTCGGCAGATGGCGTAAAGTTGCCAGTACCATAAGCGCCGCCCATCAGTACAATTTCACGGATTTTGGGCAGGATTGCGGGTTGCATGCGCATTGCCACCGCGATGTTTGACAACGGACCAACCGGCACAAGAGTGATATCGCCATCGCTTGCCATCAGGGTATCGATGATATATTTCACCGCATGGGTGCTTTCAGCTTTACGGGTTAGCGGCTCGAATACCGGGCCATCCAGTCCGGTTTCACCGTGAATATTATCGGCAACAATTTGTTGACGCATAATGGGCTGCGGCATCCCCGCATAAACCGGAACATTAATCTCCAGTTTCTGGCAAACATTCAGGCCATTAATTAATGTTTTATCAAGCGTCTGATTACCCGCCACAATAGTGATACCTAATAAATCAATCGCCGGATGTTTCGCAGCCATCATTATGGCAATAGCATCATCATGACCCGGATCACAATCCAGAATAATTTTTCTCTTTTCCATTGTTTATTTCCTCTGTTTCCAGTTGCGTTATTTTTTCTACAGCAAAGAAAATTCGACCGGGCCGATGATTGAATCTTAACAACAGCGTACGTATGCTAAATATGAGAAATCTCATAGCGGATAAACATCGTGAAAGAAATCCACAATAATGATCTTAAGCAGCAATTGATGAGTGAATCCGCGTTTAAGGATTGCTTTTCAACGGATGTTTCAGCCGATACGCGGCTGTTTCATTTTTTAGCGCGTGACTACATTGTGCAGGAAGGGCAACAGCCGTCCTGGCTGTTTTACCTGACGCGAGGCCGTGCCAGACTTTACGCCACGCTAGCTAATGGTCGCGTGTCGCTGATTGATTTCTTTGCCGCGCCCTGTTTTATTGGCGAGATTGAGTTAATCGATAAAGATCATGAACCGCGTGCGGTACAGGCTATTGAAGAGTGTTGGTGTATTGCGCTCCCCATGAAACATTACCGTCCGCTGTTATTAAACGACACGCTATTTTTACGAAAACTCTGCGTCACCTTAAGTCATAAAAATTATCGTAATATTGTATCGCTAACGCAGAACCAATCATTTCCGTTAGTGAATCGCCTGGCAGCATTTATATTACTCTCGCAAGAAGGTGATCTTTATCACGAAAAACACACACAAGCGGCAGAGTATTTGGGTGTTTCTTATCGGCACCTGTTATATGTTCTCGCGCAATTCATTCACGACGGTTTATTAATTAAAAGTCAGAAAGGGTATTTAATTAAAAACAGAAAACAGCTGTTAGGATTGGCGCTGGAAATGGACCCGGAGAATAAATTCTCCGGGATGATGCAGTAAAAATTATTGGCAATAGTGCGATTGCCGGATACGTCTTATCCGGACTACAAATCGAGCATTACGCCAGCCCAAGAAAGAACCCGGCAATAGTCGCACTCATCAGGTTGGAAAGCGTCGCTGCTGCCAGCGCCCGTAAACCAAGCTGGGCGATTTCCGGAGCACGTTTTGGCGAAATAGCCGAAAACGCCCCAACGACAACGCCAATAGAACCAAAGTTAGCAAAACCACACAGCGCAAAGGAGATAATTGCCACGGTTTTCACTTCCAGCGTGCCACCCGTTTGCAGATACGGTGAGAAACTCAGGTAAGCAACAAATTCGTTTATCGCCAGTTTCTGCCCAATCAGACTACCCGCAAGGTTGGCATCGCTCCAGTCTACCCCCATGATCCACGCCAGTGGCGCCAGCACATAGCCAAAAATACTTTCCAGAGAAGCATTGGCGAAACCAAACCAGCCGCCAATTCCGCCGATAATGCCGTTGATCAGCGCAATAATTGCGACAAACGCCATTACCACCGTCGCCACACCAGCGGCGATTTTCAGCCCGGTCATCGCACCGCTCGCCGCCGCTTCGATAAAGCTTTTTGGCGGCGTTTCGCTGAATGACAGGTTTTCAAATGTCACCTGCGAAGGCTCGGTTGCCGGGCTAAGAATACGCGCAAACAAAATACCGCCGGGGATAGCCATCAGCGATGCCGCTAACAGGTAGTCAATCGGCACGCCCATTCCGGCATAACCAATCATCATCGAACCAGCAATGGACGCCATCCCGCTACAAATTGCGGTAAACAGCTCGTTGCGATTCATACGATCGATAAACGGTTTTACGATCGCCGGGATCTCGTTTTGCCCGAGGAAAATAGTGGTAACCGCAACAAAAGATTCGATTTTGCTGATGTTAAGGGCTTTCTGGAAAATACTGCCAAGAATGCGAATCAGCAGCCCCATCACGCCAATGTAATAAAGCAGGCTAATGAGCGCGGTAACGAAGATAATCGCCGGAAGTACGCGAAAGGCGAAGATAAAGCCTGCGCCATCAAAGAGAACATCCATTTTCGGCCCAACCAGCGAACCAAAAATGAAGGCGCTACCGGCATCACTGTAAGACATCACTTTATGAACGCCTAATGCCGCCTGTTCTACTGCCCATTTTCCCGGCGGAAAATAGAGCATGATGCCACCAATAGCGATTTGCAGCAGCAGCGCGGCTCCAACCGTGCGCAAACTGATGCTCTTTTTATTCACCGACAACACAAATGCTATTGCCAGTAACACCACCATCCCCACAACACTTCTCATTATATCCATAATGATTTTCCCTTCATGCCAGTAAACCCGGCGTCAGCGCCAGGTTTCGGTATGTATGATCAGTACGGGCGACGGCTTTCTGCCCGTCAGAAATTAACCCGCGAGACGCTGGTATTCTTTGGCAATTTCACTCGCCAGAATGGCGTTGTTGAACACCAGCTGGATGTTGGATTTCAGGCTGTCACCGCCGGTCAGTTCAGCAACGCGCGCCAGCAAGAACGGCGTACTTTCTTTACCAATAACGCCCTGCGCTTCAGCTTCAGCTACCGCCTGATCGATCGCCGCATTGATAGTGTGTTCCGGCATAGCAAACTGTTCCGGGATCGGGTTCGCTACCACGAGGCCACCGTTCAGCCCGCTTTGCCATTTCACCGCCATCGCACGGGCAATTTCTGTGGCACTGTCGAGACGAATGCTGACGTCAAACGGGCTGGTGCGGCAGAAAAACGCAGGCAGCGCTTTGGTCTGATAGCCAATTAGCGGTACACCGAAAGTTTCTAAATATTCGGTAGTTAAGCCTAAATCGAGAATAGATTTTGCTCCGGCACACACTACGGTGACATTGGTGTGCGCCAGTTCTTGCAAATCGGCAGAAATATCGAAGGTATGTTCCGCCCCGCGATGCACACCGCCAATACCACCGGTGGCAAATACTTTAATTCCGGCAAGCGCCGCAATAATCATCGTTGAAGCAACGGTGGTTGCGCCATTTTTCCCAGCCGCAACAACAAAAGGTAAATCGCGACGGCTAACTTTGGTTACGTTATGTCCTTCACGACCCAGCAATTCAATTTCTTCTTTGCTTAACCCCACTTTCATCACGCCACCAATAATGGCGATAGTGGCAGGTACAGCGCCCTGTTTACGAATAGTTTCTTCTACTTCAATTGCCGTCTGGGCATTTTGTGGAAACGGCATACCGTGAGAGATAATGGTCGATTCCAGCGCAACAACTGGTTTTTTGCTTTTTAAAGCATCCTGAACTTCCGGGGAAATTTGTAATAATTCAGGGGAAATGTTTAATTCAGACATTCTGCGTTCTCCACTAACGATATAACGTTGGCAATCGATAAATTTGGGTTATTGGTGTATTCACAGGAGAGCGCCATTGACGAACATCCCTGTGCAAAACGAACAGATTCGGCAAACGGCATTCCGTCGACCCAACACGAAGCAAGACCTGCCATCATGGCATCGCCCGCTCCGGTAACATTAATGACATTGGTTTTAATCGGTGCAGACCAGCCGTTTTCACCGCCGATTTCACTGTAGTAAACACCGTCTCCGCCCATACTCAGTACCAGGCGGTTCAGGCCATGTTGATGGAACCAGGCGGCAACTTTTGCGACATCTTCACGCCCTGACAGCGCAATCCCGCTCAGGGTTTCCGCTTCAAGACGGTTTGGCTTCAGGGTGTGGATCTGACTTAGCCGATCGCGCACTTTGACACATTTCCAGGCCGAAACCGGATCGACAAATACAGGTACGTCGGCGGCATTATCCAGAATCCAGACCAACGCCTCTTCACTGATATTACAGTCAGCGACAATGACCTTTGCTCCCTGGATAAATTCACGGTGCTGTGCGAGATATTCCGCAGAAATACAGTTACTAATATTCATGTCATTTATAGCAACCAGCATTTCACCGGTATTATCGAGCAATGATAAATAGCTCGACGTATTTTCCCCTGGCACAATCAGGCATTTCTCGACATAAACACCGGATTGATTGGTTTGCGTCAGGAGCGATTGGCCATAAAAATCACTGCCTACAGCGCTAAGTAGCCAGACTTTGTTCCCCAGCAACGCCAGATTTTGCGCGATATTGCGCCCTACTCCACCAGGAGTAAATTTTATTTTCCCTGGATTTGAATCCGCATAATTTAATGATTCATGTGAATATCCGGCGACATCAATATTCGCCGAACCTATAATTACGACATATTCCTTTTCGCGCATAGCACGTCCCCTGGTAAAAAATTACCAACTCTGTCAATCCACAAGAATATAGGTACTGCCAATAACGTTTAAACATGTGTTCATATTTAAACATGTGCTCATAGTATGCATGTTTTACTTAAAGTAAATTGCCGCCAGATGGGCAAAATGGGCAGATTTGAACAGGCTCACAAAACGCTATTAAATGCATGGATTAAAAAAACGAGGAATTTGTGATGGGATGCACAGAACAGGAACAATAAAAAAGGGCAGAAATTAATCTGCCCTTGAGGAAATAACGTTGATGTTCGATGAAGATTTCAGGTTTTCACTTAAAGATAAACCATATAAATTCATATAGTTACCTTCAAGAACTTGTCAATCACCTTGCGATCATCAAATGATACAGGGCAGGAAATTTCTGCCCTGTTGTTCACGTTTTATTATGCGGCTTTCGCTACCGCGTCCACTTCCGGACGTTTCAGGAAGGCATAAGCCAAACCCGCCACCAGCGTACCGGCAATAATTGCTACCAGGTAACCCAGTACCGGCGTAATAGCGCCAGGGATCAGCAGAACAAACAGACCACCGTGCGGTGCCATCAGTTTCGCACCAATCGCCATTGAGATTGCGCCAGTCAGCGCCCCACCAACGATACAGCACGGCAGCACGCGCATCGGATCACGAGCAGCAAACGGAATTGCACCTTCCGAAATAAAGCACAGTCCCAGTACCAGAGCTGCTTTGCCGCCTTCCTGCTGCGCTTTGTCGAATTTGCGACGCGCCACCATCGTTGCCAGCCCCATTGCCAGAGGTGGCACCATACCTGCCGCCATAATCGCTGCCATTGGGCCATAGGTTTGGGTACTCAGCAGACCCACACCGAACGCGTATGCCGCTTTGTTAACCGGGCCGCCCATATCAGTACACATCATGCCACCGAGGATCGCCCCCAGCAGAACCGCATTCGCGGTCCCCATCGTTTGCAGCCAGTGAGTCAGAGCTTCGAGGATGCCAGCAACCGGTTTACCGATCAGGTAGATCATCGCCAGACCAACCACCAGACTGGAAATCAGCGGAATGATCAGGATCGGTTTCAGCGCCTCCATACTCTGCGGCAGTTTCAATTGCGTACTGATTAACTTCGCAATGTAACCAGCCAGGAAGCCCGCAATAATACCGCCAATGAAACCAGAACCAGTGCTGACCGCCAGCATACCGCCAATCAGGCCAGGCGTGAGGCCCGGACGGTCGGCAATAGAGAAGGCAATATAACCTGCCAGTACCGGCACCATCAGCGCAAAGGCTGAACCGCCCCCAATCTGCATCAGCGCCGCTGCCAACGTACCCGGCTCTTTAAACGCTTCGATACCAAAAGCAAAAGAAAGCGCGATACACAGACCGCCAGCAACCACCATCGGCAACATGTAGGAAACGCCCGTCAGCAAGTGACGATACGCGCCTGCACTCTCTTTCTTGCCTTCAGTCGCCGCCGTTTGAGCTTTGCCTGCTGGTTCGTAAGGCGTCGCTTCAGCAACGGCTTTATCCAGTTCCTGCGCGGTTTTCTTCAGCGCCAGACCGGTAGAGGTGCGATACATCGGTTTACCAGCAAATTTCGCCAGATCGACTTCAATATCTGCCGCCACAATCACCAGATCCGCCGCAGCCACTTCTTCAGGGGTGATGGCATTACCCGCGCCTACAGAGCCACGAGTTTCAACTTTCACCCACCAGCCACGTTTTTTCGCTTCGGTTTCAATGGATTCTGCCGCCATAAAAGTGTGCGCCACCCCGGTCGGGCAAGCAGTCACCGCAACTACGCGTTTCGGACCACTCGCAACAACCGGTGCTGTCGTAGCGACCGGCGCAGTGTAAGGTTTCGCATGGCCTTTGGCTTCACTCAGGAACAGCTCAGGGTGCGCAACTGCCCGGGAAATATCGCCCAGCCAGACATTTTTACCGTTCAGCGCGCTGTCATTCGGGATGGAATCACCGAGAACAATCGCCATTTCGGCGTCGTTCGGATTATCGATGATTTCCAGTTTTGCTTTTCGCGCCGCCGCGCCCAGCAGGGTCTTCGCCATATAGGCGCGTGCCTGACCGAGATTAGCGTCAATAATCAGCAGCGTTTTCATTATGCCTCTCCTGCTGTCAGTTAAAAGGTTGTAAGTCGACGCGCGCCATCATTGCGGCCAACTGCGGACGATCGGTAATACCCACATTGCTTTGACTTACCGCCAGGGCAGCAACAGCTGTCGCCAGACGCAGAGTGTGTTCACTGGATTCACGCATCAGCAAGCCATAAATCAGGCCACCAACCATAGAATCCCCTGCGCCAACGGTGCTTACGACATCGACTGACGGTGGTTTGGCGATCCATTCGCCGGAGGCATTAACCCAAAGCGCGCCTTCGGCACCCAGTGAAATAACGACATGCGCGATACCTTGTTCACGCAGCGCATGCGCAGCTTCAATCACATCTTTCATTTCAGGCAGTTTACGGCCAGCCCAGATTTCCAGCTCGCGGCGGTTAGGTTTCACCAGCCACGGTGCCGCTTTCAAACCTGCCACTAACGCTTCACGACTACTATCAAAGATAATGCAAGGACACTGACTACGCAGGCGAGTCATCCAGTCGGTGAAGGCTTCCGGGCTGACGCCTGATGGTAAACTGCCGCTAACACAGACCATATCGAACTGACCAAGCCAGCTCAGAGAATCCGTCACAAAACGTTCCCAGTCGGCTGGAGTGACTTCAAAACCCGAGAAGTTGAGGTCGGTCACTTCGCCGTCTTTTTCCGTCAACTTGACATTAATACGGGTGCGCCCCTGTACAACCTGGAAACGGTTTGCAATGCCCAGCTCGCTGAACAATTGCTGAAACCCATCCTGGTTATCTTTACCGAGGAAGCCGCCAACAGTGACATCAATCCCCAGATCTTTCAGAACTTTGGCAACGTTGATACCTTTACCCGCCGCATGCAGACCGGTGGTTTTTACCAGGTTCACTTCGCCGCGTTCAATTTCCGGGCAGAAACCAACAAGGTCATAAGCCGGATTAAGGGTGATCGTAGCAACACGTCTGCTCATTACGCGCCCTCCCCAAGACCTGCGGCGATGGCGTCGCCAATGGCGTTCAGCGCCTGTTCAGCATCTGGTCCCTGGGCGGTAAAGCGTAGGCGATGACCTTTCTTAACGCCAAGTGCTACAACTTTCATCAGACTACGTCCGTTTGCCGGTTTGCCGGTGCCATCAAGGTTTGTCACGGTAATATCACTGTTAAATTGTTTAATGGTATTGACCAACATGGTGCCTGGACGGGCATGCAGGCCGTGTTCATTGCGCACCACAAACTCCGCGCTTAACACGTCGTCGGTCGGCGCATCATCGCTGGTCAGCAGTGCCAGCAGCGTTGCCGCATCTGCTTTCAGCAAGCGGTCAGCTTTATTGTCGAGCAGCAAATCGGCGAGACGCTTAAGAACCGCGACGGGCTGATCGTCATTCATCGCCACACTCACCAGCATGGCAGCCGTTTCGCCGTCCACATCAAAAGCATTTGCCGCACGGCTTACCGCAATCGCGCTACGCAGATTACCTTCGGCGCTATCGCTCAGCCAGATGCCTTGCCCGAGATTTAATGGCTGCTCGTTGATGGCTTTGGTGACGAAGGTAGCGTCAACTGCGCCCGCTTCTTTCAGACGCGCAGCGTTCAGCGCCTGAAGAGTCAGCAGATCGCTGGCGACGATATCCAGCGTCAGCATTTCGTTGTCGAGCTTCAGCTGCTCACTCTGCTTTTCGCCCATCAGCAATGCGCGAAGTTCTTCTGCTGTTGTTGCTGACTTCAGTTGTTCAGCAACGGAATCATCGCTCAGTACATGGGTTAGTTGGCGCAGCAAGCCCAGATGTTCATCGGAGCTGGCGGCAATACCGATAGCCACGTACGCAACTTGACCTTCACCCCAGGTAATGCCTTCCGGGAACTGAAATACCTGAACGCCGGTTTTCAGCACCTGATCGCGGGTGTCGGTAGTACCGTGTGGAATAGCAATCCCGTTGCCGAGAAAGGTTGAGGTTTGCTGTTCGCGTGCCAGCATGCCATTGACGTAGCCTTCCGCTACATTACCGGCTTGCACCAGCGCCGCGGCGACCTTGCGAATAGCCTCTTCTTTGTCTCCGGCCTTCTCGCCCGGATGGATGTCCTGTACGGATAACTGGAACATAGTTCTCCTCTCTTGCTGAATTGAAACGATTCAGCTTCTATGAGAAAAAAAGCGCCAACCTGGCTTAGGATTAAAGACAAGATCGCGCTGAAACGTTTCAATGAAGAATAATACTTCTTCTTCAGCACGCAAGGGAAGCCGCTAAATTATGTCCAAAAGTTTGATGTGCTGCACATTTTTTTGCCAAAAATCTGAAATGCTGACAGTGAAATTAGCCATCAGCATTAGCATTTCGACGGCGTCAGCTGAGGATCAGCAAGAGTGAAATGCCATTTTGATTATTCGTGGCGAGTTTGATTTCACTGACTGTTTATTTTCTGACAGGCAGCGTAAACTCCGCGTCTTCATCTTTCACTGATCGACCAGCATGCATAACTCCCCCGCAGTTTCCAGCGCGAAATCGTTTGACCTGACGTCAGCGGCGTTTTTAATTGTTGCCTTTCTCACCGGTATTGCAGGCGCCCTGCAAACCCCGACGCTAAGTATTTTCCTCACTGATGAAGTGCACGCGCGCCCGGCGATGGTGGGATTCTTCTTTACCGGCAGCGCCGTTATCGGAATTCTGGTCAGTCAGTTTCTCGCCGGACGCTCTGATAAACGCGGCGATCGTAAATCACTGATTGTCTTTTGCTGCCTGTTAGGCATGCTGGCCTGTACCCTTTTTGCCTGGAATCGCAACTACTTTGTTTTGTTATTCGTCGGCGTTTTTTTAAGCAGTTTTGGTTCTACCGCCAACCCGCAAATGTTTGCTCTTGCTCGTGAACATGCCGACAAAACCGGGCGTGAAGCGGTGATGTTCAGCTCTTTTTTACGCGCTCAGGTATCGTTAGCGTGGGTCATTGGCCCGCCGCTGGCGTATGCCTTAGCGATGGGATTCAGCTTTACGGTAATGTATCTCAGCGCGGCGGTGGCGTTTATTGTCTGCGGCGTGATGGTGTGGTTGTTTTTACCGTCGGTGCAAAAAGAGTTTCCGCTGGCGACCGGCACGGTTGAAGCGCCGCGCCGTAACCGTCGCGATACGCTGTTGCTGTTTGTCATTTGTACATTGATGTGGGGCTCGAACAGCCTGTACATCATCAACATGCCGCTATTTATTATCAACGAACTGCATCTTCCCGAGAAACTGGCAGGTGTGATGATGGGAACCGCCGCCGGGCTGGAAATCCCGACGATGTTGATTGCCGGATATTTCGCCAAACGTCTGGGTAAGCGTTTCTTAATGCGCGTTGCTGCCGTGGGTGGCGTCTGTTTTTACGCAGGAATGCTGATGGCGCATTCACCTGTCATTCTGTTGGGCTTGCAGCTGCTAAATGCTATTTTTATTGGCATTCTGGGCGGCATCGGGATGCTCTATTTTCAGGATTTGATGCCCGGTCAGGCAGGTTCAGCCACCACGCTCTATACCAACACTTCGCGCGTGGGCTGGATCATCGCAGGATCAGTGGCGGGCATCGTCGCCGAGATCTGGAATTATCACGCTGTGTTCTGGTTTGCGATGGTGATGATTATCGCCACTCTGTTTTGCTTACTGCGGATTAAAGATGTTTAAGGCGCGGTCAGCATTTCCAGATCGATAAGCCAGGTCATGGCCTGCTGACGCGTGTTACCGCACATTTCAGCACTGGCCTGCAAGCCTGCGCAAACTTTCGGCCGTAGTGGAGATGTGAAAATTTTACAGCGTTGCTGTTCATCAAGCTGAATGCAGGGCGTATTGGCGGGCTTGCCATCTGGCATACCGGGAATAGGACTGGAGATTGAGGGGGCGGTGCAACACGCCCCGCAACCCGGACGGCATTCCATACGTTGTTCTCTTAAGGTTAACCACCGGATTGAGGAGCGCGCACATTACCACCTTTTTGGCACCAGCAAAAGTGCGAATACCACTTGCCTGAAAGGCCCGTCGCGAGTAGTTTGTCGCGATATTTTTGACATTTTCGACAACAGGAATTTTTCGATGCCAAGAGCGAACGAAATTAAAAAAGGTATGGTACTGAATTACAACGGCAAACTGCTGCTGGTTAAGGACATTGATATTCAGTCGCCTACCGCCCGCGGTGCCGCTACGCTGTACAAAATGCGTTTTTCAGACGTCCGTACCGGGCTGAAAGTGGAAGAACGCTTTAAAGGCGATGATATCGTTGATACCGTGACGCTGACCCGCCGCTACGTTGACTTCTCCTACGTCGATGGCAACGAATATGTCTTTATGGATAAAGAAGACTATACCCCGTATACCTTCACCAAAGATCAGATTGAAGAAGAACTGCTGTTTATGCCGGAAGGCGGCATGCCAGACATGCAGGTTCTGACCTGGGACGGTCAACTGCTGGCGCTTGAACTGCCGCAGACCGTTGATCTGGAAATCGTTGAAACCGCTCCTGGCATCAAAGGCGCTTCTGCCAGTGCCCGTAACAAACCGGCGACCTTGAGCACCGGCCTGGTGATTCAGGTACCAGAATACTTAAGCCCGGGCGAAAAAATTCGTATCCATATCGAAGAACGCCGTTATATGGGGCGTGCTGACTAACTTCAGCCACATTCAGAAAAGGGACAGCTCAGACTGTCCCTTTTTTAATTTATTATACCAATCCTTCATTTTGCGCTTCCTGAACACCTTTCGCCTGCAATATTCACTTGTAAATTGATCGTCCTCACACTTCATCGCATTAACAATCCAGACCAATTTCAATTGCTGTCATATAACTTTACACTAGCGTTGTTAATCAATCGTTACTAAGACGTGACTTCTATGAACACAATTGCCTCCACTACGTTCCCGCCTCACATTCACACTCCACGTTACGATCGCCAGCAATTGAAATCCCGTATCGTTCATTTTGGCTTTGGAGCCTTTCACCGCGCACATCAGGCGTTACTGACCGACCGTGTGCTGAATGCCCAGAGCAGCGATTGGGGGATCTGTGAAATCAGTTTGTTCAGCGGCGATCGGCTAATGAGCCAACTTCGCGAACAGGATCATTTATATACCGTGTTGGAGAAAGGCGCAGACGGCAATCAGGCGATTATTGTCGGGGCCGTTCATGAATGCCTGAATGCAAAACTGGATTCCTTAGCGGCGATTATTGAGAAGTTTTGCGAACCGCAGGTGGCAATTGTGTCCCTGACCATTACCGAAAAAGGTTATTGTATCGACCCGGCCACCGGGGCGCTTGATACCAATAATTCGCGGATTATTCATGACTTACAAAGCCCGGAAGAACCTCACTCCGCGCCAGGCATTCTTGTCGAAGCGCTGAAACGCCGTCGTGAACGTGGCCTTGCGCCGTTTACCGTACTTTCCTGCGATAATATTCCCAACAATGGTCATGTGGTGAAAAATGCGGTGCTGGGGATGGCTGAAAAACGCTCTCCAGAACTTGCCGAGTGGATAAAAGAACACGTCAGCTTTCCGGGAACCATGGTCGACCGCATTGTCCCGGCAGCAACGGAAGAATCACTGGCAGAAATTAGCCAATATCTGGGCGTGAATGATCCCTGTGCAATTAGCTGCGAGCCGTTTATCCAGTGGGTGGTGGAAGATAACTTCGTCGCAGGGCGCCCAGCCTGGGAAATCGCAGGTGTACAAATGGTGGATGATGTCCTGCCGTGGGAAGAGATGAAACTGCGCATGCTTAATGGCAGCCACTCTTTTCTCGCTTATCTGGGCTACCTGGCTGGATTCGCCCATATTAGTGATTGCATGCAGGACCGCGCATTTCGCCATGCCGCCAGAACATTAATGTTGGATGAGCAAGCGCCAACGCTACGGATTAAAGATGTCGATTTAACATACTATGCGGATACGTTAATTGAACGTTTTGCCAATCCAGCGCTGAAACATAAGACCTGGCAAATCGCGATGGATGGCAGTCAAAAATTACCGCAACGCATGTTGGCAGGGATTCGCATCCATCTGGCTCGCGAAACAAACTGGCCGTTACTGGCATTAGGCGTCGCAGGTTGGATGCGCTATGTGAGCGGCGTAGATGATGCCGGAAAAGCTATCGATGTCCGCGATCCGCTTTACGATAAAATTCACAACCTCGTTGCGGGCAGTAGCAGTGAACAACGCGTCACCGCCCTGCTTTCTTTGCGTGAAGTATTCGGTGATGACCTACCAGATAACCCGCATTTTGTGCAGGCCATCGAACAAGCCTGGCAACAAATCGCGCAGTTCGGCGCGCATCAGGCGCTATTAAACACCCTCAAAATTTAACGATTTCTGCGGTTAAAGCGGATGGAGCATCGCTTAGTCCGCCCGCTCTCTTCTCTTTTCCGCCTTTTTTAGCCAGGATTAACGCACAGTTAACTCATCTGATTATTGCGGAGCCGTTGTGACCAGGACCAACCTCATCACCGGTTTTCTCGGCAGCGGGAAAACAACCTCTATTCTTCATCTGCTAGCCCACAAAAATCCCAACGAAAAATGGGCGGTTCTGGTTAATGAATTTGGGGAAGTCGGAATTGATGGTGCTTTGCTCGCCGATAGCGGCGCATTGCTGAAAGAGATCCCCGGCGGCTGCATGTGCTGCGTTAATGGGTTACCCATGCAGGTAGGGTTGAATACCTTACTGCGCCAGGGAAAACCAGACCGCTTGCTGATAGAGCCGACCGGACTGGGTCATCCGAAACAGATCCTCGATCTGTTAACCGCGCCGGTCTATGAACCGTGGATCGATCTGCGCGCCACGTTGTGCATTCTCGATCCGCGCCTGCTGCTGGACGAAAAAAGCGTCGGTAATGAAAACTTCCGTGATCAACTGGCTGCCGCAGACATCATTGTCGCCAATAAATCCGACCGTGCTACGCCAGAAAGCGAGCAAGCGTTACAACGCTGGTGGCAACAAAACGGTGGCGAACGGCAATTAATTCACAGCGATCATGGGCAAATTGAAGGTCATCTTCTGGATTTACCTCGTCGAAATTTAACTGAGTTGCCCGCCAGCGCTGCCCATTCGCATCAACATAACGAGAAAAAAGGATTAGCGGCATTAAGCCTGCCAGAGCATCAACGCTGGCGTCGCAGTCTGAATAGCGGACAAGGACACCAGGCCTGCGGTTGGATATTCGACGCTGATACCGTGTTCGACACCATTGGCATTCTGGAATGGGCGCGACTTGCGCCGGTCGGACGCGTAAAAGGCGTGATGCGGATACCAGAAGGTCTTGTGCGCATCAACCGTCAGGGCGATGACCTGCACATTGAAACGCAAAACGTTGCACCACCAGATAGCCGCATTGAGCTGATTTCCAGCAACGAAACTGACTGGAATGCCTTACAGAGCGCGCTGTTGAAGCTTCGTTTAGCGACCAACGCGTAAGGTTGCCTGCGTTTTTCAGTAAGATAATTAGAGAAAATATGATCAAAAATTTGCCGCAAATAGTGCTGTTAAATATTGTCGGCCTCGCGCTGTTTCTTTCCTGGTACATTCCCGTCAATCATGGATTCTGGTTGCCGATTGACGCGGATATTTTTTATTTTTTTAATCAGAAACTGGTCGAAAGCAAGACTTTTTTATGGCTGGTTGCGTTGACTAATAATCGCGCCTTCGACGGTTGTTCACTGCTGGCGATGGGAATACTGATGCTGAGTTTCTGGCTGAAAGAAAACGCACCCGGCAGACGGCGTATTGTGATTATTGGTCTGGTCATGCTGTTAACCGCAGTGGTATTAAACCAGTTGGGCCAGGCATTTATTCCGGTAAAACGGGCCAGTCCGACATTGACCTTTACAGATATTAACCGCGTCAGCGAACTGCTATCTGTTCCAACGAAAGATGCCTCACGAGATAGTTTTCCCGGCGATCATGGCATGATGCTGCTTATTTTTTCCGCTTTTATGTGGCGATATTTCGGAAAAGTCGCAGGAGTAATCGCCCTTATTATATTTGTGGTTTTTGCATTTCCCAGAGTGATGATTGGCGCACATTGGTTTACCGATATCATTGTCGGTTCCATGACGGTGATATTGATTGGGTTGCCCTGGTGGCTAATGACACCTTTAAGTGATCAATTAATCGCCTTTTTTGACAAATCACTGCCTGGAAAAAATAAACATTCATAAAACAAATAACTCACAGTAATTAACATCATCAGGTTTATTTTCATAGTAGGGATAATCCTGATGATGTGCGACTTTGCTCTCGTTCATTAAGTGAAATGATCATTCTCTAAGCAAATGAATGGATTGCGCATCTTTTAGACAATAGTACTTTAATTGACCAATCCCGTTTATTAACTTTCTGTATCACTTTTTCTTATAAAAAATCATGTAAAACCGCTCGCCAAGACCGCGTCAATCGGGTAATCTCGAACACGTTTTGCCTCGGCGGTAGATTATCCTCACAGCATATAATTTTGTGCGTTAGTCCACAGATTTGGCCTTAAGGAATTGTTTCAACGTGCCCAGGTAATTAGTCTCGTGTCGCTTGGCATTTTTTTATAACGATATTTGTCGTTAAGGACTTCAAGGGAAAACAAACAACATGGTCAAATCTCAACCGATTTTGAGATATATCTTGCGCGGGATTCCCGCGATTGCAGTAGCGGTTCTGCTTTCTGCATGTAGTGCAAATAACACCGCAAAGAATATGCATCCTGAGACACGTGCAGTGGGTAGTGAAACATCATCACTGCAAGCTTCTCAGGATGAATTTGAAAATCTGGTTCGTAATGTCGACGTAAAATCGCGAATTATGGATCAGTATGCTGACTGGAAAGGCGTACGTTATCGTCTGGGTGGCAGCACGAAAAAAGGTATCGATTGTTCTGGTTTCGTACAGCGTACATTCCGCGAACAATTTGGCTTAGAACTTCCTCGTTCAACTTATGAACAGCAGGAAATGGGCAAGTCAGTTTCCCGTAGTAATTTACGTACAGGTGACTTAGTTCTGTTCCGTGCCGGTTCAACTGGACGCCATGTCGGTATTTATATCGGCAACAATCAGTTCGTTCATGCTTCCACCAGCAGTGGTGTTATTATTTCCAGCATGAATGAGCCGTACTGGAAAAAGCGTTACAACGAAGCACGTCGGGTTCTTAGCCGCAGCTAATAAACCGTTTGGATGCAATCCCTTGGCTATCCTGACGAGTTAACTGAAGGCACTGCTTAAGCAGTGCTTTTTTGTTTTCATTCATCATAGAAAATGATGTTTCCGTGCCTTGAACCAGGCTATAGTCCCGTCATTCTCTTCCACTTCAGCGTTGTCGTAATCTCGGGAATATTAACGGAACCATGTTCATACGCGCTCCCTCTTCCGGACGTAAGATCCTGCTTACCTGCATTATTGCGGGCGTGATGATTGCAATACTGGTCAGCTGTCTTCAGTTTTTGGTTGCCTGGCATAAACACGAAGTCAAATACGATACACTGATTACCGACGTACAAAAGTATCTCGATACCTACTTCGCCGACCTGAAATTAACCACTGACCGCCTACAGCCGCTCACCTTAGATACCTGTCAGCAGGCTAACCCTGAACTAACTGCCCGCGCGGCGTTTAGCATGAATGTTCGCACATTTGTGCTGGTGAAAGATAAAAAGAGCTTTTGTTCATCAGCGACGGGGGAGATGGATATACCGCTCAATGAGTTGATCCCGGCGCTCGATATTAACAAAGACGTCGATATGGCGATGTTGCCTGGCACGCCAATGGTGCCCAACAAACCCGCTATCGTCATCTGGTATCGCAACCCTTTATTGAAAAATAGCGGCGTTTTTGCAGCATTAAACCTGCACCTGACGCCATATCTTCTCTATAGCTCTCGTCAGCAAGATTTCGACGGAATCGCACTCATTATTGGCGATACCGTGCTTTCGACATTTTCGTCGCATTTGATGAACGTCCGTGAGTTATCCGGCAAACCAGTACGCGAAACCAAAATAACAGGCATTCCGCTGACTGTGCGTCTTTATGCTGATGACTGGACATGGAACGATGTGTGGTATGCGTTTTTACTGGGCGGTATGAGTGGAACTGTCGTTGGCCTGCTCTGCTATTACCTGATGAGTGTGCGTATGCGCCCTGGCAGAGAAATTATGGCTGCCATCAAACGTGAGCAATTTTACCTGGTGTATCAGCCGGTGGTTGATACACCAACGCTGCGGGTCACGGGCCTGGAAGTGCTGCTACGCTGGCGTCACCCTGTTGCAGGTGAAATCCCGCCGGATGCCTTCATTCAATATGCCGAATCGCAAAAGATGATCGTGCCGCTAACCCAGCATCTGTTTGAGCTTATAGCCCGTGATGCGGCTGAATTACAAAACGTACTGCCGGTGGGCATAAAGTTTGGCATTAATATCGCACCGGAACATCTGCACAGCGAGAGCTTTAAAGCGGATATACATCGGCTGCTCGCCTCCCTACCCGCGCACCATTTCCAGATTGTACTGGAGATAACCGAACGCGATATGCTGAAAGAGCATGAAGCCACGAAACTGTTCGCCTGGCTGCACTCTGTCGGCGTGGAAATTGCTATTGATGACTTCGGCACCGGACACAGCGCGCTTATCTATCTGGAACGCTTCACGCTCGAGTATCTGAAAATTGACCGTGGATTTATCAATGCTATAGGTACGGAAACGGTCACATCTCCGGTGCTTGACGCGGTGCTCACGCTGGCGAAACGTCTCAATATGCTGACGGTTGCTGAAGGTGTCGAAACACCGGAACAGGCGCGCTGGCTACGTGAGCGCGGTGTTAATTTCCTGCAAGGCTATTGGATTAGCCGCCCCTTACCGATAGATGATTTTGTCCGCTGGCTGGAGAAACCGCATACGCCGCAGTGGTAAGGTGTGCTTGTGTCCCTTATTATTCATAGTTGAAGCATGCCGGATTGCGGCTAATGATGAGTAAAAGGAAATCCGTTGCAGATGATTGTGCGCATACTGCTGCTGTTTATCACCCTGTTCACCTTCGGTGCGCAGGCGCAAGCTATCAAGGAAAGCTATGCCTTTGCGGTGCTGGGAGAACCCCGGTATGCTTTTAATTTCAACCATTTTGATTATGTGAATCCCGCTGCGCCGAAGGGCGGGCAAATAACGTTATCCTCCATTGGTACCTTCGATAATTTTAACCGCTATGCACTACGCGGAAACCCCGGCGCACGCACCGAGCAACTGTACGACACGCTATTTACCACTTCCGATGACGAACCCGGCAGTTATTATCCGCTGATTGCCGAAAGCGCACGCTATGCTGACGATTATTCCTGGGTAGAAGTCGCTATCAATCCGCGCGCCCGTTTTCATGATGGTTCGCCGATTACCGCACGCGACGTTGAGTTTACTTTTCAAAAATTTATGACCGAGGGCGTGCCACAGTTTCGCCTGGTATACAAAGGCACTACGGTCAAAGCCATAGCGCCATTAACCGTGCGTATTGAATTAGCCAAACCAGGCAAAGAAGATATGCTGAGTCTGTTTTCGCTGCCGGTATTTCCAGAAAAGTACTGGAAGGATCATAAACTTAGCGACCCGCTCTCTACGCCTCCGCTTGCCAGTGGTCCGTACCGCATTACGTCCTGGAAAATGGGGCAAAATATTGTCTATTCCCGCGTGAAAGATTACTGGGCGGCCGATTTACCGGTAAATCGTGGTCGCTGGAATTTCGATACCATTCGCTACGATTATTATCTCGACGATAATGTTGCCTTCGAAGCGTTTAAAGCTGGCGCCTTTGATTTACGCATGGAAAACGACGCCAAAAACTGGGCCACGCGCTATACCGGTAAGAATTTCGATAAAAAATACATTATCAAAGATGAGCAAAAGAACGAATCAGCCCAGGATACGCGCTGGCTGGCGTTTAATATTCAACGACCGGTATTCAGCGATCGCCGGGTCCGGGAAGCCATCACCCTCGCCTTTGACTTTGAATGGATGAATAAGGCGTTGTTTTACAATTCCTGGAGTCGCACGAACAGTTATTTTCAGAATACCGAATACGCGGCCAGAAATTACCCCGACGCCGCTGAGCTGGTGCTTTTGGCGCCAATGAAAAAAGATCTACCGCCAGAAGTGTTCACGCAAATCTACCAGCCACCAGTGTCCAAAGGCGATGGCTACGACCGTGACAACCTGTTAAAAGCCGACAAACTTCTCAACGATGCAGGCTGGGTGCTGAAAGGTCAGCAACGCGTTAATGCCACCACAGGCCAGCCACTCAGCTTTGAATTATTGCTTCCTGCAAGCAGCAATAGTCAGTGGGTATTGCCGTTCCAACATAGCCTGCAACGGCTGGGTATCAACATGGACATTCGCAAAGTGGATAACTCGCAAATCACCAACCGAATGCGCAGCCGCGACTATGACATGATGCCGCGCGTGTGGCGGGCGATGCCGTGGCCCAGTTCCGATTTACAGATTTCCTGGTCATCGGAATATATCAACTCCACTTATAATGCCCCCGGCGTGCAAAGCCCGGTTATCGACTCGCTAATTAACCAAATTATTGCCGCCCAGGGAAATAAGGAAAAATTACTGCCTCTGGGGCGCGCCCTGGATCGCGTATTAACGTGGAATTATTACATGTTGCCGATGTGGTACATGGCGGAAGACCGTCTCGCCTGGTGGGATAAATTCTCCCAGCCGGCCGTGCGCCCCATCTATAGCCTCGGTATCGATACCTGGTGGTATGACGTCAATAAAGCGGCCAAACTGCCGTCCGCCAGCAAACAGGGAGAGTAGATGGGCGCTTACCTGATTCGCCGTCTGTTGCTGGTGATCCCAACATTATGGGCGATTATCACCATCAACTTTTTCATCGTGCAAATTGCGCCTGGCGGTCCCGTCGACCAGGCCATCGCCGCCATTGAGTTTGGTCATGCCGGAGTATTACCCGGCGCAGGCGGCGAAGGCGTTCGTGCCAGCCATGCGCAAACGGGCGTCGGCAATATCAGCGACAGTAATTACCGTGGCGGACGCGGGTTAGATCCAGAAGTGATCGCTGAGATCACCCATCGCTACGGTTTCGATAAGCCGATCCACGAACGTTATTTCAAAATGCTTTGGGACTACATTCGCTTTGATTTTGGCGACAGCCTGTTTCGCAGCGCTTCGGTGCTGACGCTGATTAAAGACAGTCTGCCTGTTTCCATCACCCTCGGATTGTGGAGCACGCTGATTATCTATCTGGTGTCGATTCCGCTGGGTATTCGCAAAGCCGTTTATAACGGCAGCCGCTTTGACGTCTGGAGTAGCGCATTTATCATCATCGGCTACGCCATTCCAGCCTTTTTGTTCGCCATCCTGCTGATTGTCTTCTTCGCGGGCGGCAGCTATTTCGACCTGTTCCCTCTACGCGGCCTGGTTTCCGCTAACTTTGATTTGCTGCCGTGGTATCAGAAAATCACCGATTATCTGTGGCATATCACGCTGCCGGTGCTGGCTACAGTGATTGGCGGTTTTGCGGCGCTGACCATGCTGACAAAAAACTCATTCCTTGATGAAGTGCGTAAGCAATAC
This sequence comes from Escherichia sp. E14V7, assembly GCF_004212225.1. NCBI lineage: Bacteria > Pseudomonadati > Pseudomonadota > Gammaproteobacteria > Enterobacterales > Enterobacteriaceae > Escherichia > Escherichia sp. E14V7. The sequence continues at coordinate 101,632 of NZ_RHJJ01000013.1, forward strand.
GTGGTGACCGCGCGTGCGAAAGGGGTAAGTGAGAAAAATATTCTCTGGAAACATGTGTTCCGCAACGCCATGCTGCTGGTGATTGCCGGTTTTCCGGCGACTTTTATCAGCATGTTTTTCACCGGCTCACTGCTGATTGAGGTGATGTTTTCGCTCAATGGCCTCGGTTTACTGGGCTACGAAGCGACCGTCTCGCGCGATTATCCGGTGATGTTTGGCACCCTGTACATTTTCACCCTGATTGGCCTGCTGCTGAATATTGTCAGCGACATCAGCTATACGCTGGTCGATCCTCGTATTGATTTTGAGGGACGCTAATGTCGCGACTCAGCCCCGTCAATCAGGCCCGTTGGGCGCGTTTTCGTCATAATCGCCGCGGCTACTGGTCGTTATGGATTTTCCTCATCTTGTTTGGTTTGAGTTTGTGTTCTGAACTGATCGCCAACGATAAGCCATTGCTGGTACGTTATGACGGCAGCTGGTATTTCCCGTTGCTGAAAAACTACAGTGAGAGTGATTTTGGCGGCCCGCTGGCAAGTCAGGCTGATTATCAGGACCCGTGGCTGAAACAACGGCTGGAAGATAAAGGCTGGGTACTGTGGGCGCCGATTCGCTTTGGCGCTACCAGTATCAACTTTTCCACCGACAAGCCCTTCCCCTCCCCACCTTCCCGGCAAAACTGGCTGGGAACGGATGCCAACGGTGGCGATGTGCTGGCACGCATTCTGTATGGCACGCGGATCTCGGTTCTGTTTGGCCTGATGCTGACTCTCTGTTCCAGCGTGATGGGCGTGCTGGCGGGGGCGCTACAAGGCTATTACGGCGGTAAAGTCGATCTCTGGGGGCAACGCTTTATTGAAGTATGGTCGGGGATGCCGACGCTGTTTTTGATTATTCTGCTTTCCAGCGTCGTACAGCCTAACTTCTGGTGGCTGCTGGCAATTACTGTCTTGTTTGGCTGGATGAGTCTGGTCGGCGTGGTGCGGGCGGAGTTTTTACGTACCCGTAATTTCGACTACATCCGCGCGGCGCAGGCGCTTGGCGTCAGCGATCGCAGTATTATCCTGCGTCATATGTTGCCTAATGCCATGGTCGCGACCCTCACCTTTTTACCGTTTATTTTATGTAGTTCGATAACCACCCTGACCTCGCTCGATTTCCTCGGCTTCGGTCTGCCGCTCGGTTCACCATCACTCGGCGAACTGCTGCTACAAGGGAAAAATAACCTTCAGGCTCCGTGGCTTGGGATCACTGCCTTCTTGTCGGTGGCGATATTGTTGTCTTTGCTGATCTTTATTGGTGAAGCCGTCCGCGACGCATTTGATCCTAATAAGGCGGTGTAGCATGACGCAAACTCTGTTAGCGATTGAAAATTTGTCGGTGGGTTTTCGCCATCAGCAAACTGTTCGTACCGTAGTGAATGATGTTTCACTACAGATTGAGGCTGGCGAAACGCTGGCGCTGGTGGGTGAGTCAGGTTCTGGCAAAAGCGTTACCGCGCTGTCAATTTTACGTCTGCTCCCTTCCCCGCCGGTTGAATATCTCTCTGGCGATATCCGTTTTCATGGAGAATCGCTGCTTCATGCCAATGAGCAAACATTACGTGGCGTGCGGGGAAATAAGATTGCCATGATTTTCCAGGAGCCGATGGTGTCATTAAATCCATTGCATACACTGGAAAAACAGCTTTATGAAGTGCTTTCACTCCACCGAGGAATGCGTCGGGAGGCGGCTCGTGGCGAAATTCTTAACTGCCTTGATCGCGTCGGTATCCGTCAGGCGGCAAAACGGCTGACAGATTACCCGCATCAGCTCTCCGGCGGCGAACGCCAGCGGGTGATGATTGCGATGGCGCTGTTAACGCGACCGGAATTATTAATTGCCGATGAACCAACCACCGCACTGGACGTCTCTGTCCAGGCGCAGATTTTGCAGCTTTTGCGCGAACTGCAAGGCGAGCTGAATATGGGCATGCTGTTTATTACTCATAACCTCAGCATTGTCAGAAAACTGGCCCACCGTGTGGCGGTAATGCAAAACGGTCGCTGTGTGGAGCAAAATAACGCCGTTACGCTCTTTGCCTCCCCTGAACATCCTTATACGCAAAAGCTACTCAACAGCGAACCGTCAGGCGACCCGGTGCCGTTGCCAGAACCGGCCTCAACGTTGCTTGATGTTGAACAGCTTCAGGTCGCCTTCCCCATTCGCAAAGGGCTCCTGAAGCGCGTCGTCGATCATAATGTGGTGGTGAAAAGCGTCAGTTTTACGCTACGGGCGGGTGAAACGCTGGGTTTAGTGGGCGAGTCCGGTTCCGGCAAAAGCACAACGGGGCTGGCGCTGCTGCGGTTGATTAACTCTCAGGGCAGCATCGTCTTTGACGGTCAGCCATTGCAAAATTTAAATCGCCGCCAGCTGTTACCTATTCGTCATCGCATTCAGGTGGTATTTCAGGATCCAAACTCCTCGCTCAACCCACGACTCAACGTTTTGCAGATTATTGAGGAAGGCTTACGGGTTCACCAGCCGACGCTTTCTGCCGCACAACGCGAAGAACAAGTGATAGCCGTGATGCATGAAGTGGGGTTAGATCCTGAAACGCGCCACCGTTATCCGGCGGAGTTCTCGGGTGGTCAGCGGCAACGTATTGCGATTGCCAGGGCATTGATTCTTAAGCCTTCGCTGATCATTCTTGATGAACCAACATCATCGCTCGACAAAACGGTACAGGCGCAAATATTGACGCTATTGAAATCATTGCAACAAAAGCATCAACTGGCCTATTTGTTTATCAGCCATGATTTGCACGTTGTCCGCGCGTTATGTCATCAGGTTATCGTGCTGCGACAGGGAGAAGTGGTGGAACAAGGACCGTGCGCGCGCGTGTTTGCCGCACCGCAGCAGGAGTATACGCGTCAGCTACTGGCGTTGAGCTGACGCTTAAAATGGATTGTAGTTTGAGAAAGGTTCGGCAATGGCCACACCAAAATTTTTCAGTCGGCACGTCGCCGCAAACTCGTCCTGACGATTCACAAACAGACATGGCTCACCTTCGCACTCGAGAACAGAGCACGGAACTTCAATATCGCTTAATGCCTGACTTAGTTTGTACATCACCGACCATGCGTTATCGCCATCCGGGCTAAGTAATTTAAGCGCCACCAGGCTGTTGTCGCCGCACTGTCCATTTTGCGGAATCGGTTCAACTTTCGAACCTGCGAAACCAGCAGACCAACGATAGTTCTGCGGCAGTCGATGGACGATTGAGAGTTGTAATGAAGTCACTTATTTTCCCCGGAAGCACATTTACTTCACAATTTATTTACATTAATTTTAACACATCATCAACAATCTGTCCTTCAACAGATCGTAAAGATTGATGCCTCGCCTGCGTGGCCGCTATTGTTCTGATTTAAATGATATCTGCGGGCGTGGTCACGTTTGCGGGGCTATATGTACCCGTTTCTGCGATCTAACTCAACCTTTTTAACTACAATGATGTGACTTTTTACATAAATTGAGTTTACATAAAATAAACATATATCGGGGGAATGATAGATTTGCGGTTGACATGCATCAACAAAGGAAGCCTTTTAGCTTCCCCGTTGTGCAATAGATCACCGTTTTTTCGGTCGACTGGCGTAAAGACAGAAGAGAATGGAACTGGTCGCACAGAAAGCAATGGACCAGATCATTGGCCATGCAGAGTTAAACGTCGCCAGCGAAAGCAGTGCACCAACAATGGCGCCAATACCAAAACGGAAGGTTCCTGCCAGCGACGACGCAGTTCCCGCCATATGGGGGAACTCATCCAGAATGACCGCCATCGCGTTAGAAGACACCATCGATACGCAGCCCACAAACGCCGCAACGCCAACCACCAGCGACCAGAATCCCAGCCCCAGTAGCGCGCTGATAACCATCCACGCCGCCATAATAAATTGTATCCATAACCCCGAGCGGAACATATTTAACGCGCCAATACGGCGAACGAAACGGCTGTTAAAGATGGTCATCACGAACAGGAAAACAATGTTTAGCGCAAAGTAATAACCAAAGTTTTCCGGCGCAACGTGGTTGATTTCAATGTAGACAAACGGTCCGGCGCTTAAGAACGAGAACATCCCGGCAAAGCTGAAACCACTGGCCAGCATATAACTCAGGACACGCTTATGGCGGAACAGCGCAGCAAAGTTACCTATAGTGGTACGAATGTGGAACGGTTGGCGACGCTCCGGCGGTAACGTTTCTTTGATCAGGAAGAAGATCATTGCCGAAGCCAGAATTGCCGCCACAGCGAGGATCCAGAAGATGTAATGCCAGCTCAACCACACCAGCACCCAACCGCCAACAATCGGTGCCATCAACGGTGCAATGGTGGTCACCAGCATGACAAACGACATCATCCGCGAGAACTCTTCTTTCGGGTAGATATCGCGCATCAAAGCGTTGATAACCACGCTGGCCGCAGCCGCAGCCAGACCGTGGAAGAAACGCATCACAATCAGCTGATCGATGGTTTGCGCCAGCGCGCACGCCACCGCCGCCGCGGCAAACACCAGCGTACCACCGAGGACAACCGGCTTGCGCCCGAAGCTATCCGCCATCGGCCCGTAAATTAACTGCCCCAACGCAAAACCCAGAATATAAGTACTCAGGGTCATCTGCGTGCTGCCCGCTGGCACACCAAACTGCGCTGAAATCACTGGCAGCGCGGGCAGATACATATCAATCGACAGCGGCATTAACATGGCCAAAAGGCCAAGGATAAAGACAATAGCAAACGACGAATGCTGTCGAGTGGTCACAACGGGCTCCTGAATAAAATGAAAGTGTTAACCGACGCTGGCAATTTCTTCTGCAGTTAATGGACGATATTCACCTGGGGCTAAATCTTCATCCAGAGTAATACCGCCAATGCGTTCACGATGCAGCTCAACCACGTGGTTACCCACGGCGGCGAACATGCGTTTCACCTGATGATAACGCCCTTCACTGATGGTCAGACGGACCTGCGTAGGGGTAATCACTTCCAGCACCGCTGGCTTAGTGAGATCTTTTTCGTTATGCAGCTGTACGCCTTTAGCAAATTGCTCTGCCGTATCGTCAGCTACGGGTGATTCCAGCGTCACCAGATAGGTCTTCTCGCAATGATGACGCGGAGAAGTAATGCGATGCGACCACTGACCGTCGTCAGTCATCAGCACCAGACCGGTGGTATCAATATCCAACCGCCCCGCTGCGTGCAGTTTCCACGCCACAGGTTCATCCAGAAAATAGAGCACCGTTGGGTGATCCGGGTCATCAGTTGAGCAAACATAGCCCTGGGGCTTGTTGAGCATGAAATAACGCGGGCCGTGTTGCTGCGCCAGCGGATTGCCATCATAAGCAACATCGTGTTCAGGGAGCAGTTTGAACGCTGCATTGCGGACGATTTCGCCATCAACGGTGACACGATTGCCGCGGATTTCACGCCCGGCAATAGCACGGCTAACACCGAGTTGCTGTGCGATAAATTTATCAAGTCGCATGTGTGTGATTTTGCCTGTAAAAACGGAGGTCGGGCATAGACCCGAAAATCAGAACTGTTGTCTGCCCAGTATAGCGGTCTAATAACTTCCCTCAAGGGAAAAAGATCCGTGGCATACTATTAGCAGATTAATCTACCTACGCTAAACCATGATTTTTACACTTCGTCCATACCAGCAAGAAGCCGTGGATGCCACGCTCAACCATTTTCGTCGTCATAAAACCCCTGCCGTTATCGTGCTGCCTACCGGAGCAGGTAAAAGCCTGGTGATTGCCGAACTGGCACGGCTGGCGCGTGGTCGTGTTCTGGTGCTGGCACATGTCAAAGAACTGGTGGCGCAGAACCATGCTAAATACCAGGCGTTGGGGCTGGAAGCCGATATTTTTGCCGCCGGGCTAAAACGCAAGGAGAGCCAAGGTAAAGTGGTATTTGGCAGCGTGCAATCGGTCGCCCGTAATCTTGATGCCTTTCAGGGTGAATTTTCGCTGTTAATTGTCGATGAATGCCACCGTATTGGTGACGACGAAGAGAGCCAGTATCAGCAAATCCTCACTCACCTGACAAAAGTGAATCCCCACTTACGCCTGCTGGGGCTGACGGCCACGCCTTTTCGACTGGGCAAAGGCTGGATTTATCAGTTCCATTATCACGGCATGGTACGCGGCGACGAGAAAGCCCTTTTCCGTGACTGCATTTATGAGCTGCCGCTGCGTTATATGATTAAACATGGCTATCTGACGCCGCCAGAACGGCTGGATATGCCGGTAGTGCAATACGATTTCAGCCGCTTGCAGGCACAGAGTAACGGGCTGTTCAGCGAAGCTGATCTCAACCGGGAATTGAAAAAACAGCAACGCATTACACCGCACATCATCAGCCAGATTATGGAGTTCGCCGAAAAGCGTAAAGGGGTGATGATTTTCGCCGCGACGGTTGAACACGCAAAAGAGATTGTCGGTTTGCTACCCGCAGAAGATGCTGCACTGATTACTGGCGACACGCCCGGCGCTGAGCGCGATGTATTAATTGAAAATTTTAAAGCCCAGCGTTTTCGCTATCTGGTCAACGTCGCGGTACTGACCACCGGATTTGACGCCCCGCACGTCGATCTTATCGCCATTCTGCGCCCTACCGAATCAGTGAGCCTTTACCAACAAATTGTCGGGCGCGGTCTGCGTCTGGCGCCGGGTAAAACAGATTGCTTAATTCTCGATTATGCGGGCAATCCTCATGACCTCTACGCACCGGAAGTTGGTACACCGAAAGGCAAAAGTGACAACGTCCCGGTGCAGGTTTTTTGCCCTGCATGTGGCTTTGCCAACACCTTTTGGGGCAAAACGACCGCCGATGGGACATTGATTGAACACTTTGGTCGCCGCTGTCAGGGATGGTTTGAAGATGGCGACGGTCATCGCGAACAGTGTGACTTCCGTTTCCGTTTTAAAAATTGTCCGCAATGTAACGCAGAAAATGATATTGCCGCCCGCCGTTGCCGCGAATGTGACACCATTCTGGTTGACCCGGATGATATGTTAAAAGCGGCGCTACGACTGAAAGACGCCCTGGTATTACGCTGTAGCGGCATGTCTTTGCAGCATGGGCACGACGAGAAAGGCGAATGGTTGAAAATCACCTATTACGATGAAGACGGCGCTGATGTGAGTGAGCGTTTCCGTCTGCAAACGCCCGCCCAGCGTACTGTCTTCGAACAACTTTTTATCCGCCCACATACGCGTACACCGGGCATCCCTTTGCGCTGGATAACCGCTGCCGATATCCTCGCCCAACAAGCGTTGCTGCGCCATCCGGATTTCGTCGTCGCACGAATGAAAGGCCAGTACTGGCAGGTGCGTGAAAAAATATTCGATTACGAAGGTCGTTTTCGGCGGGCGCACGAATTACGCGGTTAATGGTAGTTTTGATTGATGTATAAGGCGATTGAGTATAGAATCTCGCCCGCTTTTGCATACGCAAAGCAGATCACTTACCTGTTGCTGGGTCGCCTGTAGCAGGAATCATTTAAGAGAGAAAGAAATGTTTACTATCAACGCAGAAGTACGTAAAGAGCAGGGTAAGGGTGCGAGCCGCCGCCTGCGTGCCGCTAACAAGTTCCCGGCAATCATCTACGGTGGCAAAGAAGCGCCGCTGGCTATCGAGCTGGATCACGACAAAGTCATGAACATGCAAGCTAAAGCTGAATTCTACAGCGAAGTTCTGACCATCGTTGTTGACGGTAAAGAAATCAAAGTTAAAGCTCAGGACGTACAGCGTCATCCGTACAAACCGAAGCTGCAGCACATCGACTTCGTTCGCGCTTAATCGCTGAATAAGTTGAACAAAAGAAAACGGCCTTTACGGGCCGTTTTCTTTTTTAGCGACTGACAAATACCTGCACTACTTAATCTTCACATCAAACTGATGGCAGTTGTTGCAATAGAGTGGCTGTGGTTCCTTCTCATGTGACGTATGGCATACCGTACAGCGAATTTCCCCGCCATGAGAGTTATGGAAAGAAGCTACTCGTGTTTTACCCGACTCCGGATACTCTTTTAACACTGAGTTACCTTCTGAATCCTTCTTACCATGATAATAACGCTCACCAGGCGCATGGCAGCTAACGCACGTTGGCGTCATATTCTTGTTGGCTTTAACATCATCAACATGGCAGTTATTACATTCCAGACCAATGGTCTTGTGCATTTTCATGCCAACAATCTCTTGTGCACTGGCAGAAACCATACCGATAACGGTGCACATTACGCCAGCAAGAATGATTGTGACAATGTTCTTCAATAGCTTGTTCATTTGCCACCTCCCTGTGCCTGCATTCTGGTGCTTATAATATGTTTCGCTGCCATACGTCCCGACGTCAACGCAAAGCCAGAAGCCGATCCTTCAAGTACCAAATCATAGGAGCTGTCATACAGACCGCCCATATCCTGCCCGACAACATACAGACCCGGAATAATCTTCTCATTGGTATCGTAGACCTGCAGATCGCTGTTCATTTTCAAACCACCCAGCGTCAGGAAATAAGCCCGAATACCTTTCACGGCGTAATACGGTCCTTTATCCTGAAATTTAAACAGATGCTCTTTCTTGCGCCCCCAGTCAGGATCGAAACCTTCATCCGTATACTTGTTTACTTTCGCAATCGTCGCTTTCAGATTGTCTGCAGGAACATTGATCTGTTTTGCCAGATCGTCCAACGTTTCACCTTTAAACAACCACCCTTCTTTCATGCCGATCTCGATCGCCTGATCCAGCGCCTTCATCGGTTGCCCTGGCAACACAATGGCGTTAAACGGCGTGACCGGCCCTTCGTTAACCATCTTCTGACGCATTGCGTCATCCCAGACGGAATACATGACTCCGCCATTCATGGTGATAGCGTTATAAACGAGGGTAAAACTGGAACCGAGTGACTCATCAAAGAAACGCTCGCCTTGTCGGTTAATCCACAGGAATGGCTGGCTTAATGATGTTCTGGCCTGTTTTTGGTAATCCGCGCCATTAAACTGACGGATAGGAGGGTCTTGATCGACATATGGGCTATTGCCAGCAATGGTTTGCATCCCGGCAGTATCAGCGCCAATGTCTTGCCCCATTTTGATACCATCGCCTTCGCGTCCATCAATCAGGGGGCCACGTAGTTTGACCGGCACCATGTTTTTCTGATTCACATCGGTGATGTATTTTTCAATCATGTCACGGTTGTTGGCAAAACCACCGGTCGCCACAATCACACCTTTACCATAGGCAATGATTTTTTCCCCTGTTACGCTATTAACCGCTTCGACGCCAACGACATCACCGCTTTGTTTATCGCGAATAATCTTCTTAACAGGAGTTTCGGTGTAGATTTGACCACCGCCATCAAGGATCTTCTTGTAAAAGCTTTTAGTAACAGATGCACCGTTATGCTTATACATATGCCAGGTCCATAATGAATCTGACTGAGGATAAATGGTGGTTTTTAAGGTCGTAAACTCAACGCCATTACTGGCAACCCAATCAATGGTTTCGCCTGAGTTTTTCATTAATGCGTGCAATGCACTGGCATTGGCTCGCCAGTGATGGAAATCGATCGCCTTACCAAAGGCTTGATTCAGCGTGGCACCTTTCCCCTCTTTTTTCTGCATAAGGGTGCCAATGCCTAAACTGCCTTCAGGATAAACGCCTGCCCCTCCAAGGCTTGGTAGTTTTTCAAAAATAACAACCTTGGCTCCGCCCTGTACTGCAGTCAACCCTGCGGACATGCCAGAAAGCCCACCGCCAATAACAACAACATCTGTTTGGATTATTCTCTCACTAACTGGTTCGACGGATGGATTCGACAGATTGATATGCGGGATCTTATTCATATTTCTGTCAGCATAGGCGCTTAGGGAAAGCGCCGTTAATACCCCAGCTAATAAGAATCCCCTTTTTAGTTTCCTCATAACATGGTCCTTTTGCATAAAAATTTAAATCAACATGAAACCCTTCTTGTTTTTATTTGAAACCAAACAGACATGACATTCATGTATTAATGACTAATGAACTGCTGTTGCAACTGCTGGTAATTTATGTGCAATGCCGGCATGACAATCAATGCATGTTTTCCCCTCTTTAAGAGAAGCCTCATGGAACGGCGCCATAAATTTTTTCTGTAATTTAGAAATATCGTGGCAGTTTCTGCACTCCTGCGAATTATTTGCTTTCATTCTTGCCCATTCCGCTTTTGCCATTTCACCACGATGTGCATCGAATTTTTCAGCCGTATCAATTACGCCTGTCATATGACCCCAAACCTCTTTAACGGCGTGGGCTTTTCTGATCATCTTAGGGACAAATTCATCAGGAATATGGCAATCAGCACAAGCGACCTTCACGCCAGTACGATTACTGCCATGAATGGATTTTTTGAAGCTCTCGGTGAGGATGTTGTCTTTCATTTCATGACAACCCAGGCAAAAGCTGTCAGTGCTGGTGTTGTGAATGACCGTGTTCATGACGACAAATAAACAGCCACTGAATACAATGAGGGTAAAGATAAAACATACCAGTAACTTTCTGGTTAAAGAGAACGTTTTATTCGGTCGACAACACTTTTTATCTTCAGGATTTTCTTGCTCCATGCGGTGAATCCTTAAAATCATTCATACGATTAATATAATGAGTCAAACACAACGGCAATAATATTGACATTAAAAATATATTTGCATTTTATATAGGCAAAGCAAATAACAAAATATAACGCCAGGAAAACTCAATATAATTAAACAGAATGTTTTTTCCAGTGTTACAGCTCACAAAAAACGGCGGAAATAGTTACCAGACCGATTTATTATCGAATAAAGAGGAAGAGAAAAATATTTACTGCAACACTTAATATGATAACAGAGAAAATATTTTCGAATGAAAGGTCAATCAGCAAGTTATCTTACTCACTGATTGACAAGAATTGTGATTACCCCGCAACTGTTTCTCTAAAAAGAAACATTCGCGTTGGAGATTTAGTTCCCGCCAGACGTCCGGCGCTGCAATTGATCGCGCAAATTCGGCGGCGTACCTTTAATGGTCAGCGTATCGGTCGCTGGATCCCAGAAGATGCGTTCACCTAACAGCATCGCATCAAAGTTAATGGTCAAGCCACCGCCGCTACCGGCAAACTTCGTCAATTGACGCAGCGTGCTACGGTCTGCCGGGAAGCTCTCTTCCAGTTCGTAGCCTTTTTCAGCAGCAAACTCCGTGAAGCTCACTTCGCTGACGCCTGCCAGCTCCTTCGACAGCGATTCCAGTTCAATCTCTTCGCCGGCCTGCAGCTGCTCATTACAGTAGCTATAAACCTGCTGGCGCACGTTCTGTCGCTCTGCTTTATCCAGTTGCGCTTCGGCAGTGAAATCATCAACCGCTTGCAACAGACCGCGGTTTTGCGCTTTGGCGTTCAACCCTTCGCTGGCACCGAGGAAATCCATAAAGAAATCCGCCACTTTGCGTCCGACTCGCCCTTTCAGGAAAGTCAGGTAGCGTGTCGATTCCGGATTGGTTTCCCACTCAGTTAAATCAATACGCGCCACAATATCCGCATGATTGATATCAAGATAATGGGTCGGGTTGATGTCGAGATTTTCGTTGACGCGCATACTGCTTAGATTGCTCAGCACGCAAATCAGCAAATACTCAACTGCCAGATAACGATAGTGGCAAAACAGGACGAAACCGCCATCAGCAAACGGATATTTTGCCAGTTCGTCACGCAGGCGACCGGTTGCCGCGCGGCTAAATGCCAGAAAGTCCTCTTCGCCCTGACGTTGCAAGCGCAGCGTCTGCGCCAGTTCACTCTCTTCGCTGAACAATCCGTAGGCTTTGTTCTTGGCGCTATAGACCCGATGCAGCTCTGCCACCATCTCAACGACGGTTTCCGTCGGTTCCAGCAATGAATCGCGCAACACCAGCTCAAGGTTCTGCTCATCACGCTTGATAAGCTGGTGCAGAGCAATCTGGTTGATATCCAGACTCATGATAAACTCTCCTTTAAGACCGGGCGGTATTCAACCACCACCGGTAAAGCGACGCAATAAAAGATGGCGGCCATTTTACAGAAGGCTGCGTAAGGAGAATGATTGAAAGCATAAAAAAGCAGAAAAAAAACCGTTGCTACGGTAATATGTTGCCCTTTCATCAACTAACTGATTTCGATTTATGCCACAAATTTCCCGCTACAGTGATGAACAGGTTGAACAATTGCTCGCAGAGCTGCTCAACGTACTGGAAAAACATAAGGCTCCGACCGACCTTTCCCTGATGGTGTTAGGCAACATGGTCACTAACCTTATCAATACCAGCATTGCCCCGGCTCAACGCCAGGCAATTGCCAACTCTTTTGCCCGCGCTTTGCAGTCCTCGATCAACGAAGACAAAGCGCACTAAGGGAAACAGATAACAGGTTATGGTAACTCATCGTCAGCGCTACCGTGAAAAAGTCTCCCAGATGGTCAGCTGGGGGCACTGGTTTGCACTGTTCAACATTCTGCTCTCACTTGTCATTGGCAGTCGTTACCTGTTTATCGCCGACTGGCCGACAACGCTTGCGGGTCGTATTTATTCCTATGTAAGCATTATCGGCCACTTCAGCTTTCTGGTGTTCGCCACCTACTTGCTGATCCTCTTCCCGCTGACCTTTATCGTCGGCTCACAGAGGCTAATGAGGTTTTTGTCCGTCATTCTGGCCACTGTGGGAATGACGCTGTTACTGATCGACAGCGAAGTCTTTACCCGTTTCCATCTCCATCTTAATCCCATCGTCTGGCAGTTGGTTATCAATCCGGACGAGAATGAGATGGCGCGCGACTGGCAGCTAATGTTTATCAGCGTGCCAGTTATTTTATTGATTGAACTGGTGTTTGCGACGTGGAGCTGGCAAAAGCTGCGCAGTCTGACGCGTCGTCGACGCTTCGCCCGTCCGCTGGCCGCATTCTTATTTATCGCCTTTATCGCCTCACACATGGTGTATATCTGGGCCGATGCTAACTTCTATCGCCCTATCACCATGCAGCGCGCTAACCTGCCGCTTTCGTACCCGATGACGGCACGACGTTTTCTTGAGAAGCATGGTCTGCTTGATGCGCAGGAGTATCAACGCCGTCTGATCGAGCAAGGCAATCCAGACGCTGTTTCCGTACAGTATCCGTTAAGCGAATTGCGCTACCGCGATATGGGCACCGGGCAAAATGTGTTGTTGATTACTGTCGATGGCCTGAACTACTCACGCTACGAGAAGCAGATGCCTGCACTGGCGGGTTTTGCCGAACATAATATTTCGTTCACGCGCCATTTGAGTTCCGGCAACACCACCGACAACGGTATTTTTGGCTTGTTCTATGGTATCTCGCCAAGCTATATGGACGGTATTCTGTCGACCCGTACGCCTGCGGCGTTAATTACCGCGCTCAACCAGCAAGGCTATCAGTTGGGCTTATTCTCGTCAGATGGCTTTACCAGTCCGCTGTATCGCCAGGCATTGTTGTCAGACTTCTCGATGCCGAGCGTACATACACAATCCGATGAGCAGACCGCCACGCAGTGGATCAACTGGCTTGGCCGCTACGCGCAAGAAGATAACCGCTGGTTCTCGTGGGTATCTTTCAATGGCACCAATATTGATGACAGCAATCAGCAGGCATTTGCCCGGAAATATAGCCGCGCGGCAGGCAATGTTGATGACCAGATCAATCGCGTCCTGAATGCGTTACGTGAATCCGGGAAACTGGACAACACGGTGGTGATGATCACTGCTGGTCGCGGCATTCCGCTGAGCGAAGATGAAGAAACCTTTGACTGGTCACGTGGCCATCTTCAGGTGCCATTAGTCATTCACTGGCCAGGCACACCGGCACAGCGTATTAATGCCTTGACCGATCATACTGATCTTATGACCACGCTGATGCAACGCCTGCTACACGTCAGCACGCCTGCCAGCGAATACTCACAAGGTCAGGACTTGTTCAATCCTGAGCGCCGTCATTACTGGGTAACAGCCGCGGATAACGATACGCTGGCAATTACCACACCGAAAATGACGCTAGTACTGAACAATAACGGTAAATACCGCACTTACAACTTACGTGGTGAAAGAGTGAGAGACGAAAAACCACAGTTGAGTTTGTTATTGCAGGTGCTGACAGACGAGAAGCGTTTTATCGCTAACTGATTAATTATAAATCAGTTAGCAAAATATCTTACTTGCAATCGGTGTGGAAAACGGTAGTATAAGCAGCCACGAGTCGGCACGTAGCGCAGCCTGGTAGCGCACCGTCATGGGGTGTCGGGGGTCGGAGGTTCAAATCCTCTCGTGCCGACCAAAAATCCCAAGAAAACCAACCGCAAAGGTTGGTTTTTTTATATCTACGTCATTCCCCTTCTACCCACACTTACAGTTTTCACTACATGCCCATACATAAAATGGGGTAACATTCACGCGCCTGGTAGCGTAACCAACGCTACGCTCAAACATAATGATTCTAATAAAACCTCAGGAGACTACTATGCCTGAAGCAACGCCTTTTCAGGTGCTGATTGTGGATGATCATCCACTTATGCGACGCGGTGTTCGTCAGTTACTGGAGCTTGACCCTGGCTTTGAAGTGGTCGCCGAAGCAGGCGACGGCGCTAGTGCTATCGATCTGGCGAATAGACTGGATATCGACGTGATCTTGCTGGATCTCAATATGAAAGGTATGAGTGGCCTGGATACCCTCAATGCCTTGCGCAGGGATGGCGTTACCGCGCAAATTATAATCCTGACCGTTTCAGATGCCTCCAGCGATATCTTTGCATTGATAGACGCAGGCGCTGACGGTTATCTGTTGAAAGATAGCGATCCGGAAGTGTTGCTGGAAGCGATTCGCGCCGGAGCAAAAGGTAGCAAAGTCTTTAGTGAACGCGTCAGTCAGTACTTACGCGAGCGTGAAATGTTTGGCGCTGAAGAAGACCCCTTCAGCGTGCTAACGGAGCGTGAATTAGATGTTCTGCACGAACTGGCACAAGGACTGTCCAATAAGCAGATCGCTTCGGTACTGAATATTTCTGAGCAGACGGTAAAAGTCCATATCCGCAATCTGCTGCGTAAACTCAACGTCCGCTCACGCGTGGCGGCCACCATTCTGTTCCTGCAACAACGCGGGGCGCAATAAAAAAATAGCCCGATGGTTTTACCATCGGGCTGATATTGATGACAAACGCAAAACTGCCTGATGCGCTACGCTTATCAGGCCTACGCGGATCGAGCAATGTATTGAATTCGCACGATTTTGTAGGTCGGATAAAGCGTTTACGCCGCATCCGGCATAAACAAAGCGCACTTTGTTATCAATCTGGCCCCGATGGCATCACCATCGGGCTGATATTGATGACAAACGCAACACTGCCTGATGCGCTACGCTTATCAGGCCTACACGGATCGAGCAATGTATTGAATTCGCACGATTTTGTAGGTCGGATGAGGCGTTTACGCCGCATCCGGTATAAACAAAGCGCACTTTGTTATCAATCTGGCCCCGATGGCATCACCATCGGGCTTCTTCTTATTTACTTTCGTGTGGTGATAAATGCTGCATCGCCTGCGCGATACTGCGTTCAATCACCGCACGGCGAGTATCGTTGGCAGGTAAGAGTTTCAACATCATCTCCCACGCGGCAACGGCTTCGCCAAATCGCTGCTGCTCAAAGGCATTAAACGCATACATGCTTAACACACGGATATTGCTATGGTCCGTTCTCACCAACTGACGCAGCAGTTCGCCGCCGAGGCGGTTGTCGCTGGGATCAGATGAACGTGTCAACGCTTCAGCGTAACCCAGTGCGGCATCACTGTTCTTCGGATCGAGGCGATACGCAGTGGCGTATGCATCGGTCGCGATACTGGCGTTACCCAGCGCCATGCCAACGCGGCCCAACATAATCCAGCCTTCTATATCTCCCGGATTTTTTTGCAGTTGAGTACGCATTCCAAGTGCAAGGCGCGACATCTCTTCTTCATTGAGCGGATCGGCTTTCGGATCCAGCGCCCTGTCCAGCAATGCCGGAGCCTGCGCCGTGGCCTGCTGCCAGATTTTTACCTGCTGATAATTGCCAGTCTGGTAGTAGCCGACACCTGCCACAATCAACGCCACAACAATACCCGGCAGGTAAACAGCAAATCCGGCACGCTTACCTTCCGGCACGCTTTGTTCAGGAAACTCCTCCACTGCCAGCCGTACACGCCGCCGCGAGCGGGCATAAATAACCCAACCGCCGATACCAATAGCTACCACTGGCAGCACCCACAGCAAGACGGTCAGCGGCGTTAACGGCGGATCGTAAGTGACGAAGTTGCCGTAACGCGCCACCATATAATCGACAATCTCCTGCTTGCTTTTACCTTCCTGCATCAGTTCGTACACTTTCTGGCGCAGGTCGGTCGCAATCATCGAGTTAGAATCGGCAATGCTGTTGTTCTGGCATTTCGGGCAGCGTAGTTCTTCAGTGAGTTGGCGAAACTGCTGTTCCTGCGCTTCATCCTTAAACTGCAACACATCGATGGTCGCCAGCGCTGAACCGGAGATCATCAGCATCAGCACACCCAATAAAAACCTCATTGTGCGGCCTCCTTACTGTATTTCTCCCACAGCGGCTTGATCTCTTCTTCCCAGACGCGAGGATTGAGATCGCCCGCATGGCGATAGCGAATGATGCCGTTGCCGTCAATAAGGAACGTTTCCGGCGCGCCATAGACACCGAGATCCAGCCCTAACATGCCGTCGCCATCAAACAGGCTTAGCGCGTAAGGATTGCCCAGCTCTTTCAGCCAGCTGATTGCCTTCTGGCGATCGTCTTTATAGTTCATGCCGACCACGCGAATGCCCTGCGCAGAAAGCTGATTCAGATATTGATGTTCCGCACGGCAGGTCGGACACCAGGTCGCCCAGACGTTAAGCAGCACCGGTTTGCCCTGAGTCAGCACATCCGCCTGATAAAACTGCCCCGGATTGTCCAGTGATTCGAGGCGAAATTTCGGCACAGGCTTGCCAATGAGCGCCGATTCCAGATTGGTCGGATCATCCCCTTCGGCATTACGCGCCAGCTGCCACAGCAGCGCCGCGGCAATCGCCAGGAAGATAATCAAAGGAAGTAACAATACTTTGCGCTTCATACAGCCTCCGGCGCAGTTTTTTGCGGGTTCACGCGCTTACGATAGCGAGGATCAAACAGGCACAGCATCCCGCCCAACGCCATCATCAGCCCGCCCGCCCAAATCCAGCGAACAAACGGTTTGTAGTAAAGGTGCACAGCCCACGCGCCGTTTTCCAGCTCTTCACCGAGCGCGGCGTACAGATCACGCGTGATGCCGCCGTCAATCGCCGCTTCGGTCATCATCGACCCGGCAGTGTTGTAATAACGTTTTTCCGCATACAGCACCGTTTCCGGTTTACCCTCTCGCGTTACGCCGATAGTCGCCACACCACCACGCCAGTTCGGGCCAGTCACCTCTTTGACATCACGGAAGGTGAAGCGATATTCATGAATATCGACGCTATCGCCGGGCTTCATGCGCACATCACGCTCGACGCTATAGTTCTGGCTAAAGGCAATGCCAACAATTGTCACCGCCAGCCCCAGGTGAGCCGCCACCATCCCCCAATAACTGAAGGTGGTTTTCGTGCCGCGTGAAATACGCAGCACAGCTTCCGCAATTGCCAGCACCGCAATCCAGCAGGCCATTGCCAGGCCGAGCACCGTCATCGCCACAACTTTGCTTTCGAACAGCCACGGCAACAGCAGAGACAACACCAGCGTAGAGATGAAGGCGATAATCAACAAATTGCGGATTTTACGCGGTCGGTCGCGCCCCCAACGCACCAGCGGACCAATGCCCAGCACCAGTGCAAATGGCACCATCAGCCAGGTAAACATGCTGTTAAAGAACGGTTCGCCAATCGAAATGCTGCCCAGTCCCAGTTGCTTGTGCACCAGCGGTAGCAGCGTCCCCAGCAATACCACCAGCATCGCGGCGACCAGCAAAACGTTGTTCGCTAACAGCAAAGATTCCCGCGACCACAGCGCATTGTTTACGCGTGAGCGAACTTTGTGTCCACGCGCGGCAAACAGCAGCAGCGAACCGCCAATCACCAGCACCATAAAGGCGAGGATAAACATACCGCGCGCCGGATCAGACGCAAACGCGTGTACCGATACCAGCACGCCAGAACGCACCAGGAAAGTCCCCAGCAGACACAGCGAGAAGGCACTGATTGCCAGCAGTAATGTCCACGCTTTGAAGCTGGCGCGTTGTTCAGTGACCGCCAGCGAGTGCATCAGCGCAGTCCCCACCAGCCACGGCATAAACGAGGCATTTTCTACCGGATCCCAGAACCACCAACCGCCCCAGCCGAGTTCGTAATAGGCCCACGCGGAACCGAGTACGATGCCGAGCGTCAGGAAGATCCACGCTGCCAGCGTCCACGGACGAGTAAAACGCGCATAAGTGCTGTCCAGACGCCCACTCAGCAAAGAAGCAATGGCAAAAGCAAATGCCACCGAGAAACCAACGTACCCCATATAAAGCAGAGGCGGATGGAAGATCAGCCCCGGATCCTGCAACAACGGGTTAAGGTCGCGCCCTTCAATCGGGAAGTTCGGCAATGTGCGTGAGAACGGGTTAGAGGTAAAGAGAATGAACAGCAAAAAGCCGACGCTGACCATCCCCATTACCGCCAGTACGCGCGCCACAATATCCAGCGGAATACGCTGGCTAAAAATCGCCACCGCAAACGTCCAGCCGCTCATTAGCAGCACCCACAGCAGTAGCGAACCTTCATGCGCCCCCCACGTGGCCGCCACGCGATACCACACCGGAAGCTGGGTATTGGAGTTACTGGCGACATAGGTGACGGTGAAGTCGTTTACCACAAAGGCGTTAACCAGCACCAGAAACGCGCCAGCCACGCACATAAACAGCAGCCAGGCAAACAGCCGGGAGGAGGCCATCATCCGCGCATCTCCACGCGCCACACCCCATAGCGGATAAACAGACAGCAAAAGTGCAATCCCTAACGCCAGGCACAGCAGTCCGTTACCAATTTCTGGCATCATGATGCGGGATCCTTATAAGCACTTGCCGGGCGACGATGGTTAGCATCCATCGCCTTTTCAACTTCTGGCGGCGTGTAGTTTTCGTCGTGTTTCGCCAGTACTTCTTTAGCGTGGATATGATTGCCTTTTTCCAGTTCGCCCTGAACCACAACACCCTGCCCTTCACGGAACAGGTCCGGCAAAATGCCTTCGTAAGAGACATCCACTGAACCTTCAGCATCGTAAATGGTAAACGTCACTTTCAGTGAGTCAGGATCGCGCTGCACGCTACCCGGCATCACCATCCCGCCCACGCGCAGACGCTGACCAACTTCCGGCATCTGCTGCGTTTCACGCTTTCCGTAGAGAATTTCTCCCGGTGTATAGAAAAGATCGATATTAGAGCGCAGCGCATACAGCACCAGACCGATGGTCAGCGCCAAACCTGCCAACACGGCGCAGGCAATCCACAAACGATTTTTACGGCGAATATTCATGCGGCCTCCTGCTGTTGCATGGCACGTAACCGCGCCTCACGCGCCCGCTGTTGCGCCACACCACGCAAAATTGCGCGATGCCGCATCACCGAGTGCACGACCAAAGCCACCAGCGGAATAACGGTCATCACCACCGCCAGCCAGACAAAAAAGGCGTAACCGCCCATTGCGAAAAATTCATTCCAGGAAGCAAATGCAGGGGTCATTTACGGCCTCTTTTCAGTATCAGTTCACTCACCCACGGACGGCGTTTTTCCATCAGCAAAATCAAATTGCGCATCCGCATTAGCGTCAGCATGGCAGAAAGCAGCAGGAAGCCAAAAATCGACCAGCGCAGCGGCGAACGCATTGCCGGATCGATACTTTGCTGCATCCGCGTTGATCCCTGATGTAGGGTGTTCCACCACTCCACGGAATAATGAATTATCGGCAGGTTCACCACGCCAATTAGCACCAGAATACCTGCCGCACGGCCCGCCAGACGGCGGTCGTCGAAGGCGTGCCACAGGGCAATCACACCAACATACAAAAACAGCAGCACCAGTTCAGAAGTCAGACGCGCGTCCCACACCCACCAGGTGCCCCACATCGGTTTTCCCCATGCAGAGCCAGTAACCAGGGCAATAAAAGTAAATACCGCGCCAATAGGCGCCATCGCCGCGACCGCCAGGTTAGCCATTTTCATCTGCCAGACAAGACCGATGAACGCCGCTACCGCCATCGAGGCATAAATACCCATCGACCAGATTGCCGCTGGCACATGTAGATAAATAATGCGATAGCTATTTCCTTGCTGATAATCAGCCGGAGCAAAGCCGAATCCCCAGATCCAGCCGACGGTGAGCACGACCACACTGGCGATTGCCAGCCACGGTATAAACCAGCCACAGATTTGATATAACCGTGGAGGGATCGCCAGTTGATGTAGTGTTTTCCACATAGTTTCGATACCAGACTCGAACAAAAATCAGTAATCCAGCGTTATTGAATGCTGATTCGTAACGCTGCCGCCGTCGCAAAAGGACTTAATGTCGCGGTGCCAGCCAGCAACGCGCCTAAAATTGCCAGATACCCGTCCACGGGCAAATGCATCGAAGCCGCGTCCATCGCAGCGGTGGCAAAGATGAGTAAGGGGATGGTGAGTGGTAACACGAGAATACTGAGTAGCACTCCACCGCGCTTAAGTCCGACCGTCAGCGCCACGCCTGGCGCACCAAGAAAGCCAAGCGTGGGGGTTCCCAACAACAGCGTAAGCGCCATCACTTGCCAACCGTACACGTCCATTCCCAGTAGCAATGCCACCAGTGGTGAGAGAATGAGCAGGGGCAAACCTGTCACCATCCAGTGCGCCATCACCTTCGCCAGCACAACGGCGGGCAAGGGTAATGGCAACAACATCAGTTGTTCAAGACTGCCGTCCTGCAAATCGTCACGAAACAGTCGCTCCAGCGCCAGCAAAGAGGAAAGCAGCGCCGCCACCCAGATAATGCCCGGTGCAATCCTCGCCAGCAATTGCGGCTCCGGACCGATACTAAGTGGAAAAAGGGTAATAACAATCAGGAAGAACCACAGCGGGTTAGCGATTTCGGCGCTATGGCGAAACGCCACGCGCAGCTCAAGACGGAAAATGCGCCAGAACATCATGCGCCCCTTGTATGCGTCAGAGAAATGCGGCGGATTTTACTTTCAGCAACGTTGAGCGGCTGGTGGGTGGTCAGAATCACAATTCCCCCCTGCTCCGTATGCTGCGCCATGCGCTGGGTCAGACGATCGACGCCGTTGACGTCAATCGCGGTAAAAGGTTCGTCGAGGATCCACAACGTAGCGCGGGTCAGCCATAATCGCGCCAGCGCGACGCGGCGTTGTTGCCCGGCAGAGAGCTGGTTTACGGGAATATCTTCGAATCCGGCAAGCCCGGCCTGCGCCAGAGCGTCCAGACATTGTGCGGTATCACCGTCACGGTGATAGAAGTGCAGATTTTCTAACGCCGTCAGCCGGGTTTTAATCCCCGGCTGATGGCCTATCCATAACAGGTTTTGATGGTAGCTGTCGCGTACCTGATGCAAGGGCTGCCCTTGCCAGAGAACCTCACCGGCGTCAGGACGAGACAACCCAGTCAGCAGACGAAGAAGCGTTGTCTTCCCCGCACCGTTGCTGCCGGTGATTTGTACCCACTCTCCTGCGTTCAGCGTAAATGACAAACCACTAAACAAGGTTCGTTCATCCCGCTCGCAGAGCAATTCTCTGGCTTCAAGCATCCCCACGCAATGACATCCTGTTAAAAACCTGGTTCAACTTCGCGCATATCGGGTAGCTTGTGCGCGATCCCTTTATGGCAGTCAATACAGGTTTGCCCATCTTTCACCGCTTGATCGTGCATCTTCGCGGCAACACCTTTCTGGGCGGTTAAATCCATAAACTCGAAGTTGTGACAGTTACGGCACTCCTGCGAATTGTTGTCCTTCATTCGCCGCCACTCATTCTGTGCCATAGTCAGGCGATGAGCTTCGAATTTCTGCGGCGTGTCAATAACGCCCAGAATTTTACCATACAGCTCTTTACTTGCTTTGAGCTTGCGTATCATTTTCGGCACAAACTCGTGCGGAACGTGACAATCCGGACAGGTCGCACGAACGCCGCTACGGTTGTTGTAATGCACGGAATCCATGTATTCCTGATACACCGTGTTGCGCATTTCGTGGCAGCTAATGCAAAACTCTTCAGTGTTAGCTTTTTCCATCCCGGTGTTAAAGCCGCCCCAGAAGACGATGCCGCCAACAAAGCCGATCAACAGCAGCGTCCCCAGCGCCAGACGGCTGGGGGTACGCCACCATTTCCACAGGCGCTTAATCAGACCAGGCTTACGGTCAGAATTTCCCATAATAACCTCTTATTTCCCGTAACCTTTTGATGGGGTAAAGGTATTCCCCACGATTGGCGCGGTATCGGCCTGCGGTACGTGACATTGCAGACAGAAATAACGACGCGGAGCCACTTCTGCGCCCACTTTGCCGTCGCTGTCCATAAAGTGAGTAGGACTGATGCGCGGTGCGCCAGTGGTGCGATAGCTTTCAACACCGTGGCACTGTAAGCAGCGGTTGGTATTGGTCGTTACCTGATAACCTTCAACGCTATGCGGGATCATTGGCGGCTGATTCACATAGTTCAGCGGCATCCGATCCTGCTCTTTTGGCATCCGAATGGCCCCTTCCTGCGTCCCGGATACTTCCGGCGACTGGCTAAAATCGACGCCATTTGCCGCCCAAACCGCGCCGCTCACCACCAGGGCCAGCATCGCCGTCCATTGACACAGCGCTTTCTTCAGGTCATGGCTTTTCATGATTTCGCTCCCGAACTCCATCGTGTAGTTATTGTAAATACATCCTCAGAACAGACATCCACGCAGCGACCGCACGTCATGCAATCGCGGCTGGTGACCTGCACCGGGCTTTGTTCATCCAGCACCGGGGCACGTAGCACATGCGGTTCCGGGCAAACATGAAAACAATCCATACAGCGGTTACATTTCTGCCGATCGGTGGCCGCAACGGTAATTACACCTTTGCTACCCAACACGCCATACAGCGCGCCGACCGGACAAATATGCCCGCACCAGCCGTGTTCAACGACCAGTAGATCAAATAAAAACAGCGCGAGAATAAGCAGCGCGCCGCTACCGAATCCCATTACCAGGCTACGCCCCATCAGTGAAACGGGGTTGATCCATTCCCAGATGAGCGTGCCAGTTAAGGCTGATCCCACCAGAATGACCACCAACAGCACGTAGCGAATGTGGCGAGGGATCGTCGCAGACTGATTGAGATCAAATCGTCTGCGTAACCAGTTTGCTAAATCGGTAATTGGGTTCAGCGGACAGACCCAGCTGCAAAATAATCGCTTTCCTGCCAGGGCGTAGAGTACGGTGATAATCACCGCACCGATCAGCGCCACCGTGGCAGGCAGATGACCGCTGGCAAGGCTTTGCAGCGTCATCAGCGGATCGGTCAGCGGAACGGTGTCGAATAACAGGCTACTGCTGTAGTTGCCATGCAAGATCCACACACCAAACCACGGGCCGCTCAAAAACATTCCCAGCACGAAGAACTGACAAAGGCGACGCAACACCAGCCAACGGTGACTGCGCCACCAGCCTTTCTTCGCCAGCGCCTCGCGCCCGGCGTCACGTTTACGATTTGCCATTGTTCCCCTCCAGCCAGCCGAAGCGGTAATGGTAACCTAACTCCCCTTTCGCCAGTGACAGCGGTAACACCTTGATTGCCGGTTGTTCCAGCACACACACCTTTTCGCACTTACCGCAGCCGGTACAGGCGTCGCTGTGAACTGTTGGCAGAAAACGGGCGTGCTTACCGGTACGCGTGTTGCGCTCCAGCTCCAGGGTGATTGCCTCATCAATTTTCGGGCATTCGCGATAACAAACATCACAGCGCAGCCCCTGAAAGTTGAGACAGTTTTCCTGGTCCACCAACACCGCCAGCCCCATCCGCGCGTCGTCGATCGATTCGATCTCACGATCCAGCGCGCCGCTGGGGCATACTTTGGCGCACGGGACGTCCTCACACATTTCGCAAGGAATATCCCGCGCGACAAAATACGGCGTACCTGCCGACAGACCAGAGGCCAGCGTCGCCAGTTTTAAGGTGTCGTAAGGGCAAGCCTGAACACACTGACCGCAACGCACACAGGCACTGGCAAAGGCGTTCTCGTTTATGGCTCCGGGCGGGCGCAACCGCACGCCAGATGCGCGTGCGGTTTGCTGTTGTAACCCCAGCGCCACACCCACGGCAGCCAGACCGCCTGCTGTGCGAACAACATCGCGCAGAAAGCGGCGGCGACCATTTTGAGGTTTCGCTGACCGGGACATAATGGTTTACACCTTCTCCAGTTTGACCGCGCACTTCTTGAAGTCCGTCTCTTTCGAGAGCGGATCGGTCGCGTCCAGCGTCAGTTTGTTAACCAGCTGTGCGGCGTCGAAGAACGGCATGTACACCAGGCCCTGCGGCGGACGGTTACGACCGCGCGTTTCGACAATCGAGATCACTTCGCCACGGCGAGAAACCACTTTCACTTTGTCGCCACGACGCAGATCGCGCGCTTTCGCATCCAGCGGGTGAATAAACAGGACCGCTTCCGGGAAGGCGCGGTGCAGTTCCGGTACACGGCGAGTCATACTGCCGGTGTGCCAGTGCTCCAGAACGCGTCCGGTAGAGAGCCACAGGTCGTACTCTTCATCCGGAGCTTCCGCCGCCGGTTCGAACGGCAGCGCGAAGATCACCGCTTTGCCATCCGGTTTACCGTAGAACTTATAGCCTTCGCCCGCTTTCACGTACGGGTCGTTACCTTCGCTGTAACGCCACTGCGTTTCTTTACCGTTCACCACCGGCCAGCGCAGACCGCGCGCTTTGTGGTAGTCATCGAACGGCGCGAGATCGTGACCGTGACCGCGACCAAACCATGCGTACTCTTCGAACAGCCCTTTTTGCAGATAGAAGCCCAGCTCGCGGGATTCATCGTTCAGCTGATCTTCCGCCAGTTCGGATACCGGGAATTTGCTCACTTCGGGGGTGGCATACAGAACTTCGTACAGCGTTTTGCCACGCAGTTCCGGTTTCTTCGCCAGCAGCTCTTCCGGCCATACTTCTTCAGTTTTGAAGCGGCGGGAGAACTGGACTAACTGCCAGAGATCCGATTTCGCTTCGCCTGGCGCCTGTACCTGCTGACGCCAGAACTGAGTACGGCGTTCGGCGTTACCGTAAGCGCCCTCTTTCTCTACCCACATTGCGG
Organism: Escherichia sp. E14V7; assembly: GCF_004212225.1. Taxonomy (NCBI): domain Bacteria; kingdom Pseudomonadati; phylum Pseudomonadota; class Gammaproteobacteria; order Enterobacterales; family Enterobacteriaceae; genus Escherichia; species Escherichia sp. E14V7. The sequence goes on from NZ_RHJJ01000013.1 coordinate 127,051, forward strand.
TCGGCAGGATCAAGTCCGCTGCCAGCGCACTGACTGTCGGATACGGATCGGAGACGATGATGAAGTTGCGCGGATCGCGCCAGCCCGGCATACGCTCTTCATTAATGTTCGGCCCGGCCTGCATGTTGTTGGTACACATGGTCCAGTAAACATTCAGCTTGCCGTCTTTCAGCGCACGGTCTTGTGCCACCGCGTGCAGACCGATTTTCGCCGGAATGGTGCCGCTCGGGATATTCCACTTCTTCTCGCAAATATCACGATGTTTCTCGTTAGTCACCACCATGTCCGCAGGCAGACGGTGAGCAAAGGTGCCCACTTCACGCGCAGTACCACACGCGGAAGGCTGCCCGGTCAGGGAGAACGGACCGCAACCCGGCTGGGAAATTTTGCCGGTCAGCAGGTGCAGGTTGTAGACCAGGTTGTTGGCCCACACGCCACGAGTATGCTGGTTGAAGCCCATCGTCCAGTAGGAGATGACTTTCTTGTTCGGATCGGCATACAGCTGCGCCAGTTGTTCTAACTGGTCTTTCGGCACGCCGGTCATTTCAGCGGTTTTTTCCAGCGTATACTCAGCAACGAAGGCTTTGTAATCTTCGAAGCTCATCGGTTCGGAGGCGTCAGAACCCGGATTCTTCGCTGCTTTTTCCAGCGGATGGGTCGGACGTAAACCGTAGCCGATGTCCGTCGCCCCTTTGCGCAGGTTAACGTGCTTGCTGAAGAAGTCCTGATTTATCGCATTGTTTTGAATGATATAGTTGGCGATGTAGTTCAGGATCACCAGGTCAGATTGCGGCGTAAAGATGATGCCGTTATCCGCCAGCTCGAAGCTACGATGCTGGTAGGTAGAAAGCACCGCCACGGTGACGTTCTGGTTAGAGAGACGACGGTTAGTGATGCGCGACCAAAGAATCGGGTGCATCTCCGCCATGTTCGCGCCCCACAGCACAAACGCGTCAGCCTGTTCGATATCGTCATAGCAGCCCATCGGCTCATCCATACCAAAGGTACGCATAAAGCCAACCACCGCCGACGCCATACAGTGACGCGCGTTCGGGTCGATGTTGTTCGAGCGGAAGCCCGCTTTAAACAGCTTGGACGCAGCATAACCTTCCCAGATAGTCCACTGACCAGAACCGAACATACCGATCGATTCCGGCCCTTTTTCTTTCAGGGCGGTTTTGAATTTCTCTTCCATCACATCGAAGGCCTGATCCCAGGTGATTGGGGTAAATTCGCCTTCTTTGTCATATTTACCGTTTTTCATACGCAGAAGCGGCTGCGTCAAACGGTCTTTACCGTACATGATTTTGGGCAGGAAATAGCCCTTAATGCAGTTCAGACCACGGTTAACCGGTGCATCCGGGTCGCCCTGACAGGCCACCACACGCCCCTGCTGCGTTCCGACCAGAACGCCGCAACCGGTACCGCAGAAACGGCACGGCGCTTTATCCCATTTAATGGCTTCCTGCTGACCAACAACGGCGCGGGCAACGCCCGGCACGCTGAGACCGGCAGCCGCCGCAGCGGCCGCAACGGCGTTAGCTTTCATAAAGCTACGACGACTGAGTTTCATGGTGTTTCCTCACCTTGCTCTTCCTGCTGGTGATAAACCAGCGACACCGCCAGCACGCCCTCTACGTTGCGTACTGACTCAATGGTTTGGATCAGCGTTTCGCTGTCTTCTGCTTCCACCACCACAATCAACTGACCGCTCGGCGCGTCGCTGACAGCAACTTCACAGCCGGGAAAGGCGTTCAGTTGGGTGCTGATGTCTGAAATTCGTTCGCTTTTGGCCTGCACGACCAGGCTGCAAACTTGCCAGTTAGTGTGCATGGAGATACTCCGCAGTTATGGCTGATACCGGACAACTGGCTGCACATGCTCCACATCCGTTGCAAAGTTGGCTATTAAGTTGCGGCTGGTAGATCCCGGAGAGCGTCGGGCGAAAGATAATTGCCATTGGCTCACAGCTATCCTGACAGCGGCGGCATTCAACTGACTGATACGCCAGGCACGCGTCCCCAATGGTGAACTGCAAATCCCAGGCCCTGGTGTGGCGCGGAGAAAATAGCGATTCGGGGCAAGCCTGCGCGCAGGCGTAACAGAAGCTGCACTCGTTATTTTTGAAATTAACGCTCGGATAGCCACCCGCACCGCGTTGCAGAATGTTGTTTTCACAAGCATTAATACAGGCATCGCAGCGGGTGCAATGGGTCAGAAAATGAGATTCATCACCGGTCCAGGGCGGACGGATACCGTTACTGGCTTTGCGCCAGCGACCAGTGAGTATGCCCCGACGGGATGCATCAATCTTCACATTGACCTTCCATCATTAACGCGCTCTGAAAATTGAGAGCGACCAAAGAAACCGCGTAATTAATAAGCCATTTTTATAGGCGCTAAGATATTAAAGGATGTGTCAAAGATGCATACCCCGATCGGGGTAAAACCTGTAGCAGGATCAAAAGAGTGGCGGGAAGGCTGGCAAAAATGGGCTTTTATTCACATTTCAAACGGTTATAAACAATTTTACATAGCGATAAATTCACCAAAGATATTTATCCAGCCTTCGCCATCCATCAGCATATAACTCCAAAAGAGAAGGTAAAGTTGTCTGAATATTCTATGCATTATTCATAAAGCAAATTAATAAATCTGATGAATATGTTAACCTTCAGCGACATCATCGGTGAAAACCTATAAATGAAGAAGGAAAGCAAAAATGAAGACTATTCTACCTGCAGTATTGTTTGCCGCTTTCGCCGCCACCTCAGCCTGGGCGGCAGACAGCGTCCAGCCACTGGAAAAAATCGCTCCTTACCCGCAAGCTGAAAAAGGGATGAAGCGTCAGGTGATTCAGTTAACTCCGCAAGAAGATGAATCTACCCTGAAAGTAGAACTGTTAATCGGTCAGACGCTGGAAGTTGACTGCAATTTGCATCGTCTCGGCGGAAAACTGGAAAGCAAAACGCTGGAAGGCTGGGGCTATGATTATTATGTCTTTGATAAAGTTAGCTCCCCGGTTTCCACGATGATGGCCTGCCCGGATGGCAAAAAAGAGAAGAAATTTGTCACCGCGTATCTGGGCGATGCCGGAATGCTGCGTTACAACAGCAAGCTGCCGATCGTGGTGTATACGCCAGACAATGTAGATGTGAAGTACCGTATCTGGAAGGCGGAAGAGAAGATTGACAACGCGGTAGTTCGCTAAACACAGCGTAACGCCCGTCGGTCGGATAAGGCGGTTACACCGCATCCGACATCTAACGCCCGAGCCGGTGCCTGATGCGACGCTGGCGCGTCTTATCAGGCCTACGCCGCGGTGAAGTACTGCACACCGGTAAGTCGGATAAGGCGGTTACACCGCATCCGACATCCAACGTCCGAGCCGGTTGCCTGATGCGACGCTGACGCGTCTTATCAGGCCTACGCCGCTACGCCGTTGTGAAGTGCAGCACCTCGTAGGTCGGATAAGGCGGTCACGCCGCATCCGACATTTGACGCCCAAGCCGGGTGCCTGATGAGACGCTGATGCGTCTTATCAGGCCTACGCCGCATCCGGCATACCATGCCGGATGTGGCACATCATTACAACGCAATATCCGCCACTTCTTTTTGAACGGGTTGCGGTTTCAACTGCGGTTTCGGCGTACTGTCTGCCGCCTGCGGCTTGTCGTATTTCAGCCCCAGCACTTCGCTGGTGTACTGCAACTCACGTTCTGTTGCCGCCACATCACCATTCAGCTTACGTCCATAGGACGGAACGATCGCTTTCAACGTAGCCTGCCATTGCGGGCTGGAAACGCGATCGCCAAATACTTTTTCCAGCAGATTCAACATAATCGGCGCAGCGGTTGACGCCCCTGGCGATGCCCCCAGCAGCGCGGCAATGGTCCCTTGCTGGTCACTGACCACTTCTGTTCCCAGACGCAGTACGCCACCTTTCTCGGCATCACGCTTGATAATCTGCACACGCTGCCCCGCTTGCCACAAACGCCAGTCCTCTTTTTTCGCCTGCGGATAGTACTCTTTCAACGCTGCAAAACGATCCTCTTCACTCAACATCACCTGACTCACCAGATATTTCACCAGATCGAAATTATCCAGCCCGACGTGCATCATCGGCATCACGTTTGACGTTGTGGTGGAACTCATCAGATCCCACAGCGAACCGTTTTTGAGGAATTTGGTTGAGAAAGTAGCAAATGGTCCAAACAGCACTACGCGTTTACCGTCCAGAACACGGGTATCGATATGCGGAACCGACATCGGCGGTGCACCCACGGAGGCTTTACCGTAAACCTTCGCCAGATGGTGATTAACCACGTCAGGGTTTTCCGAGACGAGGAACTGACCGCCCACCGGGAAACCAGCGTACTCTTTCGCTTCCGGGATACCGGATTCTTGCAAAAGCTTCAGCGCCGCACCGCCCGCACCGATAAAGACAAATTTCGCGCGAATGTTCTGTACTGTGCCATTTTTCAGATCGGCAATGGTGACGGTCCAGGTGTTGTCGTCATTACGTTTGAGGCCGCGGACTTCGCTACTGAGTTGCAGCGAGAAGTTAGATTTCTTCTGCAAGGAAGCAATTAACTGGCGAGTGATTTCACCATAGTTCACATCGGTGCCGATTTCTGTACGTGTCGCAGCCACTTTCTGCTGCGGATCGCGTCCTTCCATCACGAGTGGCGCCCACTCTTTGATTTGCGCGTGATCTTCGGAGTAACGCATACCGCGGAACAACGAACTTTGTTGCAAAGCCGCGTAACGGGCGCGCAGGAAGTTGACGTTATCTTCGCCCCAGACAAAGCTCATGTGCGGAACGGTATTGATAAATGAACGCGGAGTACGCAGCACGCCGCGCTCGACCTGGTGCGCCCAGAACTGGCGGGAAATCTGAAATGCTTCGTTAATGGCGACTGCTTTTTCGATACTGATGCTACCATCGGCGTTTTGCGGGGTGTAGTTCAGTTCCATCAGTGCAGAATGCCCGGTTCCGGCGTTGTTCCAGCCGTTCGAACTCTCCTGCGCAACACCTTCCAGGCGCTCCACCATTGTCATCGACCATTCAGGCTCCAGCTCCCGTAAATAGGTCCCCAACGTGGCGCTCATAATGCCGCCGCCAATCAACAGTACATCAGTTTCCTGCTCCTCGGACGCTTTCGCTTTTGCCGCCATCGAAACGGCATTAAGCCCCACGGCCATCGAGAAGAGCATGGCAGTCACTTTTTTCATCTTGTTAATGCCTTACTTTTAGTCGCTTTATTGCAGGTGAGATTTGCGCGGCATCAACGGTAACACTTAAGTAACAACATTTAAATAATGTTTATAAATTATCTTCTAATTTTATAAACATTATAATTTCGTTGATTAATTATAGGGTTATTAGAAACGAAGGGATTTTTTACCTGACGGCAGCAGTCCGCCAGGTAAGAGTCAAAACATTATGCCGTCCGGGCAACGGCATCACGAGAAGCAGCGTCACGCTCTGCGCCCGTCAGCTCGCTAAGTTGCCCGTTGCGCATTTCCAGCAGGCGGTCGGCGTGGATAAAGTAATGGTCATCATGACTGATGGCGAAAATAGTTTTACCCATCTCCTGCATCAACGGCAGCAGCACCTGATAAAACTCACGGCGGAAATGTGGATCCTGATCCGCCGCCCATTCATCCAGCAGAATAATATCGCGTTCTTCTGCCAAAGCCAGCAACAGCGCCACGCGTTTTTTCTGCCCTTTCGATAACTTCAGGTTAACAATACGCCCGTTACTTAACTCAAGCTTATGACCCATTTTCAGCTGCGCCAGCCACTTCTCAACCAGTTGCGGGTTAGCAGGTTTACCTTCCGGCCCCAGCAGTTGATCAAATAACCAGACATCGGTAAACACTGCCGAAAACAGTTTGCGATAATCTTCCGGTTTTTCACCGCTGACAGGTTTGCCATCCAGCAAGATTTCGCCGCTTTGTGGCTGATACAACCCCGTCAGCAACATCGCCAGCGTCGATTTGCCGCTACCATTGCCACCAATCAGAAACAGCAGTTCGCCACGTTTAATGGTGAGGTTAATCGGCCCAACGGAAAACGCGTTATCCTGATAGCTAAACGTAACATTACGCAGCTCAAGCGTTTGCCAGTTGGGAAACGCCTGCGGACGCGGAAACTCCGCTTTGAAAGGTGCGAGTGCGAATTTGTTCAGCTTGTTAAACGCCACCTGCGCCGTCAGCAGCGTCGGCAATGCGCCAACCGCCGAAAGCAGTGGCGTACGCAGGAATAACAGCGTCAACGAATAGGTCGCGGCAACGTTGGTATCAGCCCAACCGAGGCTGTTTGCCATCCAGAACACCAGGCCGATTGCGCCCAGCATCATGATGTTTGACCAGTTCACGGCACTAAGATGGAAGGTGTCTGCGCGGATAATATGATGGCGATACTCTTGCGCATCAGGGATGTAGAGGTTGTTAAACACATACTCGGCGCGCTCGCGATTCAGCGTCAGCTCTTTGCGCCCTTCCAGCACGGTTTGAAAATCCGTGTACAGCTTGTCTTCGGTTTCACGCAGGGTCGCCATATGTTTGTACACCCGCGCCACCAGTACAAAACCGCCCCAGATGGTGACTGCCATCCAGATAGCCGTTACCAGCAACATTTTGCCCGACAACATCCAGAGATACGCCGCTGAACCGATAGTGAGAATGATCCCCTGCACCAGTTCCGGCAGACGCACAAACGCAATGGTGATATTGCGCACATCGCTGGTTAACCCCGCCAGCAACGAGGCGCTACCAAGTTGTTCAATGCGCTCGACGTGGGTATCCAGTATCCGCTTGATAAATTCGCTACGCAGTCGGTAAACGAAGTGATGGCCCAGCGTAGTAAGTGCCAGTTGCGATCCGAGAGTTACCGCCATCAACAGCAGCAATAATCCCAGAAACTCCGGCAACACCAGCAGACTGGTATCCGCCGTTTCGATAAGGCGCTGATTGATAAAAGCAATTAAGCCAATGCCTAATGCCGCACTGGCGAGGCTTAGCGCCATCACACTGATAAATGGCCAGCGATACTGCCGCCAGACAAGTACAAGAAGTTCCATGCAGAAAACCCGGACAATGAATTACAGCCCGCAGTTTAAACATCTCCGCGCGCACAGCAATAATAATTCTTATTTTTATTCTTTTTTACCTGCCTGACGGAATGTCAGGTTGTAACGGCAGTCGGCGGTGAGTGGATGAAACCCAGCTTTTAGTGGTTGAATACCGTGATAAAACAGCCGTGATTCACCGCCCCACACCACCACATCGCCATGTTCCAGCAACAAACGTTTGAGCGGATCATTTCGTTTCAGGCCGCCAAATTGAAAAATCGCGGGTAAGCCCAGAGAAACAGAAACAATTGGCGCGCGCAGATCCGGTTCGTCTTTATCCTGATGTAGCGACAGTTTCGCGCCCGGGGCGTAGCGGTTGATAAGGCAAGCGTCAGGCTGGAAATCTGGATAGCCCGCTGCCGTGGCCGCGCGCCGACATAAATCATAAAAACTTTGCGGCATGGCAGGCCACGGTTGATTTGTTTGCGGATCAATGGGCGAATAGAGATAACCTTGCCGATTGGTCGTCCAGCCCAGATGCCCGCAGTTGGTCATCGCCACCGACATGGTATATCCGCCAGGAGTGACCATCTGGCGAAACGGCGACTGGCTGGCAATGCCACTGATATCGTGCATCAGTTGTTCCGCTACGTTAAAAGCAAAACGGCGCAAAATCACCGCGCCGGAAGCCAGCGATTCGTGCCACGGTTCAGCATCAGCAAACAGATCCAACATTACCTCTCCTCATGTTCAGCTTCGCGGCGCAGCAAGTGCGCTTTGCGCGACACGCCCCAGCGGTAACCAGAAAGTGTGCCATCACCACGTACTACCCGATGACAAGGGATAATAATAGCTAATCTATTGGCGGCGCAGGCGCTGGCTACGGCGCGAACGGCTTTCGGTTTGCCAATCGCGTTCGCCAGTTGCTGGTAACTCACCGTTTCACCACAAGGTATAGTGCGTAGCGCCTGCCAGACTTGTTGCTGAAAAGCGGTGCCGCGAATATCCAGCGGTAACGTCAGCGGCGTATCGCGGTTATTGAGGCTGGCAATAACCTCACGTATATGTTGCTGAAATATCGGATCCGCCGGCGCGTTGTCAGCGGCAGGAAACATCTGACGGAGTTCGCTAATCAACGTCCCGTCATCGTCGCCCAGCAGGATCGCGCAAATCCCCCGCTCGCTTTCCGCCACCAGGCAACGCCCCAGTTCACAATCAGCTAGCGCATAACGCACTGCCAGTTTTTCGCCACCGTGACGAAACTGTTTAGCCGTCATACCCAACGTTTCGTCAGCTTTGCGGTAGTAACTGCTGCCGTCGGGGAATCCAGCGTTCAGAATCGCCTGGGTGACGCTCTCCCCTTTCGCCAGCGATTCGCGCAAGCGACGAGCGCGCCAGGCCTGTTGCCAGGCTTTTGGCGTCATTCCGGTGGTGGCTTTAAATAAACGATGCAGATGGAATGGACTCATCGCCACCTGGTCGGCCAAGGCTTCCAGCGTTACAGGCGTTTCCTGTTCCAGTAGTCGACACGCGTGGGTGATTTTATCCAACCGATGTTGCTGGGCGTTGGCTTTATCAGGTTGGCAGCGTTTGCAGGGGCGAAATCCGGCGGCAAGTGCCTCACGGGAATTGGCATAGAAAGAAACGTTTTCCCGTAAAGCATGTCTGGCTCGGCAAGACGGGCGGCAAAAGATACCCGTGGTGCGCACGGCGAAAACGAATTCGCCGTCGGCGTGTGGGTCGCGGGCTAAGACGGATTGCCAGCGTTGATCGTCAGTTAAGCGTGTGGCGTTTTTCATAATCAGCTCCCTGGTTAAGGATAGCCTTTAGTCTGCCCGGTCACCATCACGCAAAAACCAACAATCTTGCGCTTTAATTTTTTTCGCTCACCAGGAAGCTTTTAAACTGCGGCGACATCCAGGTTTTAAAACTATCACCTTCTTTGGTGATCATATAAACCGCCAGCCCTTCCCGGCGAACGACTTCTTTGGCTTTCTCTGGCCCGAGCACCATCAGACCTGTATCCCAGGCGTCGGCTTCCAGCGCCGTCGGAGCAATCACCGTCACGGACACCAGATTATGTTCAATGGGACGCCCGGTTTGTGGATCGATAACATGGGAAAGGCGTTTGCCGTCCAGTTCGTAATAGTTACGGTAGCTGCCAGAGGTGCTGATACCGTGGCCGTTGATATCCACCACCGCCTGAACTGCGTTTTCTTTATCGGTTGGTTTTTGAATCGCCACTCGCCACGGTTGGCCTTCGCCATTCATACCGCGGCTGTTCAGCGCCCCCCCCACCGACACCAGATAGCGGGAAATCCCTTCCTGCTCCATCAAGCGTGCCAGATGATCGGCTGCATAGCCTTCGCCGACGGTGGAGAGATCGACATATAAATCCGGAAGATCTTTTTGCAGGTACTGCTGATGATACTGATTGATGACCGTCAGATGCTGTAAGCCGGTTTTGGCTTTCATTGCATCAATTTGTTCCTGGCTCGGAATTTGTACCGGCTGTTGTTCCGGGCCAAAGCCCCACAGATTCACCAGTGGCCCGACAGTAATATCCATCGCGCCATCGGTCTTTGCGCCAATACGCAGCGAAGTAGTGACGATATCCGCCATCGCTTCATTTACCGGCCACGGTGTCAGGCTTTGCGAGTCGTTAAAGCGCATCAGCGCGGAGTCTTTTTTATAGGTCGAAAGCAGCTGATCGTCAGCGTCCAGCTGGGTCTGAATCTTCTCTTTGAGCTCGGCACTGCGTTTGGCGTCAATGCCCGGGATGCTGGCACGCCAGAAGGTTCCCATGGTTTTGCCTTCAAGAACGGTAACTTCAGGAGCGTTGGGGTTGGCGGGTTGTGGTTTTTGATCGCAACCAACAAACAAGAGCGTGGCAGCCAGCAATGCCACGCGGGTAAAGTTTATTTCCATATGTGATTATCCTCATGCGAACGGTCGCAAGAGTACACCAAAAAAACGCGTTTGTACGCTGAAAACAATGAAAAAAGGGCCCGAAGGCCCTTTGTCGATATAAATCGAAATTAGAACTGGTAAACCAGACCCAGAGCTACGATGTCATCAGTGTTGATGCCAGCAGCGCGGGTGAACTGGTTGTCGTCCAGCAGGTTGATTTTGTAGTCAACGTAGGTGGACATGTTTTTGTTGAAGTAGTAGGTAGCACCAACATCAACATATTTCAGGATATCTTCGTCGTCGTAGTTACGACCAGCAACGACACCCAGGTTTTTACCTTTAGACTGCAGGTATGCTACAGACGGACGCAGACCGAAGTCGAACTGGTACTGAGCAACAGCTTCGAAGTTCTGTGCTTTGTTCGCCCAACCCAGGGAACCTACGCGAGTTGCGTTGTAGGTCTGAGTGTACTGAGCAGCCAGGTAGATGTTGTTAGCGTCGTATTTCAGACCACCAGTGTAGGTTTCAGCACGGTCGCCGTTACCCAAATAACGCTCACCATAACCGTTCAGGCCGAAGTTCTGAGCATCAGTACGTTTGGAGCTGGAAACTGCAGCACCGATACCGAAGCCTTCGTAATCATAAGTGATAGAACCGCCGACACCGTCGCCGTTCTGACGCAGAGCGCCACGACCGTTGTTGGTCATGCCTTCGCCGCTTACGCTACCGTTTTTGCCCTGGTACTGAACTGCAAAGTTCAGGCCGTCAACCAGACCGAAGAAGTCGGTGTTACGGTAGGTCGCGAAGCCGTTACCACGCTGCTGCATGAAGTTGTCAGAACCGTAGGTGTCGCCACCGAATTCTGGCAGTACGTCGGTCCAGGAAGTTACGTCGTAAACAACGCCGTAGTTACGACCGTAGTCGAAAGAACCAACGTCCTGGAATTTCAGACCAGCGAATGCCACACGGGTCCAGGAGTTGTTTTCGCTTTCCGGAGCGTTGCCCTGGATCTGATATTCCCACTGACCGTAACCGGTCAGCTGGTCAGTAACCTGAGTTTCACCTTTGAAGCCAAGACGCATGTAGGTCTGGTCGCCATCTACAGACTTGTCGTCAGAGAAATAGTGCAGGCCGTCTACTTTACCGTACAGATCTAATTTGTTGCCGTCTTTGTTGTAAACTTCAGCAGCATTTGCTGCGCCTGCTACCAGCAGAGCTGGGACCAGGAGGGACAGTACTTTAACTTTCATGTTATTAACCCTCTGTTATATGCCTTTATTTGCTTTTTTATGCCACTGCATACTGATTAACCCTCATTAATCAGTCGGCAGGTTCATTCTCCCCAAAAATGCAGAATAATCCAACACGAATATGATACTAAAACTTTTAAGATGTTTCAAATATCCACATAGGTATTTCAAAATGTAAATGTGATGGAACTTTTTCAAATTCTAATGGTTGAGCAAATAACGCACTAAACATCAAGTAAGATTATTTCGACCTTTAAAACAATAACTTAATCTTAAGTCTTTGACCGCACTGAATGTTAAAACAAATTCTTCACTCGCAACTAAAATATCTCTCGCTATCATCATTAACTTTATTTATTACCGTCATTCATTTCTGAATGTCTGTTTACCCCTATTTCGGCCGGATGCATCGCATCCGGTTTTTTTTACCCTTCTTTACACATCTTTTATTTTCCTGTGCTACCGTAGCAAAATTATAACAATCGTTAACTATTTCGTAAAAAACGACAACAATTACCGACAAAATCTATCTGCACTATTTTCCTGATAATTTTCTTCATGCCTGTGGGTTATTTGTACATTAACAACGCATTTGTACATTTATTTACCGCAGCGCAAAATGTGAAATATCGTCGGCTAATGCCTTAACATCAATCAGGTAAGAGTCTGGAATTTCACACTGTACCCTTTATACTGCCCTATCACTTTGCGAAGTTTTAACAGGTCATAAACACGAATGCGTCAGAAAGAGACAACGGCCACGACCCGCTTTTCACTCCTACCGGGGAGCATTACCCGCTTCTTTTTACTGCTGATCATCGTGTTACTGGTGACGATGGGTGTAATGGTACAAAGCGCCGTTAACGCCTGGCTGAAAGATAAAAGCTACCAGATCGTTGATATTACCCATGCCATACAAAAGCGTGTCGATACATGGCGTTATGTGACCTGGCAAATCTACGACAACATTGCCGCGACGGCCTCTACCACCTCCAGCGAAGGGTTGCAGGAGACGCGCCTGAAACAGGATGTCTATTATCTGGAAAAACCGCGCCGCAAAACGGAAGCCCTGATCTTTGGTTCCCACGACAACTCAACGCTTGAAATGACCCAAAGAATGTCCACTTATCTGGACACATTATGGGGCGCAGAGAATGTTCCATGGTCGATGTACTATCTGAACGGTCAGGATAACAGCCTGGTTTTGATCTCCACCCTACCGCTCAAAGATCTCACCTCGGGATTTAAAGAGTCGACCGTCAGTGACATTGTTGATTCTCGTCGCGCAGAGATGTTGCAACAGGCCAACGCCCTGGATGAACGCGAAAGTTTTTCTAACCTGCGCCGCCTGGCCTGGCAGAACGGCCATTATTTTACCCTGCGCACCACCTTTAACCAGCCGGGGCATCTGGCGACGGTAGTCGCTTTTGATCTGCCTATTAATGATTTGATCCCGCCGGGGATGCCGCTGGATAGTTTCCGTCTGGAGCCAGACGCGACAGCTGCGGGAACCAATAATAATGAGAAAGAAGCCACGGATAGCGTCAGTATCCACTTTAATAGTTCGAAGATTGAAATCTCTTCGGCGCTAAACTCCACGGATATGCGTCTGGTCTGGCAGGTTCCTTATGGCACATTGCTGCTGGATACGTTGCAAAACATTCTCCTGCCGCTGCTGCTGAACATCGGTTTGCTGGCGCTGGCGCTGTTTGGCTATACCACCTTCCGCCATTTCTCTGGCCGCACCACCGAAAGCGTACCCAGCACGGCAGTGAACAATGAACTGCGCGTTTTGCGGGCCATCAATGAAGAGATCGTGTCACTGCTGCCGCTCGGCCTGCTGGTTCACGATCAGGAATCGAATCGCACAGTAATAAGCAACAAAATTGCCGACCACCTGCTGCCGCATTTGAATCTGCAAAACATCACCACTATGGCGGAGCAGCATCAGGGCATCATTCAGGCGACGATCAATAACGAACTGTATGAGATTCGTATGTTCCGCAGCCAGGTCGCGCCGCGTACACAAATCTTCATTATTCGCGATCAAGATCGCGAAGTACTGGTGAACAAGAAACTCAAGCAGGCGCAGCGTCTGTACGAGAAAAATCAGCAAGGCCGGATGGCCTTTATGAAAAATATTGGCGATGCACTAAAAGAACCAGCACGCTCCCTGGCGGCAAGCGCAGCCAAACTCAACACACCGGAAAGCAAACAACTGGCGAATCAGGCTGATGTGCTGGTGCGCCTGGTCGATGAAATCCAGTTAGCAAATATGCTTGCCGACGATAGCTGGAAAAGCGAGAGCGAGCTTTTCTCCGTGCAGGATTTAATTGATGAAGTCGTGCCTTCCGTGTTGCCAGCCATCAAGCGTAAAGGTTTGCAGCTATTGATTAACAATCATCTAAAAGCACACGATATGCGCTGCGGCGATCGCGATGCCCTACGCCGTATTTTGCTGTTACTGATGCAATATGCTGTCACCTCAACGCAAATGGGGAAAATTACCCTTGAGGTTGACCAGGACGAATCTTCCGAAGAACGTCTGACTTTCCGCATTCTGGACACCGGAGATGGCATAAGCATTCATGAAATGGATAATTTGCACTTCCCGTTCATCAACCAGACCCAAAGCGATCGCTACGGTAAGGCGGATCCGTTAGCATTCTGGTTGAGCGATCAACTAGCGCGTAAGCTAGGCGGTCATTTAAACATCAAAACGCGCGACGAGCTTGGTACACGTTATTCCGTGCATATCAAAATGCCCACTGCGGAACCGGAAGTAGAAGAGGAAGAAGAGCGTTTACTGGATGATGTTAGCGTGATGATGGACATAACTTCCGCAGAAATTCGGAATATTGTCACTCGCCAGTTAGAAAATTGGGGGGCAACCTGCATCACACCGGATGAAAGATTAATTAGTCAAGATTATGATATCTTTTTAACGGATAATCCGTCTAATCTTACTGCCTCTGGCTTGCTTTTAAGCGATGATGAGTCTGGCGTACGGGAAATTGGACCTGGTCAATTGTGCGTCAACTTCAATATGAGCAACGCTATGCAGGAAGCGGTCTTACAATTGATCGAAGTGCAACTAGCGCAGGAAGAGGTGACAGAATCGCCTCTGGGCGGAGATGAAAATGCACAACTCCATGCCAGCGGCTATTATGCGCTCTTTGTAGACACAGTACCGGATGATGTTAAGAGGCTATATACTGAGGCAGCAACCAGTGACTTTGCTGCGTTAGCCCAAACGGCTCATCGTCTGAAAGGCGTGTTTGCCATGCTTAATCTGGTACCCGGCAAGCAGTTATGTGAAACGCTGGAACATCTTATTCGCGAGAAGGATGTCCCAGGAATAGAAAAATACATCAGCGACATTGACAGCTATGTCAAGAGCTTGCTGTAGCAAGGTAGCCTATTACATGAACAATATGAACGTAATTATTGCTGATGACCATCCGATAGTCTTGTTCGGTATTCGCAAATCACTTGAGCAAATCGAGTGGGTGAATGTTGTCGGCGAATTTGAGGACTCTACAGCACTGATCAATAACCTGCCGAAGCTGGATGCGCATGTTTTGATTACCGATCTCTCCATGCCTGGCGATAAATACGGCGATGGCATTACCTTAATCAAGTACATCAAGCGCCACTTCCCAAGTCTGTCGATTATTGTTCTGACCATGAACAACAACCCGGCTATTCTTAGCGCGGTACTGGACCTGGATATCGAAGGGATCGTTCTGAAACAAGGCGCGCCGACCGACCTGCCGAAAGCCCTCGCCGCGCTACAAAAAGGTAAGAAATTTACTCCGGAAAGCGTTTCTCGGCTGTTAGAGAAAATCAGTGCTGGCGGTTACGGTGACAAGCGCCTCTCACCAAAAGAGAGTGAAGTTCTGCGCCTGTTTGCCGAAGGCTTCCTGGTTACCGAGATTGCTAAAAAGCTGAACCGGAGTATTAAAACCATCAGTAGCCAGAAAAAATCCGCAATGATGAAGCTGGGTGTCGAGAACGATATCGCTCTGTTGAATTATCTCTCTTCTGTGACGTTAAGTCCGGCGGATAAAGAGTAATCACCTGTAGGCCAGATAAGACGCATCAGCGTCGCATCTGGCATTTGCTCCGATTGCCGGATGCGGCGTAAACGCCTTATCCGGCCTACGATTCCCATTATTTCAATGGATTACAATAAGGTAGGCCAGATAAGACGCGCCAGCGTCGCATCTGGCATTTGCACTGATTACCGGATGCAGCGTAAACGCCTTATCCGGTCTACGATTCCCGCGCTTTCCTGACCCTCTCGGCATACATCGTCAGCGTCTGTTTTATGACATCCAACGTCACTGGCTTAGACAGACAGCTATCCATACCGGACTCCAGACACCGCTGTTTCTCTTCAGCCAACGCATTGGCCGTTACCCCTATTACCGGCAACGTCAGTCCCAACTGGCGGATACGTTGCGTTAACCGGTAACCATCCATATTCGGCATGTTGACATCACTTAGCACTATATCAATGTGATTCTTACTAAGGACATTAAGTGCATCAACACCATCATTCGCCGTCTTACACTGATAGCCCAACGATCCAAGCTGATCGGCCAACAGACGACGGTTAATTGGATGATCGTCCACGACCAGAATCATCATATCGTCGTTATTGCTGACCACTTTGTCGGTCGACGGCAGAGAGTTAGCAGGATCGTCACTCTCCATTTCTATCAGATAGATGCGCGCCAGCAATGCCGGTAGCTCGTGCGGGGCTGCCACACTGTGTACCCATTCACCAGGCGCTTTCTCCAGAGGGATACCGATATGGCGACGACAGAAAGTCACAACCGCCCTGCCCTGCCATTTTTTACTCACCACATCATCGGTGATCAACACATCTTCGGGAGTCGGTTCCTGCCCTTCGTATGTTGCAACGACTATGCCGCTACGCTGCAAACTGGTTTCCAGGAACTGACAGAGCGACGCATTGCGTACCGCCAGCCAGCAACGTTTACCCGTTAATCCTTCGACACCTTTTTTCTGCGGATACTGCGCGCCATACAGTGGAATACGCACCGCAAACTGGCTGCCCATTCCCGGTTCAGAATCCACCGAGATGTCACCGTCCATCATGCTGATCAGTTTTTCACAAATCGCCAGCCCCAGACCAGTACCCTGGAAGTTACGCTGTACGCCCGTCCCTACCTGGAAGAATGGATCAAATAACCGCACCACTTCTTTAGCTGGAATGCCCACCCCGGTATCGCGTACGCGAATAGAAAGATAATCACCATCAACGCGAACATGCAGAACAATGCAGCCGGTATCGGTAAATTTAATAGCATTACTCAACAGGTTGGAGATCACCTGCTGTAAGCGCATTGGGTCGCCATTGAGCGCCATCGGTACATCTGGCTCAATAAAACAGTACAAACCAAGTTGCTTGCGTACCACCAGCGGCAAATAGTTGGCGGTGATGTGGTTCATGACTTCGCGCGGTGAAAACTCGCGTGGTTCGATTTTCAACTGTTCCGATTCAATCTTCGAGAAATCGAGAATGTCGCTAATAATTTTCAATAACAGGCTGGAAGAGTTATTCATTGCCGTCACCAGACGGTCAACACCTTTTGGTAACTCTTTGGTTTGTAATAGATCCAGGTTGCCGATAATGCCATACAGCGGCGTTCGCAGTTCGTGGCTGACGGTTGCAAGGAACATCGATTTTGACTGGCTCGCCTGTTCTGCTGCCTGCGCCATTTCTTGCAGCGACTCTTCCATCTTCACACGTGAAGATACATCTACCAGTACGCAAATTGCCACGTTTTCATTACGATAGCGCGAATGAACAAAGCTGATTTGCAGGTTGGTATTGTTACTGGTAAGGACATCGACAAAATTGACCTGCTGGCCACAAATAATTTGCGTCAGCCGTTGACGATCCTCATGCGTAAGCATGTTGAGATAGGTATGCGCCAGTTCGTTACTCAAAATATTAACGCCATCGACAGTTCGCAAAATGCAGATCCCCACAGGCGCAGAGGCGACTATCTTGCGGTTAAACTGCTCATGCTCTTCCAGTCGCTGGGCGTCACTTTCCGCCGGAATAAAAATACGTCGCTCATACATTCGTGCGAGGGTAAACAATGCAGCACCCGCAATCACGTTCAGCAAAATCGCGTTAAGTATCAACATGCGAATACGTTCCAGCACCTGATCAACAGGCACGGAATAGACAATACTTAACGAAGACGGCGGTAGATTTTTTTTCAGCACCAGCTCACGGAAACCTGGCGTATAGCCAAACCAGGATCGCTCCTGCATCCAACGCGGTTCGGCTTGAATCTTACTTTCCGGTCCGGTCAGCGAAATCAGGGTATGGCCATTTTCATCAAGAATGGTGACGCCCATCGGCAACGTCCCCGGCAGGAAGAAGTTCTCCATCCGAATTGTCTGTTCTACGCCTAAAAGCGCTTGCAAACGGTTTGCCAGATAAACCGGCGTCAGCGCGTAGAAATATCCCACCCCAGGACGCGGCCCTTCACTGATCCAGAAAAGGTTACTGCCACTGTCATCCTGTGGCGCGTTACGATATTTGTTAATGCGTTCATGCAGGGCTTTCAGAGCGGTGTCACGTTCGACGGGCATATCACGCAGGCCAAAGTTAGCCATACAGAGGTTATCGCTGCCGATTAAAAACACACGGTTGAGATCGTAAGCCGCAGAGAAGTTATCGCGCCAGTAGCGCATAAACCACGCCAGTGACTCCAGGGAGCCTCGCCAGGTGTTGCTCATTGCGGAACAATCGGAATCAGCAAACAACGGTTCGAAAACCGGCACATCCGCTTGCGTTTCACGCCCACGCGGAGAAAGCACGCCGTTTTCCACGGATAAGCGATTTTCAGCAATGTACTTCAGCTCTTTCATGACATCAGAGGTGCGCTGAATAAACCGCTGGGCCTGATCGGAGCTCAGATTAAATTCCTGACGAATCTCAGATTCTCGTTGATGTAAAGCGTTGACGATGTAAAACACTGATGAAAAAGCAATCAATAGCCAGATCAATAACGCCAGCGCTCTGAACATGTAGCGCGAGACTTTCAGGGTTGTGCGAAAAGAAGCAAGGTATTTCAAAGGGGCGAAGCTCCGCCTCAGGTGACCGATGGAGTGTGGTTAAGGTAGCGGTAAAAGCGTGTCACCGCAATGTTCTCTCTTCTCTGGAATATGATACACCGCCGAGAAATCATTACCTTAACCCCTGATAATCGTCGTTTGCCTGAAAAACAACCCGGATACCCAGCATGCACTCTCTGAAGTGGTTGTACCCACGTCGTCTGCGCAACCAGCTCATTATGATGGCAATCCTGATGGTCATCATTCCGACGCTATCTATTGGTTATATCGTAGAAACTGAGGGTCGGTCAGCGGTCTTATCTGAAAAAGAGAAAAAATTAGCGGCGGTTGTGCAGTTGCTGAACGCCGCACTGGAAGAACGCTTTGCGCTTTACCAACATCTGCCTCGTGAGGCACGCATCCGGGCGCTGAATCATGAGTTGGCTCCTATTACCGAACGTATTACCCAAGCTTTTCCCGGTGTCGGGGCTGGCTATTACCACAAAGAACTGGACGCAATTATCACTTATGCCCCATCGGCACTCTATCAAAGCAATGTAGGTATTAGTATCACCCCGGATCATCCCGGCAATATCGTCATGCAAACCAACACGCCACAACTCTTTTCCGGCAGGCAAGTCCGCGGCGATATTATGAATTCCATGATCCCAATAGAACGCCAGGGCATCGTGCTTGGTTATATCTGGGCGAATGAATTAACAGAGGATATTCGTCGTCAGGCATGGAAAATGGACGTGCGGATAATCATTGTCCTTTCTGCCGGTCTGCTGATTAGCCTGCTGTTGATTGTGCTTTTTTCTCGCCGTTTAAGCGCCAACATAGATATCATCACTGCGGGTCTGTCGACGCTGGCGCAGAATAATCCGACGCAATTGCCACCGCTACCTGGCGAACTAGGGCAAATCAGCCGTTGTGTGAATAACCTTGCCGACGCGCTTCGTGAATCGAAAACACTCAATGACCTGATTATTGAAAATGCCGCCGATGCAGTGATTGCCATTGACCGACAAGGCGATGTGATCACCATGAATCCTGCAGCGGAAGCCATCACCGGATACAAACGTCAGGAACTGGTAGGCCAGCCTTACGCCACCCTCTTTGCCAACACCCATTTTTATAGTCCGGTTCTTGATACGCTGGCGCATGGTATCGAACATATGGCGCTGGAAATCAGCTATCCCGGACGCGACCGAACCATTGAAATCAGCGCCACCACCAGCCGAATCCATGACGGACATGGAGACATGATTGGCGCTTTAGTGATTTTCTCCGATCTGACGGCACGTAAAGAAAGCCAACGGCGACTGGCGCAGACAGAAAGACTCGCCACCCTTGGGGAACTGATGGCAGGCGTTGCGCATGAAGTACGCAATCCTCTCACCGCCATCAGGGGTTACGTGCAAATCATTCGCCAGCAGACACCTCAGCCAGAACATCAGGAATATCTGTCAATTGTGCTGAATGAGATTGATTCCATTAATAAAGTTATTCAGCAGCTTTTGGATTTTTCCCGCCCACGTAAAAGCCAGTGGCAACAAGTGTATCTCAATGCCCTGATCGAAGAGACGCTGATTCTTGCCCAAACCTCCGGCGTACAGGCACGGATCGACTTTATTACAGAACTTGATCCTTCACTCACTGCGATCGTGGCAGATCGAGAACTACTCAAGCAGGTAATCCTGAATATGTTGATCAATGCCGTGCAAGCTATCACCGCGCGCGGGGAAATCCGCATTCGCACATGGATGTATACGGCTAACCAGCAGGCGATCACGATTGAAGACAACGGCTGCGGCATCGATCTGTCTCTACAGAGAAAAATCTTTGATCCCTTCTTTACCACCAAAGCGTCCGGTACGGGACTTGGCCTCGCCCTAAGCCAACGAATTATTAATGCGCATCAGGGCGATATACGCGTCGCCAGCCTGCCCGGCTGTGGTGCCACATTCACCCTTATCTTACCGATTGATCCGCAGGAAAATTTGCCCTTATGAATGCTGTTTACCGAATCCTGATTGTTGACGACGAAGAGAATGTACGTCGCATGCTATCCACCGCTTTTTCTTTGCAGGGGTATGACACTCATTGCGCCTGTAACGGCAATGAAGCATTGCCACTGTTCACCCGTGTGCAGCCGGACGTGGTGCTGATGGATATCCGTATGCCGGAAATGGATGGTATCAGTGCGTTAAAAGCGATGCGTGGTCATAATCCACGCACGCCCATTGTCCTGATGACCGCATATGCCGAAGTCGAAACGGCAGTAGAAGCCTTACGCAGTGGTGCGTTTGATTACGTCATCAAACCGTTTGATCTGGATGAGCTGAACCTGGTCGTGCAGCGCGCATTGCAGTTGCAGTCAATGAAAAAAGAGATTCGCCAGCTGCATCAAGCGCTAAGTGCCAGTTGGCAGTGGGGCCATATATTAACCAGTAGCCCCGTCATGAAGGTGATCTGCAAAGACACGGCAAAAATTGCCCTCTCGCAGGCCAGCGTGTTAGTCAGTGGCGAAAGCGGTACTGGTAAGGAGCTGATTGCCCGGGCGATCCATTACAACTCCCGCCGCGCCAATGGGCCATTTATTAAAATTAACTGTGCCGCGCTACCAGAATCCCTCCTGGAAAGCGAACTTTTTGGTCATGAAAAAGGCGCATTTACCGGTGCACTGACCCTGCGCCAGGGACTGTTTGAGCGTGCCGACAGCGGCACATTATTCCTTGATGAAATTGGTGAAATGCCGTTGGTATTGCAGGCTAAATTGTTGCGCATTTTGCAGGAGAGGGAATTTGAACGCATAGGCGGCCATCAAACCATCAAAGTCGATATTCGCATCATTGCCGCTACCAATCGCAACCTGGACGCGATGGTAAAAGAAGGAACTTTCCGTGAAGATCTCTTTTATCGACTCAACGTGATTCATTTAATGTTGCCGCCACTTCGCGAGAGACGAGAAGACATTTCCCTCTTAGCCAATCATTTTTTGCAAAAATTCAGTAGCGAAAACCAACGCGATATTATCGAAATCGACCCCAGCGCAATGTCATTGCTTACCGCCTGGTCGTGGCCTGGCAATATCCGTGAGCTTTCTAACGTCATTGAACGCGCCGTGGTAATGAACTCGGGGCCGGTGATTTTTGCAGAAGATCTACCACCACAATTTCGCCAGCCTGTCTGTATGAATCACGATGTGAAAAGCACGCCACCGGGCGAGCGCAATCTCAAAGAAGAAATTAAGCGCGAAGAGAAACGGATTATTATTGAAGTGCTGGAGCAACAAGAAGGAAACCGTACTCGCACCGCGCTGATGCTCGGTATCAGTCGCCGTGCCTTAATGTACAAACTGCAAGAATACGGCATTGATCCAGCCGGTGCGTAAGACAAAAACTGCTATGCAGAAATTTGCACAGTGCGCAAAATCCTGCATAGCAGTGCAATATCCCCTCACCACCACCCTCCTTTTTATTTCAATATTTTCAATCTATTAGAAATTATTTCGCATAATTTCATTCTGGCACTCCCCTTGCTATGCCTTCTGTGTACCCACAACGGTGTATTCAAGAGGGATAAAAAATGAAAACAAAATTGATGAGCATAGAGGACGCCGCCAGCTTCTTTCGTGATGGCATGACCATTATGGTTGGCGGTTTTATGGGAATTGGCACGCCTCCCCGCCTCGTTGAGGCATTACTGGAATCCGGTGTCAGGGATCTGACCTTAATCGCCAATGACACGGCATTTATTGATACTGGTACTGGCCCGCTGATTGTCAACGGTCGGGTCAGCAAAGTCATCGCTTCACATATTGGCACTAACCCGGAAACCGGACGGCGCATGATTTCTGGCGAAATGGAGGTCGTTCTCGTACCGTAAGGTACATTGATTGAGCAAATTCGCTGTGGCGGTGCCGGACTTGGTGGTTTTCTCACCCCAACCGGTGTCGGCACCGTCGTCGAAGAAGGCAAACAAACGCTCACCCTCGATGGCAAAACCTGGTTGCTTGAACGTCCATTGCGGGCAGACCTGGCGTTGATCCGCGCCCACCGTTGCGACGCACTCGGAAACCTCACCTACCAACTCAGCGCCCGCAACTTTAACCCCCTGATTGCTCTCGCAGCAGACATCACGCTGGTGGAACCCGACGAACTGGTCGACACCGGCGAATTGCAACCTGACCACATTATCACCCCCGGCGCTGTTATCGACCACATCATCATTCCACAGGAGAGCAAATAATGGACGCGAAACAACGTATTGCGCGCCGCGTGGCGCAGGAACTTTGTGATGGTGACATCGTTAACTTAGGGATCGGTTTACCCACAATGGTCGCCAATTATTTACCGGAGGGTATTCATATCACTCTGCAATCGGAAAACGGCTTCCTCGGTTTAGGCCCGGTCACGACAGCACATCCCGATCTGGTGAACGCAGGCGGACAGCCGTGTGGCGTTTTACCCGGCGCGGCGATGTTCGACAGCGCGATGTCATTTGCGCTGATTCGTGGTGGTCATATTGATGCCTGTGTACTCGGTGGCTTACAGGTCGATGAACAAGGCAATCTCGCCAACTGGGTCGTGCCAGGAAAAATGGTGCCTGGTATGGGTGGTGCGATGGATCTGGTGACCGGGTCGCGCAAAGTGATCATTGCCATGGAACATTGCGCCAAAGATGGTTCAGCAAAAATTTTACGTCAATGCACCATGCCGCTAACCGCGCTTCACGCAGTTCATATGCTGGTGACAGAACTGGCGGTGTTCCGCTTTATCGATGGCAAGATGTGGCTCACTGAAATTGCCGAAGGTTGTGATTTAGAAACTGTGCGTGCCAAAACTGAAGCGCAGTTCGCCGTCGCTGATGATCTTTTGCTCCCACAGGGGGCGCTATGATCGGTCGCATCTCGCGTTTTATGACGCGCTTTGTCAGTCGCTGGCTTCCCGATCCCCTGATCTTCGCCATGCTACTGACATTAATCACCTTTGCCGTAGCTCTCTGGTTAACGCCACAAACCCCTCTCAGCATGGTGAAACTATGGGGTGACGGCTTCTGGAATCTGCTGGCATTCGGGATGCAGATGGCGCTCATCATCGTGACCGGACATGCACTCGCCAGTTCTGGTCCGGTGAAAAGTTTGTTACGTACTGCGGCGTCAGCAGCCAAAACGCCTACCCAAGGGGTCATGTTAGTCACCTTTTTTGGTTCCGTCGCCTGCGTAATCAACTGGGGATTCGGTCTGGTGGTTGGCGCAATGTTTGCTCGCGAAGTTGCACGTCGGGTACCAGGCTCCGACTATCCGTTGTTGATCGCTTGCGCCTATATCGGCTTTCTCACCTGGGGCGGTGGTTTTTCCGGCTCAATGCCGCTACTGGCAGCAACACCGGGGAATCCCGTTGAGCACGTCGCAGGGTTAATTCCGGTCAGCGATACCCTGTTTACTGGCTACAACATCTTTATCACCCTGGCCCTGATTGTGGTGATGCCGTTTATCACCCGCATGATGACGCCTAAGCCTTCCGACGTGGTGAGTATCGATCCGAAGCTGTTGTTGGAAGAAGCGGATTTCCAGAAGAAGCTCCCTGCAGACGCCCCACCTTCAGAGAAACTGGAAGAAAGTCGCATCCTGGCGTTGATTATTGGTGCTCTGGGCATTGCTTATCTGGTGCTGTACTTCTCCGAGAAGGGATTCAACATCACCATCAACACCGTCAACCTGATGTTTATGATTGCCGGTCTGTTGTTGCATAAAACGCCGATGGCCTATATGCGGGCGGTAAGTGCGGCTGCGCGCAGTACTGCCGGGATTCTGGTGCAATTCCCCTTCTATGCCGGGATCCAGTTAATGATGGAACACTCCGGCCTCGGTGGCCTGATCACCGAATTTTTCATCAATGTCGCCAACAAAGATACCTTCCCGCTGATGACCTTTTTTAGCTCTGCGCTAATTAACTTCGCCGTGCCTTCTGGCGGTGGACACTGGGTTATTCAGGGGCCATTCGTCCTTCCTGCCGCGCAGGCGCTAGGGGCCGATCTGGGTAAATCAGTAATGGCGATAGCTTACGGTGAACAGTGGATGAACATGGCACAACCGTTCTGGGCGCTACCTGCACTGGCAATAGCCGGACTCGGTGTCCGCGACATCATGGGCTATTGCATCACTGCCCTGCTCTTCTCCGGCGTCATTTTCGTTATTGGTTTAACGCTGTTCTGACGGCAACTTTATAAAAGGAAGAAAAATGAAAAATTGTGTCATCGTCAGTGCGGTACGTACTGCCATCGGTAGCTTTAACGGTTCACTCGCCTCCACCAGCGCCATCGACCTGGGGGCAACGGTGATCCAGGCCGCTATAGAACGCGCAAAAATCGATTCACAACACGTTGATGAAGTGATTATGGGTAACGTGTTGCAAGCCGGGCTGGGGCAAAATCCGGCACGTCAGGCGCTGCTAAAAAGCGGACTAGCTGAAACGGTGTGCGGATTCACGGTCAACAAAGTGTGCGGTTCAGGTCTGAAAAGCGTGGCGCTTGCTGCACAGGCGATTCAGGCAGGTCAGGCACAGAGCATTGTGGCGGGGGGTATGGAAAATATGAGTTTAGCGCCCTACTTACTCGATGCAAAAGCACGCTCTGGTTATCGTCTGGGAAACGGGCAGGTTTATGACGTAATCCTGCGCGATGGCCTGATGTGCGCCACCCATGGTTATCATATGGGGATTACCGCCGAAAACGTGGCTAAAGAGTACGGAATTACCCGTGAAATGCAGGATGAACTGGCGCTACATTCACAGCGTAAAGCTGCAGCCGCAATTGAGTCCGGTGCTTTTACAGCCGAAATCGTCCCGGTTAATGTTGTCACCCGGAAGAAAACCCTCGTCTTCAGTCAAGACGAATTCCCGAAAGTGGATTCTACGGCTGAAGCGTTAGGCGCATTGCGCCCGGCCTTCGATAAAGCAGGAACAGTCACCGCCGGGAACGCGTCTGGTATTAACGACGGTGCTGCCGCTCTGGTGATTATGGAAGAATCTGCGGCGCTGGCAGCAGGCCTTACCCCCCTGGCTCGCATTAAAAGTTATGCCAGCGGTGGCGTGCCCCCCGCATTGATGGGTATGGGGCCAGTACCTGCCACGCAAAAAGCGTTACAACTGGCGGGGCTACAACTGGCAGACATTGATCTCATCGAAGCTAATGAAGCATTTTCCGCGCAGTTCCTTGCCGTTGGGAAAACCCTGGGCTTTGATCCTGAGAAAGTGAATGTCAACGGCGGGGCCATCGCGCTGGGGCATCCTATCGGTGCCAGTGGTGCTCGTATTCTGGTCACACTATTACATGCAATGCAGGCACGCGATAAAACGCTGGGGCTGGCAACACTGTGCATTGGTGGCGGCCAGGGAATTGCCATGGTGATTGAACGGTTGAATTAACGAACAAAAACGCCCGATAGCGAAAGTTATCGGGCGTTTTCTTGAACATCGACAGCGAAGGTAACCCCATTACTCACCAGTCAAAACTTTTCACCAGCGTTAGTTCACCTGCATTACGCATCGGTACAATAAATGTTTCCTGTTTCTCATTGACCGATCCTTCATCGGTAATCAGTGTCAGTTTGGCCGTGGTTAATTCCGTTTCACTGCGCCCGCCGAAGTAGTTGATATACACCTGATAGCGCCCGTGAACTGGCTCTGGCATGGCGAAAATCTCGGGTCCGTATCCCGTCGTGACATCCATATCCAGTGCGCCACTGTTTTTCAGCACGGTGTTACCGTACCAGGCGTGTTCGCCATCGGGTGTAACAACGTGAAGATCGAGGTCAGTATTGTCCGTATCCCACGAGAGAACCAGCCGTAAACGCGCGCGAATTGCTCCAGCGCCCGGCGTTGAGTAAAACTGCATTTTTTGTCGGCTTTGCCCATCGGGGCTGATGACCTGCACGCTGTTACTGCCTTCCGTGAAAATATAAGGGCGTGCAAATGAACCATCGGATTCAATTCTCTGCGGCATACTGGCACCGTTGACCACCAGTCGCCCCTGCTGGACTTTACCCGCCGCAGCATAATTTTTTATTTTGCCGCGGATTTGCGCAGAGATATTTTGATCATCAGCCATGTTGACAGATGACGCGGGGTAATTGATCGACTGTGAAAAACTGGCATCTTCGCCCTCTGCCGGATGCCAGCCAGAGAGCGGTGCATCAATCTCGACTTCCTGCACACCTTCACTGTGAGCGACAGGCGAAAGCGCCACCAGTAACAACGGAAGAAAAATCTTTCGCATAGCATTAGTCCATTAATAATTGTCGGGTCAGCGTTTCGATATAGTTCTCATCAAGCCCGGTGGGATAACCATCAAAGGCCAGGTGAAGATACTCATGGGTTAAATCAAGACGATCCTGAAGCGTAAAGAAGTTACGAATAAACAGCCGTTTCTGCTGCCGATCGGTAAAGGGGAATCCCGAGGCTAAACGGCAAACCGCAAATACATCTGGTTCGTTGTAACCCGTCTCGCCTTGTAACACGCGTCGCCACTGGGGCATTTTTTTCGCCAGCCAGGCTTTCGCTTTTGGCAAAATCTGGCAAGTGGAGCGTGGAGCTCCCCAGCGACTAAGGCTGTTATCGGGATAAGCAAAGGCGAGTATCTGATCGTAACGTTCACCTTGCACCGCCTGGACCGTGGCTTTACGCCAGGATAACGTGCCTTCGGCAGCACGGCTGCCGTGATAATGAACCGGATCGCCCGCATAGATGAGATCCTGCGTCCAGGCGGTCATCGTTCGCGCCCCCGTGGTAGCTGGCGAAGCAGAAACACGCTGCGTGGCGCTGCTGTCCGGGATGGTCAGGCAATCGCCTTCCCGATCGGCATTTTGCTGTAAAAACGTGCGAATCGCCACGGTCATGGCTTTCGCTGCTTCAGGAGGCGTGCTTTTCGCTTCGCGATCCAGAACTCTGGCAACATACTCTTCACTATCGAGATGCGACTGTAATTTCAGTTTGCCCTTCTCCGTAAGTAACGTCGTCTCACCACGGCTAACAAACGTAATGTGGTTACCATTGGCGAACGTCACACGATAACGCCCATTGAGCACACCAGGTTTTACTGCCGTCGAGCTCTTTTCCTCAGTGACTTTTTTCAACGGATAGCGAGCAAACAGATCCACCAGTACACATTGCCCGCTGGCAACTTGCGTCGGCACAGGCAAAACCTGATTAAGTACCGTCGCATAACGGGTTAGTACCGTTTTGCTGGTGCCGCCACCTGCAACCCACAGCGGCGTGCCATCAGTTAACCATCCGGCAAAACCACCCTGGCGGATTTCCTGTTTATCATCGGCAAACCAGCTCCAGGTTTTCACCCGCACACGACTACCGAGCATAGACGCAACACCGATTTTCGCCTCGTCCAACACCACATCCAGTAAGACTTCCTGAGCTTTGTTTTGCGCGGGTAACGTCGCTAATGAATCAAGCAGCGATGTAACGGTTACCGACGTTTCTGGTTTCAGCGTAGAAAGAGATGCTAACCACGCCGGAGCCTGACGCGGTTGCCAGTATTGCCCCCATACATCTGCACTAATGTGCAACCGCTGCGGTGCAAAATAGAGTCCACAGGAGCGTACCAGCGCGGTATCGCGCGTTATGCTCTCCCCCGCCTGGCAACAATAAACCTCTTCCGGGGAGTTTCCGCGACACTGGTAGGGCTGCTCCGGTTGATGGGTATCCTCCAGCCAGGCGTAAACATACAGTTTCCACAAACTCCCTAACGGCGTGGTGAGCGTGTCAGGTAACGTCGAGACATTTGTCACGCCTGACGACGATAACTGATACAGTTGGTCATGCTGCGCGCCCCGCAGCGCCAGTTGTAACGGCGTCTCCTGTGCAAACGTCGGCAGGGTAACCAGCGTTAATAGCCAAACGACTCTGCGCCAGTTCACTTATTTCACCTGCATTCCGGTCCATTCGCTCCCTGCCGCAACACTTTGCTGCGCAGGTGCATAGGAACGCACATAGCGAGCAGGCGGCAGAACGAATTGCCCTTTTTGCGAGAAGCGCAGCAGATGGCGGAAAGTGACCGTTCCCGTCAGTTCTTTCACCGGCACCATATAGGCCAGTTCGCCCATTTCATTTCGCGCTTTTTCCAGCAATTGCCCCTGCTGTTTCGCGGCGTTGGGTTTATTGACCGATATTCCCCACGTTGTCCGTTCAACATCGGCTCCCGGCGGCAGTGGGACTTCTACCTGACCGTAGCGCAGAGATGCATTCTGCTCGTTAGTAAGGGTGATTTCATCGAGATACAGCGCATCGCTGTTAATCTCATTGCTGGTCACCGGCTGCAACGTAAAACTCATGTCTTCATCACCGGGGATAAGTCGATACAACTGGCGTTCAACGGTCACCGGAATATTACTTTGTTGAGCCGTTTTTGCCGGTTCACGCCAGCGGACCTGCACGTTTTGCGGCGGTAATTCGTCACCTAAAGAGAGAATTTCCGGCACGCCCTGCCCCACCCAACGCCAGTATTCGCCCCCTCCGGTTAACTTATGTTTGGCCCATGCGCCCGCAGGCGCAGGCAACACAACTGGAGGCATCGTCGCCATATATTTCGCCAGCCAGTTCATGGCCAGCGCGCGCTCAATAGTGGATTGCTCAGCGGTCAAACCACTTAAAATAGCGGCCGCCTGGGTAGCGTCGCCACCGCTATTGAGCAGCACAACCGTGTGCGCCAGCGGCTGATTGCTGTTTGCCGCTTTATCCCACGCATATTGCTGAACCTGGGGCATCACAGTGGACTTCAACTGCGCTTTTTTCAGCAACGTCATGGTTAAGACGTTTGCCACCGCATCTGCCAGCGGAGATTCCGGTGTATCGAGGATCAAACTGTCATTGATATCGCTGGTGTCTTCCTCAGAGAGATCTTCTGTTTTAGTTCCGCGCCGGGCGATAGCTTCATCCAACCCTTTCAACAACGTTTTGCACGGCAGATTCATCTCCTGCGCCCACGCCAGCACCAGCGCCCGATGCAATAACGGCATGTTATCCGCCTGCTCCGCGTAGCTGTCGAGCATATGTTGCCAGTATTCCGGTTGTTGCGTTACGCCGAGCGCCTGGCTGGCCTGCCAGTCGGCGTACCATGCCCATGCCGTGAGGAATGCATCGCCATTGCCATCTTCACCCCACCAGGTAAAGCGCGCTCCTGGCCCCGCCAGTTGCATCAGCCGCAGACGGTTATCCTGAATCATCTGACGAATGTCGTTAGCGGCGGCACTTTGATGATCGGCAAGCGAACGCCAGGCAAGACTGAGCGGGATCAGACGGCTACCGGTGTTGATCACGCCACCCCAGGGTTCCTCTATTAACGCATCAAGATTGTTGCGGAAAATCTCCTGCGGTGTTTCGCTACTTTGCAGCCGGATATTACTCGCCTGCTCGGGCAACATCAGCGCGTTATCGCCACCGCCGAGCATGACGTTTTTCTGCTGTTCAACGGGCCAGCTGTTATCAACAAAAGACAGTTTTGTGCTAATGCTGTCCTGCACTTGCCCATTTTGTTGCAGTTCTGCGCTTAACAAGCCAGATTGCTGAATGTTCTGCGCCAGCGAAATATAGTTCGCCCCCTTATGCAGTGTCAGCGTCTGGCGCATCTCGTCGCCCGCAAATTTACTCACCAGCTCTACCGGTTCGTTATCCTGCTGACTGAAGATAAACAGTCCTGCCGCCGGTTTGTCGCCCATGCGATACACCGTTGGCATACTCCACTTCATGTAGAGATTTTTTTCCGAACGCAGATAAGCACGCCCCTGCCCGACCAGTCCGTCGCCGTTCATCCCACGCGCGGTGATGCGCCAGCGGGTTAACGAATCAGGCATCAGGAACGTGAAATACGCTTTGCCTTGTTTATCGGTTGTGAGTGACGGCATCCATGCCGCGGTATCCACCTCTTCACGCCGTGGACGTTCAAGCATTTTTACTCGCCGCTCGCTGCGGTTAGTCGCGCCAGGCGCAACCGGCTCACTGGAGAGCGCCTGATCGTAGCTGATAAATGACAGGCTGGAACTGGTGCGTACATTGTTACGCCCCAGCGGATAGAAAAATTTGCCGATATTCGGCGCGATTTCCGGTTGCAGCGCGTAGATCATTTCATCGACCACACCAACCGTTAGCTGCGCAGAAACAGGTTTACCTTTCAGCGACGAGGTTAATTCGACATTGACCAGTTCACCTGGCTGGTAATGGGTTTTGTCCGTTTTCACCCGGATATCCAGCTGAGGAACGGCAACTTTGATCCCGGCATTCTGAAAACTGTACTGACCGTTACGGGTATACAGCACCGAAAAAGTGATGTTAGGCGCAAAGGAATTGCTCACCGGAACGCGGGCTTCATACTGGGTATCGTTTAAGCGTTGTAGCGTCAGCCAGTTTGCCGGATGCGATAGCAGCGACTGCTGTTCCACGCGATCGCGTTCCAGCGTCAATAACGCTTCATCAATTGGCTCCGGGAAGGTAATCAGCATCTTCGCGGTTTCGCCTGGCTGGTACAGCGTTTTATCCGCCACGATATCTACCGTACCAGTATGCGCCGTGCTGCCCTTACCGCTGACGGCATGGCTTAACCCGGCGAGAATTAAGCCGTCTTTATCGCGTAATGTCAGATTGTAGTTGCCAGGTTTTTCGAAATTAACGGTGAAGGATTTACCGCCAGACGGTAGATCTCCGCTGTGGCTTGTTCGGTCTTCCAGACGTAACCATTCATACGTAACAGGAACCTGTTTTGAAGATTCCAGCGCGGTATAACGGAAAACAACCGACTCGCCGCTATTACTGTATTGTGCGGCGGTGCTTAGAGAGTAATGCGCCAGACCGCGTTCAATGAGGATCTCTTTGGTTGTGGTAACACGATATGCCGCACCGTCGCTGGCAGAGACGGTCAGTAAATAGCGGCTCGGTTTATCTGCTGCGGGAAGATTTAACGCCACATGACCGCTGGCGTCTGAAACTGTTTCACTGCCTTCAAGCGACACAGGGAAGCGCCCGACATAACGCAAATCGTTACCGACCATCGAAAGTTGTTGAGCGCGCAAACTTAACTGCACGCGGGCATTTTTTACCGGCTCGCCATCCGGGTAGAGCAGTTGCAGTTTGCCGCTGACCGCTTCGCCAGTTTTGAAATCTTTTCTGTCGAGAGCTAAACCAATTTCGAAATGTGGTTTGATGTAGTTTGCCACGCGAAAACTGCTGCTATAGACCTGCTTGCGGTAAGCCAGGCGTAACTCATAACCTCCGGCAACGGCATTTTCTGGCAAGCGGAAACTCCCCTGCCCGCCATTGCGCGCATCAAGCGTGACATCGACGGTTTGCAACAGACTGCCGTTGGCGTCCAGCACTGAAAGCTTCGCCGGTGCGCTGACGATAGGGGATGAATGCAACGGATCGTGGAACTCGCGGCCCATCACTTTAACATCGACACGATCGCCTGCGCGGTATAGAGGGCGATCGGTAAAGATATACAAGCGGGTGTTGTAGATTTCGCTTTCGTAGAAGAAGTTCTCGGAGACAAAAACGCCGCCTTCAGCATCCTTACCCAGAATGTATGAACGTTCAGGCGATATATGTTGTAACTGCAAGGTGCCGCTGTCATTGGTGACGCCTCGGGTCATCACGCCAAGACCGTCAGTCCACAGGATTTCTGATCCAGGCTTCGCTTCCCCCTGCTTTTTGCCAGCGGTCCACACCAGAAGCTCGTTACCCGACACTTTACTCAACGCCACGGTATTGGAGACAAACACCACCGTTGTTGCCCGATAACCACCCACCATCGCTTCGACGAGATACAGCCCCGGCTCTTGTTTGCCTAGAGGAATATAGATGTTGCCCGGCTGCGGCGAGATGAAGTTACTGGATGCGCCTTCCAGTTTTACCCCTTGCTGTGGCTCAACCGGTTTTGCCTGCCATAGTGGATAACGGAACTGTTCCACCAGTGGATATTTCTTCAGCGGTGAAAACTGGCTGTTTTGTACATAACGGGAAGGTTTGATGATGGCATTGCCGAGCTGCAATTCCGGTAATGCCTGGGTCACATTCTGCCGTGACTGATAAGAGAAAGAACGCTGCATGACACGGCGAGATTTGCCGTACCAGTTATCCCACAGCCAGGTTAGCGTATTGTTCAGACCGTCACCCAGATACTGCGGTTGTACTACAATGCGGTGCAGGTTTTTCTGCTGACGCAGAAATGCCATCGGATCAGGAATACGATACAGGCGAACATCCACGCCGCCGTACTCTTCCATCTGATAACGTTGATAATCGCGCCCCGGCGCTTCTAGCCGCACTTTCGCCTCTTCGCTGCTGCTAAAACTGCTGTCAGCGAGCAAAAAGAACGTTCCCCCGGCTGGCGGCGCATAGTTGCTGGAAGGAAGCGAATCGTCAGCATTAACAAGCCCCGCCCCCACAAGAGACAGGCACAGGCAGGCCGCTATTGCGCCAGAAAATTTAAACGATAAATGCCAATGAAATTGGGATTGGAATCGTTGGGTATCCATCGGGTGTCCTTCCATGTCATAAGTTGTTGCAGACTGACTGCGCGCATTCCGTTGTCAGTTTTCGTGGCGCTTCCGGTGTGGTAGATGACGTAACGCCCCATCCAGACCATTAAGTGCTGGGCATCGCCCTGATCGAAAAAAATCATATCGCCAGGCAGTGCCTGGTTTATGTCCTGGCCAATAAACTGGCTGTTGTACTGAATCAAATTAATCGCGGTCACATAGGGTCCGGTTTTCCCGTTCCCCTGGTTCCAGTTTTGTGCCAGTTGCCGCTGTTCAGGCGTTAGCATCATCTCTGGCGGCAAATACTGGTTAGATAAACCGTTACTTTTTAGCCATTTGCTATCGTGAACTTTCAGCGACTCGTTCGCTGCAAAGCGCACCAGGCCTGCGCAATCCTGCTGATACCAACGTGGACTTGGCCCCTGGCGTAGCTGTTCCTGCGCAATGCGCACAAACCAGGCACGAAATAGTCCCGATTGTTCGACATTCAGCATTTCGCTATGAGCAACAAAACAACACAGCCAGCAAATCAGTGCCAGCAGTCCACGCCTCATAATGGCTGCCAGTTGATTGGCAACCATTGCCAGGCGGCGCCCGGTTTCATCTGGTCCAGCTTCATGACATAACGAGGCTGTTGCGATAAAGCGTCCAGTTTCGGCATTAATAAAGTTTGTGCGGCGTTATAAAAAACCGGTTCGAGATTCTTCGGCAGACTGGTCAGCGTTTCGTTACGCAGCAGTTTCGCCATTCCTTGTGGATTGATATAGAGCGGAACGACACCATCAGTGGGTATCACATCCACCATTGCCGGGCGGGTTTTATTCAGTGTTTGCAGCGCGTTATTAACCAGCGTGTCATCGAGGGAGAAAAGCAGCGTTTTGTTTTGCATCGCCAGCGACACGCGGAAAAAATAATCCGACATTAATTGATCTGGTTGCGCCGCCTGCGCTTTCGGATACTGACCGTATCGGGAACTCACTTCGCGACGCCAGATTTGCGCTTCGCCCTGCTGAGTTTGAGTTACCGGTAATACGCCTTCTGGCGCTTTGCTTTCACGAGCACCAATATTTTGGGTAAACAGTTTCCCTGGCAATGGCGCCTGTTCGTCAGTGCCATCAAACTGACCAACAAACAGCGGGGTTTGCAGTTTTGAATCCTCATACCAGCACAGCCCGGCGGCACCATCTAATGCCCCATTCAACTTGTCGTTTTCCTGAGCGATTTGTGAGAGCATCTCTTCAGCAATACCGTGCGAGTAAGGCACCGCCACGCAGAAGCTGGCCCCGGCAGGCATACTGCTCCATACCGGCGTAAAATCGAAACTGGCATCCACGCTAGCGGATTCATCATTTAACGCCAGAAAGCTATGCCAGCCGTCGTTGCTCATTTCGAAGCGTACGCCAGCAAAAGAAGGCATTAATCGCTGGTAGCCAAAACCCAGCAAATTTGCACTGACCACGATGCGCTGGCGTACTGGCGTTTTTTCGGCAGCACGCTCTTCCAGACCGAAGCTGGCTTGCCAACGTTTTTTACCGCTCAACAAATCACTTGCGATCGCCGTGGCTTCGGTATCCTGCTGGTCATCTTTAAACAACATATCCGTGCTGGAAAACACCAGCATCTTGTCCTGATATGTCGCGAACATCAGGGCGTTATTGCCGTTATAGCGCAACTGATAAACAGGGATGGTTTCACTATTTAGCTTAATACTACTGATTTCCGTCTTGCTTAACTGGCTGTCGCTGGTAGCAGCAAACAGCAATGGCTCCAGCAACTTGCTCAAGCCACTACGCTGAATAAGCACCATATAATGTGAAAGATGGCCTTGTTTATCGTGCCACAGTGCCGCCTGCGCGGGCTGGTCTAAGAGCGACGAAAAGAGCTTATCTTTCAGCGTGAGATCGTGTTCATAGACAATGCGGCGAATACTGCCTTCAATGCCCAGACGATCGGCATGATTCTGATAATAGAAAACGAAATCTTCACTCAGGACATCGTGGAGAAAAGGAATAGTAAGGAGATCTTTGGGAAGCTGGCTTAGAGAGTCGCTATCGAGAAAGAGGTCAGGCTCATTGAGATCGATTTGCAAATTATTATGCACTACCAGCGGCGACAACGTTTTTTCTGGACCACTGCCAGTGTATTGCAATGCCCAGACGCCCGCGGAAAGGAGCGCAACAACACCGACACCTACAAGGCCATAAAACTGCCAGCCTTTCGCCTTTTTTTCACCGCTCATTGCCACATTCCTTGTGTATAACCGTCATTTTTGACGAACGAACTCGCCCTTTAGCGCGCCCTAATACGACAAAAGCCCAGACTTTGCAGCCTGGACTTTTCATTTCGAAGAAGGGATGTTTACTCCCTTCAGTCATGAAGCGATGAAATTATTCTTCTTCCGGTTCGTCGTCAACGTCCACTTCCGGAGCGATTTCATCGTCCCCTTCCGCGGCACTGCCGTCGATGGTATCCAGATCTTCTTCGTCAACCGGTTCAGCAACACGCTGCAGACCCACTACGCTTTCATCTTCCGCAGTACGGATGAGGATCACGCCCTGGGTGTTACGGCCAACGATGCTGATTTCCGAAACGCGAGTACGTACCAGCGTACCGGCATCGGTGATCATCATGATCTGGTCGCAATCATCTACCTGCACCGCGCCAACCACTAAACCGTTACGTTCGGTAACCTTGATGGAGATAACCCCTTTCGTCGCACGCGACTTGGTTGGGTATTCCGCCACTGCGGTACGTTTACCATAACCGTTCTGCGTTGCGGTGAGGATGGCGCCATCGCCACGCGGCACGATCAGAGAGACGACTTTATCGCCTTCGCCTAAGCGAATACCGCGAACACCGGTGGTGTTGCAGCCCATCGCACGGACAGAAGACTCTTTAAAGCGCACCACTTTACCTTCGGCGGAGAACAACATTACTTCATCTTCGCCACTGGTCAGGTCTACGCCGATCAGCTCATCGCCTTCAACCAGTTTGATCGCCACTTTACCGGCGGTACGCAGACGGTTGAACTCGGTGAGGACGGTTTTCTTCACAGTACCGTTAGCGGTCGCCATGAAGACTTTCACGCCTTCTTCAAACTCGGTCACCGGCAGGATCGCGGTGATACGTTCGTCCTGCTCCAGCGGCAGCAGGTTGACGATCGGACGACCGCGCGCGCCACGAGAGGCTTCCGGCAACTGGTAAACTTTCATCGAATAGACGCGACCGCGGCTGGAGAAGCACAGGATATGATCGTGAGTGTTCGCCACCAGCAGTCGGTCGATAAAGTCTTCTTCTTTAATACGTGCGGCAGATTTACCTTTCCCGCCACGACGCTGCGCTTCGTATTCAGAAAGCGGCTGATACTTCACGTAGCCCTGGTGAGAGAGCGTGACGACGACATCTTCCTGGGTGATCAGATCTTCCAGGTTGATGTCTGCGCTGTTGGCGGTGATTTCAGTACGACGTTTGTCACCGAACTGTTCACGAACCAGCTCCAGCTCTTCGCGGATCACTTCCATCAGACGATCGGCGCTACCCAGAATACGCAGCAGTTCCGCGATCTGATCCAGCAGCTCTTTGTATTCATCGAGCAGTTTTTCGTGTTCAAGGCCAGTCAGTTTCTGCAAACGCAGATCCAGAATTGCCTGGGCTTGCTGTTCGGTCAGATAGTACAGACCATCACGCACACCGAACTCTGGCTCCAGCCATTCCGGACGCGCAGCATCGTCGCCAGCACGTTCCAGCATCGCGGCAACGTTGCCCAGCTGCCACGGATTAGCAACCAGCGCGGTTTTCGCTTCTGCAGGCGTCGGCGCATGACGGATCAGTTCGATGATCGGGTCGATGTTCGCCAGCGCCACAGCTAATGCTTCAAGGATATGCGCACGGTCGCGAGCTTTACGCAGTTCAAAAATGGTACGACGGGTCACCACTTCGCGGCGGTGACGAACAAACGCCGCGATGATGTCTTTCAGGTTCATGATCTTCGGCTGACCATGGTGCAATGCCACCATGTTGATACCGAAAGAAACCTGCAACTGGGTCTGGGAGTAGAGGTTGTTGAGCACCACTTCACCGACCGCATCGCGTTTCACTTCAATCACGATGCGCATGCCGTCTTTGTCAGACTCGTCACGCAGCGCGCTGATGCCTTCCACGCGTTTTTCTTTTACCAGTTCCGCAATCTTCTCGATCAGGCGCGCTTTGTTCACCTGATACGGAATTTCGTGGACGATAATGGTTTCACGCCCGGTTTTGGCGTCAACTTCCACTTCTGCGCGAGCGCGGATATACACCTTGCCGCGACCGGTACGGTAAGCTTCTTCAATACCGCGGCGACCGTTAATGATTGCCGCCGTCGGGAAGTCCGGGCCCGGGATGTGTTCCATCAGCCCTTCAATGCTGATGTCTTCATCATCGATATACGCCAGACAACCATTGATGACTTCCGTCAGGTTGTGCGGCGGGATGTTGGTTGCCATACCTACGGCGATACCGGAAGAACCGTTCACCAGCAGGTTAGGAATTTTGGTCGGCATGACGTCAGGAATTTTTTCCGTGCCGTCATAGTTATCAACGAAATCGACCGTCTCTTTTTCGAGATCGGCCATCAGTTCATGGGCAATTTTCGCCAGACGGATTTCCGTATAACGCATTGCCGCCGCAGAGTCGCCGTCGATAGAACCGAAGTTACCCTGACCGTCTACCAGCATATAACGCAGCGAGAATGGCTGCGCCATGCGGACGATCGTGTCATAGACCGCCGAGTCACCATGGGGATGGTATTTACCGATTACGTCACCAACGACACGGGCAGATTTTTTATAGGCTTTGTTCCAGTCATTGCCTAGTACGTTCATGGCGTAAAGTACGCGACGGTGTACCGGCTTCAGGCCATCTCGGACATCTGGCAGCGCACGGCCAACAATGACCGACATCGCATAATCCAGATAGGAGCTCTTCAGCTCTTCCTCAATGTTGACCGGTGTAATTTCTCTCGCAAGGTCGCTCATCTAACCGCTATCCCTCTACTGTATCCCGGATTCAAAGGTCGCAAATTATAACACAGCCGCGCAGATTGAGGTAAACCAATACGCTTTATTCACATCCAATGCCTGATATACTCGATTGTCTTGCCAATTACGGAGTAGAAGTGCCAATGAATGCCGAAAAATCGCCGGTAAACCATAACGTAGACCACGAAGAGATCGCTAAATTTGAAGCCGTCGCCTCCCGCTGGTGGGATCTGGAAGGCGAGTTCAAACCACTGCACCGCATTAACCCGCTGCGTCTGGGCTATATTGCCGAGCGTGCTGGCGGTTTATTTGGCAAAAAGGTGCTCGATGTCGGTTGTGGCGGAGGTATTCTGGCCGAGAGTATGGCGCGAGAAGGTGCGACGGTGACTGGTCTGGATATGGGCTTTGAGCCATTGCAGGTGGCAAAGCTGCACGCGCTGGAAAGCGGCATTCAGGTAGAGTACGTACAGGAAACCGTGGAAGAACACGCGGCAAAACATGCCGGGCAGTATGATGTGGTGACCTGCATGGAGATGCTGGAGCACGTCCCCGATCCGCAGTCAGTGGTCAGAGCCTGCGCACAACTGGTAAAACCGGGTGGCGATGTCTTTTTCTCCACGCTTAATCGTAATGGCAAGTCGTGGCTAATGGCGGTGGTCGGCGCGGAATATATTTTGCGCATGGTGCCTAAAGGCACGCACGACGTGAAGAAGTTTATTAAACCGGCAGAATTGCTGGGCTGGGTGGATCAATCCAGTCTAAAAGAGCGCCATATGATCGGGCTGCATTATAACCCGATCACTAATACTTTTAAGCTCGGCCCCGGCGTTGATGTGAACTATATGCTGCACACGCAGAATAAGTAAGGTTGTTGTTTGGATTCATCCGGCAATCGTGCCAATGCCTGATGCGACGCTTGCCGCGTCTTATCAGGCCTACAAATGCTCCCCGTCGGCCGGATAAGGCGTTGATGCCGCATCCGGCAACCGCGCCAATGCCTGATGCGACGCTTGCCGCGTCTTATCAAGCCTACAAATGCTCCCCGTAGGCCGGATAAGGCGTTTACGCCGCATCCGGCAACCGCGCCAATGCCTGATGCGACGCTTGTCGCGTCTTATCAGGCCTACAAATGCTCCCCGTCGGCTGGATAAGGCGTTGACGCCGCATCCGGCAACGATGTCGGGCGGACAGCGATTACCATTTCACCGTCATCGACAAAAACCCTGCCGTCTGGGCAAAATCATCGCTTCCTTTCTGCCACGCCACGCTGCCACGCAGGGAAACTCGCTGACTGATATTGCCCGTTACTCCCACTTTTATTTCACCCCGTTGCTTCACCGCATCGTCACTGATTTGGCTACCATCTTCTTCAATTTCCGTCGAATGGGGATCGTGATAATAATTCAGATCTAATGTTGGTGTGACATGAACAGCGGTACGCCATTCGCTGTGTAATCCCAGCCGAGTCTGAATATCATCGCCCTGCGATTGTGACACCCGCGCATGGTTAGCGGCGGTAAAATCCTCCTGCTGCACGCCCTGATAAATCACCTGCGCCTGCGGTTCAATCACCACACCACGCCCCGGTAACCACTGATAGCCGGCTTCCAGCGAAGCAACGATCCCTGATGAGTGGTAATGGTCCGCGCCGTCGTTTTGTTCGCTAACATCATTCGTAAACCACGCGTATTGCAGCCAGCTATCCAGCCAGGCCCCCTGCCTCTGATTACCGTGCTGAAACCAGCTGGACGTCAGCCCAACGGCATAACCGTGGTTCTGGTTATCGGCGCGAGTTCCAGTCATATTCGAGCGGCTGTCCCCCTGGTTATCGCTGTAGCCACCTACAATCCCAAGCATCCACTCGCCATCATCGCCCCATCGTCCGCTAAACAGGTCGCCGCTAAGCTGCACCGTAGAAGTGTCTTCATGCTGAGCCAGTTGCCCTGCCGCCGTGTAATGATAACGTCCGCCGATAACGCGTAAATTCAGCGTCTGACCATCGCCACCAGCGTGATCGTGTCGCTCCATCATAAACGCCTGATTTGCCGCCCGCAGGTTATTAAAATATCCACCAACTTTGGCATTCAGCACAGGCTGATAAGCGGGTGTTGGGTCGGGCTCCGGCGTGGGATCGGGAGTCGGATCCGGATCGGGCGGTGGCGTCGGAGTGACTTTTTGCGAGCGCAGATACCAGTCATTATCATCTTCCACCAACGTATAGTCGTAAGCGCCCATATTGACGTAGCCGCTGCCCGCCAGACTAAACTGCGCATTGTTTTGAAATTGCGTGGGATCGGCTGCGAAATCAATCACTTTAATGCCTGTAGATGTCGGCTCACCAATCCCGGTAATGGGGTTAACCACCACGGTCGTGTTGCCAGCAGTATTACCGTTCAACACCAGTTGGTCGCTTGCTGAGTCATCGCCGTTTAATTCGCTATCGAGCAGTAGCGTACCGCCGCCGGTATAATCACCGTTTACCGTCAGCGTATCGCCAGCGACGCCATTTTGCAGGCTAACCGCACCGGACGTATTGGTCAGATCACCATTGACCGTCACGTCTGAAAGATAAGTCAGGCTGTCGGTTTCCAGGTTGGTATTAAGCTCACCTGTCAACATCACGCCATCGGTGGCATTCACCAACGTACCGTCGCCGTTAAACAGCGAGGCATCCAGTGCGGCGGAAGTATCCTGCCCGGTCAGGCGCAAAACCGTACCATCGCTGATGTCGATAGTGCCGCTGGAAGTAGCATCAATAGACTGAATATCCTGATCCGCACCAGTCTCGAACGTCGCCCCATCACCGACCCACAGCGATGATGCATAAGGAAAGATATCCACAACATCGCCTTTCAACGTGCCTTCTTCCACTCGCACCGCCGACTGCGCCGTGCCACTGGCAGTCAGTTCCAACGTTCCTGCACCGGTTTTCGTCAGTGTGGTTCCCGCGTCCTGCTGCTGCCCGCTGCTGTCAGCCATCAGTGCGCCCCACTGTGTGTCTACACCCGCATCCACCATCACTTCACCATCGGCGCGCATTTCGATATCACGTCCGTGGCCTGCCGCATCTGAACGCGTGTCAACGTCGGAGGTAATCTCCATCACGCTTTCTTGTTGATTATCAGTAAAGGTAACCTGGCGGTTATAGTGGGTATCACCAAGCTGAGAGTTGTCGCTCACCACCAGCGTACCGGAAGCGATTTGTGTTGTGCCGAGGTATTGATTGTCATTTGCCAGGCTGACCTGCCCGTCACCTGCATCCACCACCACATAAACACCATTATTCCCGTCATCGCCAATATGCAGATCATCGCCACCGTAGAGATCGACAACATCCTGCTGACCAATCACCGTACCGCCGCTGCCACTGATTTCCAGACCATCGTTCTCTGACGTACCGCTCTGCCAGGTAGTGAAATCGGAGAGATCCAATACGCCGCCGTTTAACACGATGGACTGCGGATCGTCCTGCATATCCGCAAGGTCCGTGGCGTTACCCGAAAGCGAGAGGATTGCGCCATCTTCCACCACAATATCGCCGGTCAGTGCCATCGACTGCGCCCCCGCC
This sequence comes from Escherichia sp. E14V7, assembly GCF_004212225.1. Taxonomy (NCBI): domain Bacteria; kingdom Pseudomonadati; phylum Pseudomonadota; class Gammaproteobacteria; order Enterobacterales; family Enterobacteriaceae; genus Escherichia; species Escherichia sp. E14V7. The sequence continues at coordinate 168,525 of NZ_RHJJ01000013.1, forward strand.
AGCACATAGCTACCGTTTTCAGCAATAGTGAGTTGCCCTTCCCCCTGAATAGTTCCGGCAAAACCGCCCTGGTTGACGGTAACATTGCCGCCAGCGTCAATATTTAAAGTGCCATTCTGAAAACCCATTAACGAATGTACAAATGTTTGCTGAGTCGAACCGACGTTAAGCTCTGCCTGATTATCTGTGTGTCCGATACTGCCAACGCTCAGTCCATAACAATCTTGAGGATTGCTCTGGCACTGGCTGTCACCCACATTCATCAGCGAATTATTCCGCCCTAGCGTGACTTCACCGTTTTTAATTCTCATCTCGCCGGTAAAATCATTGTTATCAGCGTTAAGTACCAGTTCTCCCGCTCCGGCTTTGGTAATAACGCCAGTCCCCGCAATGGAGTCGATAGCCCCATCATTTTTTGTACTGCCAATGATCAAGGTTTTATCAGCCGCAACATCAAAACGGATTTCACTTGACCCTGTATACAGAAAGCCTCCAGCTGCTGCCGAAGCGTCTTCACCATAAGCGGATGCGCTGTTATTCACATCTACTAATACGCCCCCGTTCTGGCTGTAGCTGTCATCAACAGCGATATCAATAAGATAAGGAGAAGTCGTGCTACTGGTATAAATTGCGCCACCATAACCTTCAGCAGTGTTATTTATGAACGAAGTATTGTTAATAACGGTAAATCCTGATGGGTGTGTTTTATCGCTATTATTATCAGTAATATCGATGGCTCCACCATCACCATCACTGTAACTTGTTGATGTATATGCCTGATTATTATCAAAAACAGTGTTATTTAAGTAGACATTATTATTAATCGAATAAATTGCGCCACCTTTACCATCATTAGCAACATTATCCGTAAATACAGCATTGGTAATGCTAAGATCAATATCACCAGCGTCATTTGTTCCCGCAGAGTAGATCGCCCCTCCATAACCTCCAGCGATGTTATTATCAAAAATAACCTGAGTAAGGTTCAGCGTTGAGTTTTCTTTTGCAAAGATAGCTCCGCCATTATTATATTCACCGCTCACGGCATTATTTTCAAACAGAGTCATCCCTGTTCCGCCTTGTGCTGATAATGTGAAATCAGCACCTTGTTGTAAAAATACCGCGCCTCCACTGGCATCATTTGCCATAGAGGAAAAAACAAGCCATTGCCCGTCAGCAACATTCCAGGTCTGTGTACTACCTGAAAGGCTTTGATAGCTGGCCCGACAACTGGCAGTAACATTAACACCCTGACATGAAGCCAGAACCTGCGACGCTGCGTTTGCACGCGTAAACACGCAAGCAACGACGGCTGGAATAATTAGTAGATATCCTTTCCTGATAAAAACAATCCGTTTTTTATTCATAATCTGACAGCCTGTGAGAAATAACACGCCATCATTAAAAGACATATTGTGATTGTAGATAATGATTAATTGTAAATAAGAAATATTTAAAACATATATACTAAAATAATATCTTCTAAAAGAAATAAATTATTCCTTTTGACACTGACCAATTTATGAAATAACAATAATTAAAACACATTAAACTGATTAATTCGTTTCTTGTTTACCTGGAATAATCAACATAACAAACTTTTATTTCACATCTGTTGATTAAAAAATACCTGTTCCGTGAACCGCAGCCATTTACATTCGCTCACATCATAAACATAACATTAAGTGCCGACGTTATATGAATTTGTGATGGCATCAATTTTCACCACACCTGACAAAAGCGCAACAAATAACCTGGATCAATAATTATCTTAAATTGAGCGTTCAAGAAATCGCCGAACGGTTATTTTTAACAAATTTTTCTCTTCCCATTGACTTTCCCGAACACCTTGTCTGACCTAAGGTACGCGGAAGTCACTTTTTCCTTCCTGAGTTATCCACAAAGTTATGCACTTGCAAGAGGGCCGTTTTCACACTATCTTGCAGTGAATCCCAAACATACCCCCTATATATAGTGTTCGTTGCAGCTTTCCTTACTACAGGTAGTTGCCGTGAAACTATTGCGGAAAGAATTCCAAAAACAGGTACGACATACATGAATCAGAATCTGCTGGTGACAAAGCGCGACGGTAGCACAGAGCGCATCAATCTCGACAAAATCCATCGCGTTCTGGACTGGGCGGCAGAAGGACTGCATAACGTTTCGATTTCACAGGTCGAGCTGCGCTCCCATATTCAGTTTTATGACGGAATCAAGACCTCCGACATCCACGAAACTATTATCAAGGCTGCCGCTGACCTGATCTCCCGTGATGCACCGGACTATCAGTATCTCGCCGCGCGCCTGGCAATTTTCCACCTGCGTAAAAAAGCCTACGGCCAGTTTGAGCCGCCTGCGCTGTACGACCACGTGGTGAAAATGGTCGAAATGGGCAAATACGATAATCATCTGCTGGAAGACTACACGGAAGAAGAGTTCAAGCAGATGGACACGTTTATCGTTCACGACCGTGATATGACCTTCTCTTATGCTGCCGTTAAGCAGCTGGAAGGCAAATATCTGGTACAGAACCGCGTGACCGGCGAAATCTACGAGAGCGCACAGTTCCTCTATATTCTGGTTGCTGCGTGCCTGTTCTCGAGCTACCCGCGTGAAACACGTCTGCAATATGTGAAGCGTTTTTACGACGCGGTTTCCACATTTAAAATTTCGCTGCCAACACCAATCATGTCAGGCGTGCGTACTCCGACTCGCCAGTTCAGCTCCTGCGTGCTGATCGAGTGCGGCGACAGCCTGGATTCCATTAACGCGACCTCCAGCGCGATTGTGAAATACGTTTCCCAGCGTGCGGGGATCGGCATCAACGCCGGGCGTATTCGTGCACTGGGTAGCCCGATTCGTGGCGGTGAAGCGTTCCATACCGGCTGCATCCCGTTCTACAAACATTTCCAGACGGCGGTAAAATCCTGCTCCCAGGGCGGCGTGCGCGGCGGTGCGGCAACGCTGTTCTACCCGATGTGGCATCTGGAAGTGGAAAGTCTGCTGGTGCTGAAAAACAACCGTGGTGTAGAAGGCAACCGCGTGCGTCATATGGACTACGGGGTACAAATCAACAAACTGATGTATACCCGCCTGCTGAAAGGTGAAGATATCACCCTGTTCAGCCCGTCCGACGTACCGGGGCTGTACGACGCGTTCTTCGCCGATCAGGAAGAGTTTGAACGCCTGTACACCAAATATGAGAAAGACGACAGCATCCGCAAGCAGCGTGTGAAAGCCGTTGAGCTGTTCTCACTGATGATGCAGGAACGTGCGTCTACTGGTCGTATCTATATTCAGAACGTTGACCACTGCAATACCCATAGCCCGTTTGATCCGGCCATCGCGCCAGTGCGCCAGTCTAACCTGTGCCTGGAAATCGCTCTGCCGACCAAACCGCTGAATGACGTTAACGACGAAAACGGTGAAATCGCGCTGTGTACGCTTTCTGCTTTCAACCTGGGGGCAATTAACAGCCTGGATGAACTGGAAGAGTTGGCCGTTCTGGCGGTACGCGCACTTGACGCGCTGCTGGATTATCAGGATTACCCGATCCCGGCAGCCAAACGCGGGGCGATGGGTCGTCGTACACTGGGTATTGGTGTGATCAACTTCGCTTACTATCTGGCGAAGCACGGTAAACGCTACTCCGACGGCAGCGCCAACAACCTGACGCATAAAACCTTCGAAGCCATTCAGTATTATCTGCTGAAAGCCTCTAATGAGCTGGCGAAAGAGCAAGGCGCATGTCCGTGGTTTAACGAAACCACTTACGCGAAAGGGATCCTGCCGATCGATACCTATAAGAAAGATCTGGATGCCATCGCTAATGAGCCGCTGCATTACGACTGGGAAGCACTGCGTGAGTCAATCAAAACGCACGGTCTGCGCAACTCCACACTTTCTGCCCTGATGCCGTCCGAGACGTCTTCACAGATCTCTAACGCCACTAACGGTATTGAACCGCCGCGCGGTTACGTTAGCATCAAAGCATCGAAAGACGGTATTTTGCGCCAGGTGGTGCCGGACTATGAACATCTGCACGACGCCTACGAGTTGCTGTGGGAAATGCCGGGTAACGATGGCTACCTGCAACTGGTTGGTATCATGCAGAAATTTATCGATCAGTCGATCTCTGCGAATACTAACTACGATCCGTCACGCTTCCCGTCAGGAAAAGTGCCGATGCAGCAGTTGCTGAAAGACCTGCTCACCGCCTACAAATTCGGGGTCAAAACGCTGTATTATCAGAACACCCGTGACGGCGCAGAAGATGCGCAGGACGATCTGGTGCCGTCAATCCAGGACGATGGCTGCGAAAGCGGCGCATGTAAGATCTGATATTGAGATGCCGGATGTGGCGTAACCCTTATCCGGCCGACGGTTCGAATTTGTAGGCCTGACAAGACGCGCCAGCGTCGCATCAGGCACAGGATGCGGCGTAAAATGCCTTATCCGGCATTAAAACCACAGGACACATTCATGGCATATACCACATTTTCACAGACGAAGAATGATCAGCTCAAAGAACCGATGTTCTTTGGTCAGCCGGTCAACGTGGCCCGCTACGATCAGCAAAAATATGAAATCTTCGAAAAGCTGATCGAAAAGCAGCTCTCTTTCTTCTGGCGTCCGGAAGAAGTTGACGTCTCTCGCGACCGTATCGATTATCAGGCACTGCCTGAACACGAAAAGCACATTTTTATCAGCAACCTGAAGTACCAGACGTTGCTCGATTCAATTCAGGGTCGTAGTCCGAACGTGGCACTGCTGCCGCTGATCTCGATCCCGGAACTGGAGACCTGGGTCGAAACCTGGGCATTTTCAGAAACGATTCACTCTCGTTCTTATACCCATATCATTCGTAATATCGTTAACGATCCGTCTGTTGTATTCGACGATATCGTCACCAACGAACAGATCCAGAAACGCGCGGAAGGCATTTCCCGCTATTACGATGAACTGATCGAGATGACCAGTTACTGGCATTTGCTGGGCGAAGGCACCCACACCGTCAACGGTAAAACCGTGACCGTTAGCCTGCGCGAGCTGAAGAAAAAACTTTATCTCTGCCTGATGAGCGTTAACGCGCTGGAAGCCATTCGTTTCTACGTCAGCTTTGCTTGTTCCTTTGCCTTTGCAGAACGCGAACTGATGGAAGGTAACGCCAAGATTATTCGCCTGATTGCCCGTGACGAAGCCCTGCACCTGACTGGCACTCAACATATGCTGAATCTACTGCGCAGCGGCGCGGATGATCCGGAAATGGCGGAAATAGCCGAAGAGTGTAAGCAAGAGTGCTATGAGCTGTTTGTTCAGGCGGCACAGCAGGAGAAAGACTGGGCGGATTATCTGTTCCGTGACGGTTCGATGATTGGTCTGAATAAAGACATTCTCTGCCAGTACGTCGAGTACATCACCAACATCCGCATGCAAGCTGTCGGTTTGGATCTGCCATTCCAGACGCGCTCCAACCCGATCCCGTGGATCAACACCTGGCTAGTGTCGGATAACGTGCAGGTTGCCCCACAGGAAGTTGAGGTGAGTTCTTATCTGGTCGGTCAAATTGACTCGGAAGTGGACACCGACGATTTGAGTAACTTCCAGCTCTGATGACCCGCGTTACCTTGCGCATCACTGGCACACAACTGCTGTGCCAGGATGAACACCCTTCCCTTCTGGCGGCGCTGGAATCCCATAATGTGGCGGTTGAGTACCAGTGTCGCGAAGGCTACTGCGGCTCCTGTCGCACTCGCCTGGTTGCAGGCCAGGTTGACTGGATTGCCGAACCGTTAGCCTTTATTCAGCCAGGGGAGATTTTGCCCTGTTGTTGCCGGGCAAAAGGCGATATCGAAATAGAGATGTGATCTGGCACTAGTGCCAGATGCGACGCGGATGCGTCTTATCTGGCCTACGACGATTACATGGCGTAGTAATACGCTTTCACCTGTTCCCAGTCGGCTTTGGGGATCGGCTCCAGATATTTTTCCAGTTGGCGGAAGTCATGATTGATCGCTTTATGGCGCCGTACACGACGGCGGCTTTTCTCCAGGTCAAGAAAACCAGCTTCTGCTTTACCTTCCGTTTTCACATAGATATGGCGAACATAACAGCAACCATGCTGCCGATTAACGCTATGCATTTTCTTAAACGCCAGCGCTACCGCTTTTAGCATCTCTTCGCGAACATCATCAGCAAAAGGCGTAATTGCATGTTGCGCATACCAGTCAGCAATGCTGACAAACCCCGCCATATCTTCTGTCACCAGCAACGCACGCCATTCGCCATCAATTTTCACCGCTTCTCCAAAAACGATTTTCGGCACAATCACGCCAGCGCGTTCCAGATCTTTTATCACCGCAACCTCGCGCACAATCGTCGGGCGACCAAACGGATAGCGGAGGGAATGAAACAGGTGCTGAGTCATGCGCTTCACGTAAATTTTTTGCCCGTCTCGTTCAACGCATTGCACCCCACTCATGCCATTGCGGCGGAAATTCGGCTCTTCAACCCAGTCTCCTTCCGTTGCCCACCAATGATTAAATTCGTCGAGTTTTGCTGAAACAACCATACCCTGTCGCCTGTTGTTATTGTTAACGACAACGACTATAGGTGTTCACCTTAAGAAAAACTTAATAAAAAGTGTTTATTAATGGGTTTCTTTTGCCGGAAACAAGTCATCCCGCGCTAAATAACAGCAAGCAAGGATAACTAACAGATTTTATTGAAGAATTAACTATGCCCACTATGTGTAGGGGTGTGGATGAAGAGTGGTATCGGATGGCACATAAGTGCCATCCGACACTGAATTTACTCTTTGTTGAGGAATTTTACCGCCTTGTCAGGGAAGTCGGTAAATAACCCATTAACACCTGCTTTATTGTACAGAATGTCATACAACTGATTCACATCGGTGGCATATTCCGGTAGCTTGTCGGCCCGCACGGTATAAGGATGCACCACCAACTTATTCTGCTGTGCATCTTTTACCATTCCGGTAAGCTTGATATTACCCGGCTGCGATGTCTCATCAATCACCATATGGTAATCCGGGCCAATACCATCAGCATATTCCGCTACCTGTTTCATGGCACCCGGTTTGAACATCCAGTCATAGCTGTAATTAACCCAGCTTCCGTCCGGTTGTTTCTGCTGAGTTTCGTTCCAGTCGGTGTATGCAATCAGCTGTACCAGGTTGAGGTCCATACCCATTTTAGGTTCCAGCTCATTCTTAATACGCTTCAGTTCATCAGCATCAAAGCATTGCAGATAAACCTTATCATCCTTACCGGTGTAGCCATATTTCTTCAGCACTTCCAGGGTTTTTGCCGCAATATCCTTCCCTTCCTGATGATGGAACCACGGCGCTTTAATCTCTGGATAGATACCAATATTTTTCCCGGTCGAATGGTTTAGCCCCTGAACAAATTCAATTTCCTCTTCGAAAGTGTGCACCCGGAAGTCAGATTTACCCATCGGGAAACGCCCGGGAAAAGTCTGCACTTTTTTACCGTTTTCAATATCGAAGCCTTCAGTGAATTTTAAAGACTTAATTTCATCCAGCGTGAAATCTATCGCGTAGTAACGGCCATCTTTACGCGCCCTGTCCGGGAAACGATCGGCAACATCGGTTACCCGGTCAAGATAGTGGTCATGCAGAACGACCAGATGGTCGTCCTTCGTCATCACCAAATCCTGTTCAAGATAATCGGCCCCCTGCGCATACGCCATCGCCTTTGCAGGCAGCGTATGCTCCGGCAAATAACCACTGGCGCCGCGATGGGCAATCACTATTTTCTCACTGTTATCCGCCGCCATTGCACTGCTTCCCATGATCATTCCACTCATCATGATAGCCATGCTAAGGTTTTTCAGCGTCAATTTCATGCCATTAGCCTCCGTTGCGTTTTTGCTGTAATTCCTGATGGCGACGTTTTTCGCCAATCATTACGACAATTAACAAGATAACTGCCAGGATGCTGCCGCCAATCATCACCATGAAGCCGCCATCCCAGCCAAAGTAGTCAACGGTGTAGCCGACAATCGCGCTTGCCGCTACGGAACCACCAAGGTAACCAAACAGTCCGGTAAAGCCCGCCGCCGTACCTGCCGCTTTCTTCGGCGCCAGTTCCAGCGCGTGCAGACCAATCAGCATGACTGGGCCGTAAATCAGGAAGCCGATAACAATCATACAAATCATATCAACAGTTGGGTTGCCTGCCGGGTTCATCCAGTAAACGATGGTGGCGATGGTCACCAGTGTCATAAAGAAGACGCCGGTTGCCCCACGGTTACCGCGGAAGACTTTGTCCGACATCCAGCCGCACAGCAGAGTGCCTGGAATGCCCGCATACTCATAGAAGAAGTAGGCCCAGGAGGATTTATCCAGCGCGAAGTGTTTCACCTCTTTCAGGTAAGTCGGTGACCAGTCGAGGATACCGTAGCGCAGCAGATAGACGAACACGTTGGCGATGGCGATGTACCACAGCAGTTTGTTCGGCAGCACGTACTGCATGAAGATCTGTTTCGCGGTCAGTTCCTGTTCCGCTTTTTCGTTATAGTCGTCCGGGTAATCATTTTTGTACTCTTCGATCGGCGGCAGGCCACAGGATTGCGGGGTATCGCGCATCATCGCAAAGGCGAACAGAGCCACCAGAATGGCACAGAAAGCCGGCATATAAAGCGCCGCGTGCCAGTCATTGAACCAGGCCATCCCCAGCAGGAACAACAGCGGCGGAATACCACCACCGACGTTATGCGCACAGTTCCACACCGACACAATGCCGCCACGTTCTTTCTGCGACCACCAGTGCACCATAGTACGACCGCACGGCGGCCATCCCATCCCCTGGAACCAACCGCAGAGGAACAGCAGCACAAACATCACCGCAATGCTCGATGTCGCCCACGGAACAAAGCCCATAAAAAGCATAACTGCCGCAGCAAGAATCAGACCTGCTGGCAGGAAAACGCGCGGATTCGAGCGGTCCGACACCGACCCCATGATGAATTTCGAAAATCCGTAGGCAATTGAGATCCCTGAAAGGGCAAAACCTAAATCACCACGTGAGAACCCCTGCTCCACCAGGTAGGGCATCGCGAGAGCAAAGTTCTTACGAACCAAATAGTAAGCGGCATAACCAAAGAATATCCCCAGGAAAATTTGCCAGCGCAATCGACGGTAAGTCGGGTCGATCTCCGCAGCAGGTAAGCGCGCCTTGTGTGGCGCTGGTTTAAAAATACTCAACATTTATAGCCTCCGTGGCCGTGGTCTTATTTATGATTAACAGCCTGATTCAATGGAAGAACCTGCCGTTTCTTGAGTTGCCGCGATGTTAATTAATCATTCATTCAATGAATGTGAATTACCGCACACATTATTAAATAAGATTTACAAAATGTTCAAAATGACGCATGAAATCACGTTTCACTTTCGAATTATGAGCGATTATGCGCGAAATCAAACAATCTATGTTTTTTCTGTGGCTAAATGAGACAAAACGAACTTTTGAGGGATAACAATGAAAACTCGCGATTCGCAAACAAGTGACGTGATTATCATTGGCGGCGGCGCAACGGGAGCCGGGATTGCCCGCGACTGTGCCCTGCGCGGGCTGAAAGTGATTTTGGTTGAACGCCACGACATCGCAACGGGAGCCACCGGGCGTAACCACGGTCTGCTGCACAGCGGCGCACGCTATGCGGTTACCGATGCGGAATCGGCCCGCGAATGTATTAGTGAAAACCAGATTTTAAAACGCATTGCGCGTCACTGTGTCGAACCAACCAACGGCCTGTTTATCACCCTACCGGAAGATGATCTCTCCTTCCAGGCAACTTTTATTCGTGCTTGCGAAGAGGCTGGAATCAGTGCTGAAGCCATTGATCCGCAGCAAGCACGCATTATCGAACCTTCCGTTAACCCGGCACTGATTGGCGCGGTAAAAGTTCCGGATGGCACCGTTGACCCATTCCGGCTGACCGCAGCGAACATGCTCGATGCAAAAGAACATGGTGCCGTTATCCTTACTGCTCATGAAGTCACGGGACTAATTCGTGAAGGCGCGACGGTGTGCGGTGTTCGTGTACGTAATCATCTCACCGGCGAAACTCAGGCACTTCATGCGCCTGTCGTAGTTAATGCCGCCGGGATCTGGGGGCAACATATTGCCGAATATGCCGATCTGCGCATTCGCATGTTCCCGGCGAAAGGATCGCTGCTGATCATGGACCACCGCATTAATCAGCATGTGATCAACCGCTGCCGTAAACCTTCCGACGCCGATATTCTGGTGCCTGGCGATACCATTTCGCTGATTGGCACCACCTCTTTACGCATTAATTACGATGAGATAGACGACAACCGAGTGACGGCAGAAGAAGTGGATATTCTGCTGCGTGAAGGGGAAAAACTGGCCCCCGTGATGGCGAAAACGCGCATTTTGCGGGCCTACTCTGGCGTGCGCCCGTTGGTTGCCAGCGATGACGACCCGAGCGGCCGTAACGTCAGCCGTGGCATCGTGCTGCTCGACCATGCCGAACGCGATGGTCTGGATGGATTTATCACCATCACCGGCGGCAAACTGATGACCTATCGTCTGATGGCGGAATGGGCTACCGACGCGGTATGTCGCAAACTGGGCAACACGCGCCCCTGTACGACCGCCGATCTGGCACTGCCTGGTTCACAGGAACCCGCTGAAGTCACCTTGCGTAAAGTCATCTCCCTGCCTGCCCCGCTGCGCGGTTCTGCGGTTTATCGTCATGGCGATCGCACTCCCGCCTGGTTAAGTGAAGGCCGTTTGCACCGCAGCCTTGTTTGTGAGTGTGAAGCCGTTACTGCTGGCGAAGTGCAGTACGCAGTAGAAAATTTAAACGTCAACAGCCTGCTGGATTTACGTCGCCGCACCCGTGTGGGGATGGGGACTTGCCAGGGCGAGCTCTGCGCCTGCCGGGCAGCTGGATTGTTGCAACGCTTTAACGTCACCACCTCCGCGCAATCTATCGAACAACTTTCCACCTTCCTTAACGAACGCTGGAAAGGCGTGCAACCCATTGCCTGGGGGGATGCACTGCGCGAAAGCGAATTTACCCGCTGGGTTTATCAGGGACTGTGTGGTCTGGAGAAGGAGCAGAAAGATGCGCTTTGATACTGTCATTATGGGCGGCGGCCTCGCCGGATTACTCTGTGGCCTGCAACTGCAAAAACACGGCCTGCGCTGTGCCATTGTCACTCGTGGTCAAAGCGCGCTGCATTTCTCGTCCGGATCTCTGGACTTACTGAGCCACCTGCCAGACGGTCAGCCGGTGGCAGACATTCATGCAGGGCTGGAGTCTTTGTGCCATCAGGCACCTGCCCACCCTTACAGTCTTCTCGGCCCACAACGCGTACTGGATCTCGCTTGTCAGGCGCAAGCATTAATTGCGGAAAGTGGCGCGCAATTGCAGGGCAGCGTGGAACTGGCCCATCAGCGCGTTACCCCGCTCGGCACTTTGCGTTCGACCTGGTTAAGTTCGCCAGAAGTTCCCGTCTGGCCGCTACCCGCGAAGAAGATATGTGTAGTGGGGATTAGCGGGCTGATGGATTTCCAGGCGCATCTTGCGGCGGCTTCGTTGCGCGAACTGGATCTTTCGGTTGAAACTGCTGAAATTGAACTGCCGGAACTGGATGTGCTACGCAATAACGCCACCGAGTTTCGCGCGGTGAATATCGCCCGTTTCCTTGATAACGAAGAAAACTGGCCGCTGTTAATTGATGCGCTAATCCCTGTCGCCAATACCTGTGAAATGATCCTGATGCCCGCCTGCTTCGGCCTGGCCGATGACAAACTGTGGCGTTGGCTGAATGAAAAACTACCTTGTTCACTTATGCTTTTGCCAACGCTGCCGCCTTCCGTGCTGGGTATTCGTCTGCAAAACCAGTTACAGCGCCAGTTTGTACGCCAGGGCGGCGTGTGGATGCCGGGCGATGAAGTGAAAAAAGTCACCTGTAAAAACGGCGTGGTGAGTGAAATCTGGACCCGCAATCACGCCGATATCCCACTGCGTCCACACTTTGCGGTGCTTGCGAGTGGCAGTTTCTTTAGCGGCGGGCTGGTGGCAGAACGCGACGGCATTCGTGAGCCGATTCTCGGCCTTGATGTACTGCAAACCGCCACGCGGGGTGAGTGGTATAGAAGTGACTTTTTTGCTGCGCAACCGTGGCAACAGTTCGGCGTGACCACTGACGAGGCGCTACGCCCGTCACAGGCTGGTCAAACAGTAGACAACCTGTTTGCCATCGGTTCGGTGCTGGGCGGATTTGATCCCATCGCCCAGGGATGCGGCGGCGGTGTTTGTGCCGTCAGTGCTTTACATGCCGCTCAACAGATTGCCCAACGCGCAGGAGGCCAACAATGAACGACACCAGCTTCGAAAACTGCATTAAGTGTACCGTCTGCACCACCGCCTGCCCGGTGAGCCGGGTGAATCCGGGCTATCCAGGGCCAAAACAAGCCGGGCCGGATGGCGAGCGTCTGCGTCTGAAAGATGGCGCACTGTATGACGAGGCGCTGAAATATTGCATCAACTGCAAACGTTGCGAAGTCGCCTGCCCGTCCGATGTGAAGATTGGCGATATCATCCAGCGCGCGCGAGCGAAATATGACACCACGCGCCCGTCGCTGCGCAATTTTGTGTTGAGTCATACCGACCTGATGGGTAGCGTTTCCACGCCGTTCGCACCAATCGTCAACACCGCTACCTCGCTGAAACCAGTGCGGCAGCTGCTTGATGCGGCGTTAAAAATCGATCATCGCCGCACGCTACCGAAATACTCCTTCGGTACATTTCGTCGCTGGTATCGCAGCGTAGCGGCCCAGCAAGCGCAGTATAAAGACCAGGTCGCCTTTTTCCACGGCTGCTTCGTCAACTACAACCATCCGCAATTAGGCAAAGATTTAATTAAAGTGCTCAACGCGATGGGCACCGGCGTGCAACTGCTCAGCAAAGAAAAATGCTGCGGCGTACCGCTGATCGCCAACGGCTTTACTGATAAAGCGCGTAAACAGGCAATCACGAATGTAGAGTCGATCCGCGAAGCTGTGGGAGTAAAAGGCATTCCGGTGATTGCCACCTCCTCAACCTGTACATTTGCCCTGCGCGACGAATACCCGGAAGTGCTGAATGTCGACAACAAAGGCTTGCGCGATCATATCGAACTGGCGACCCGCTGGCTGTGGCGCAAGCTGGACGAAGGCAAAACGTTACCGCTGAAACCGCTGCCGCTGAAAGTGGTTTATCACACTCCGTGCCATATGGAAAAAATGGGCTGGACGCTCTACACCCTGGAACTGTTGCGTAAGATCCCAGGGCTTGAGCTGACAGTGCTGGATTCCCAGTGCTGCGGTATTGCGGGTACTTACGGTTTCAAAAAAGAGAACTACCCCACCTCACAAGCCATCGGCGCACCACTGTTCCGCCAGATAGAAGAGAGCGGCGCAGATCTGGTGGTCACCGACTGCGAAACCTGTAAATGGCAGATTGAGATGTCCACAAGTCTTCGCTGCGAACATCCGATTACGCTGCTGGCCCAGGCGCTGGCTTAAACTCCTTTCTGATGCCCGGTAAGCATGTGGTTACCGGGCATTTTTGCGTACACGATTCCGTGCCCAATGTATGCGTTGCAACGCAGTGAAAATTCCTCTGAAAACGTCTCGCAAAGGCTGAAACTGGCAGATGTCAAAGGCCTGGGATAACCGTAATGTCGCGTCATCATAAATATCAGGTGACGGACAACCATGACCGAATCAACAACCTCCTCCCCGCATGATGCGGTATTTAAAACCTTTATGTTCACACCCGAAACCGCACGGGATTTTCTCGAAATACATTTACCAGAACCACTGCGCAAGCTTTGCAACCTGCAAACCTTACGCCTGGAACCCACCAGTTTTATTGAAAAAAGTTTACGCGCTTACTACTCGGATGTTTTGTGGTCGGTAGAAACCACCGACGGCGAAGGTTATATCTACTGCGTGATTGAGCATCAGAGTACTGCGGAAAAAAACATGGCCTTCCGACTGATGCGTTACGCCACTGCCGTCATGCAGCGCCATCTGGACAAAGGCTATGACAGAGTCCCGCTGGTGGTGCCGTTGCTGTTTTATCATGGCGAAACCTCGCCCTACCCGTACTCACTCAACTGGCTGGATGAGTTTGACGATCCGCAACTTGCCCGGCAGTTGTACACCGAAGCTTTTCCGTTGGTGGATATCACCATCGTACCTGACGATGAGATCATGCAACATCGGCGTATAGCTCTGCTGGAACTGATTCAAAAGCATATTCGCGAGCGCGATTTAATCGGTCTGGTCGACAGGATCACCACGCTTTTGGTTAGGGGCTTCACTAATGACAGCCAGGTGCAAACGCTGTTTAATTATCTACTGCAATGCGGCGATACCTCCCGTTTCACCCGCTTTATTGAGGAAATTGCCGAACGTTCACCACTACAAAAGGAGAGATTAATGACTATTGCTGAACGGCTGCGGCAGGAAGGACACCAGATTGGCTGGCAGGAGGGTAAGATTGAAGGCTGGCAAGAAGGTAAATTAGAAGGCTTGCAAGAAGGTAAATTAGAAGGTTTGCAGGAAGGTAAATTAGAAGGTTTGCAGGAAGGCATGCATGAACAAGCCATTAAAATTGCCTTGCGCATGCTGGAGCAGGGCTTTGAACGTGAGATTGTGCTGGCGACAACCCAACTCACTGATGCTGATATTCCACCTAACTGTCATTAAAAGGAGAGATTGATGACTATTGCTGAACGGCTGCGGCAGGAAGGACACCAAATTGGCTGGCAGGAGGGTAAGATTGAAGGCTGGCAGGAGGGGAAATTAGAAGGTTTGCAGGAAGGTATGCATGAACAAGCCATTAAAATTGCTTTGCGCATGCTGGAACAGGGCATTGATCGTGACCTGGTGCTCGCAGCCACCCAGCTAAGCGAAGACGATCTGGCAGCGAATAACCACTAATTAACACAGGCCCACAAGCAATCCCCATGGGCCTTTGATATCAATAACTACCTTTTATGCGTGGCCCATTTTTGCCTGATTTAAACATCGCCAGTCGTTGATCCAGGGCATCGCTATAGAGCATCGTGTCAACGCCAACAGCGACAAAGTTCGCTCCCCACGCCAGGCATTGCTGCGCTTTATCAGGAGCCACAGCCAGAAAACCAGCCGCTTTACCCGCAGCGCGGATCCGCCGAATGCTTAAGTTCGTCAAGCAGCAAATAGGCCGTACTTTTCGGGATCCCCAATGTGTCGATGATCGTTGCAGCACTACAAGGTCCAATGCGGGCAATCAGATTGAGAATATCAATAGCCCGTGTCAGGGCAGGTACTTTGCTTGATTCCAACATACTGGACTCCAGTCTTAGATACTGGAATCAGTCTCGTCGCTCAGGGTGAGTAAAATTGTGAAGCGCATCAAATCCCGTTTCTCGTCCAGCGGACTGGAGAAATTACGCACAAATTTGTGAATCAGCGCACGGATTTTTTCTTATTGAGTACAACAGGTTGGACAAATTTGCGGGAGGGGAATGTGCCGGTGCAGTAAACCGGCACAGCGTAACTGAATCAGACGGATAAGGTCATGGACTCAACAACCTCAATCCAGCCATGCTCGCTGGCGATGTCCTGACCGTTCAGCCAACGGCGCAGCATATTAAGCGCCATCATTGCACACACTTCCTGACGAATAGCCAGACTGTAACGCGTGGCGCTGAAATGTACGCGCAGAGCATAAGTGCCGTCCGGCGTGGCTAGCGCAAAGTTGAGATGCTCGTTCTCGAACCCCGAAACGGCCAGTGCCAGCCCGGCAAAATGGTTGGCCCGCCGTTCTGTAATCCAGTGCGCAGTTTGCGCCAGGGTTTCCTCCTGTGAAGGAACCACTTCACACGCCAGCAATGGCGCACCTGCGCGAGAAAGTTGCAAAGCCAATAAACCACCGGTGAATTGCTCGCTCAACGTCAGGCTGAACTGGCGGCTCTGCAATTCGCAACTGATCTGCGCGGGTAGTCCTTCGGTGCCTTCGAAAATCACGCTCTGTCCGGCAACACGTTTAACGTCCAGCCACAGTTTTTCCATCGCCTGTTGCTCGCTTGCCGGTCCGGTCAGCTTCAGTTCAATTATCGGCATCGAGGAGCGATAGCCCATTGTTACGCCCGGCGGCAGTTGTAGAGTGTCCAGGCTTTGTGCCAGATCGCTTTCCGAACGACCAAAGGTAGTCAAACGCAGACAAACCGGCGGCTGCGGTAAAGAAAAACGCTCGCGCAGGCGCGGCAGGATTTCGTGCTCGACCATCACCTTAAATTCTGACGGTACGCCGGGGGTAAAGAACATCAGGCAACGATTAAGCTGCACGGCAAAACCACAGGCGGTGCCTACGGGGTTATTGATGAACTCGGCACTCGCTGGCAATTCTGCCTGTTTACGGTTGCTCGGCGCCATCACGCGACCACGTTCGCGGAAATAATGTTCCATCTCTTTAAGCCAGGCTTCATGTAGCACCAGACCTTCACCTTTTGCTGTCGCAGCAGCGAGCGCGCTTAAATCATCGCTGGTTGGCCCCAGTCCGCCGTTGACGATCAGCACATCGGCGTGCTGACTGCGCTCACGAAGAATGGTGACTAAATCTTCAAGGTTATCGCCCACCGTATTACGGCGAGATAGCGGCAAGCCCTGATGAAAGAAAAAGTCGGCCAGCCAGGCTGCATTCGTGTCAACGATTTGCCCGTGTAACACCTCATCCCCGGTGGATAGCATTTCCACTTTTAACATGGTTATCTCCTGCTTTTGTTATCGAATCACTATAACGCAAAGGGAGATAAGGCGTAGTAAGAAACTGAATGGCGCGACAGAACGCCGCGCCGGAAGGTATCAGAAGCTGGCGTTAACCCCGACATAAGGGCCGTCGGCCACGGCATTATCGCGATTGCCGTCTTTCCCCGACAGGTTCAGATAACGGTAGCCTGCCTCAATACTGACTGGACGCATAATGGTATAACGCGCGCCAGCATTCGCTTCTTCATAACTTTGAATACCGCTGGAGAGCGAATCCGGAGAGTAATAATACTCGCCAAACAGACGGAAGCTGTCGCCAATTTGCCACTGCAAACCACCACCGACTGCTGCCGCGTAACCTTCATCGCCGTAATTCGGGTTGGTATAAACACCTTTCCCACCTACAGTTGCCATTAACGGCCCCAGAGGAAGATTCAGGCCCAGCCCCACGCCCGCGACATCACCGTCGTCGTCGTTATGTGTCCAGTTACCGCTTAACGCCAGTCCCGTAGACTCGGTCCCGAAACCGACGCCAATATTGGTATATTCTTTTCCCGCCTGACCACTAATGCTTATCGCATTTGCCGATGCAGAAACCAACAGCATTCCAGCCAGAACTGGTAGCGCAAATTTTTTCATTTTTACCTTTTTCCGCAAGAAGATAATCAACATTCCCCAAAGCTGCGGGATTGTACTGCCTGACGCAGAGGATTCAATGCGCGAAAAAAGTGATCTGCTAACTTATTGTAACTAAATACTTCTCAAATAATTTAACGCCGAAAAAATAAACATAATTTACGTTATAAACCAAAATAATAATCAGCGCAGTTATCATCGCAAAAGAGACTAATGTCACTTTCGCATATTTATGAGTTGCCGTATTCTCTTGGTTTATTTTCGATTATAAGGAATATCCCTGTGCGACAACGGACTATTGTTTGCCCTTTGATTCAAAATGATGGTGCTTATCTGCTATGCAAAATGGCTGACGATCGCGGCGTTTTCCCGGGTCAATGGGCGCTTTCGGGTGGTGGCGTGGAACCTGGCGAACGTATTGAAGAAGCATTACGCCGTGAAATCAGAGAAGAGTTAGGCGAGCAACTGATTCTTACTGACATAACTCCGTGGACTTTCAGCGATGACATTCGTACTAAGACGTATGCAGATGGTCGTAAGGAAGAGATTTATATGATTTACCTGATCTTTGACTGCGTTTCTGCCAACCGTGAAGTGAAAATAAACGAAGAGTTTCAGGAATACGCGTGGGTAAAACCAGAAGATCTGGCGCAATACGATTTGAATGTTGCTACCCAGAAAACATTACATTTGAAGGGTCTTCTGTGATAGTGATGACAGCCATTACTGGCTGTCAGATTCAAAGATCAGTGATTGACAAATTCCCCATCCAGTAAAACTTTACCGTTTTCCACATGCATCACCAGTCCATCCAGATAATCTGGTTTAAATGTCACGTTACGTTTATCTTTCGCGATATACGTCAGACAGTGGTTGTGGGTGAAGATAACAATATTTTTATCAGGCGCTTTACTTTGTAAGTCTTTAATTGCGCTATAAATCTCATTACCACATTGTAACAGTCGTTTATCTACCGTCAGTTTTTTGCCCGCAGAAAACCAGGTTGCCGACTGAATAGTCCGAACGGTATTACTGGAATAAAGATCGAAATCAGGGATATCTGCGCTGAAGGCTTTGCCCAGTTCACGCGCATCCTGAGAGCCATTTACCGTAATACCTGTTTTGTCTGACAAGCATTGATTGGAGGAACGATCGCAGCGTTCTCCATGGCGAAACAGAACCACCACCGGGTGCTGCTGCGCCAGCCTGGCCAACGTTTTATTGTCGATTCGTGGCAACCCATTGCTACTCCAGGCAGCATGACTACCCAACCCGGCAATTACAGCAAGCACCAGTAAAATGAAGATATATTTTTTAGACTTCATCGAAGTCCGACAAAAAGCTAACACCTAAGCTCCACCTATAGACACGCGTAGCCAGCTAAATGACCGTGAAAACAAATAATATTTTCACCGGCAAATAGGGGCTGGGGATAGTATTAAAACATTACGATGCACGCAAAATGCCTTAAATCTTGTCAAATGAAAAGCCCGAATAAGCTAAAAAAACGAAAAAAAATAATATGTAAGTACTATATTAGTTCCTTAAGGTTAAATTAATATTCTACCCTTAGAATTTCACTCCAAATGGCAAAATACATATAACGCTCCCTATAACAAATATTAGTGAATAGATGGGAAAAGTATTCAATGGCCGAAGGAATAATAATGTCAGATTTTTTGCCCTTTTCACGTCCGGCAATGGGTGTGGAAGAACTCGCTGCGGTTAAAGATGTTCTCGAATCTGGATGGATCACCACAGGTCCGAAGAATCAGGCGCTTGAACAAGCCTTTTGCCAGTTGACGGGAAATCAACATGCCATCGCGGTCAGTTCAGCCACAGCCGGAATGCATATCACGCTGATGGCGCTGGAGATAGGTGCTGGCGATGAAGTGATCACGCCTTCTCTGACCTGGGTATCAACCCTCAATATGATTTCTTTGTTGGGCGCTACGCCGGTAATGGTAGATGTCGACAGCGATATGCTGATGGTCACGCCTGAAGCGATCGAAGCAGCCATTACGCCGCGTACCAAAGCCATCATTCCAGTGCATTATGCCGGTGCGCCAGCAGATATTGACGCCATTCGTGCCATTGGCGAACGTTACGGTATCGCGGTTATTGAAGATGCCGCCCATGCCGTCGGTACGTATTACAAAGGCCGACATATTGGTGCGAAAGGTACTGCTATTTTTTCGTTTCACGCCATCAAAAATATTACCTGTGCAGAAGGCGGCCTGATTGTTACTGATGATGAAAACCTCGCCCACCAGCTACGTATGCTGAAATTTCATGGTCTGGGCGTCGATGCATATGACAGACAAACCTGGGGCCGCGCGCCGCAGGCAGAAGTATTAACGCCGGGCTACAAGTACAATCTGACCGATATTAACGCCGCGATTGCCCTGACACAGTTAGCCAAATTAGAGCAACTCAACACCCGTCGTCGGGAAATTGCCCTGCAATATCAGCAAGCACTGGCAGCTCTCCCGTTCCAGCCTTTAAGCCTTCCCGCATGGCCGCACATTCACGCCTGGCATCTGTTTATTATTCGTGTTGATGAACAACGTTGTGGTATCAGCCGCGATGCGTTGATGGAAGCGTTAAAAGAAAAAGGCATTGGGACCGGGTTACATTTCCGCGCCGCTCACACGCAAAAATATTATCGCGAGCGTTTTCCCACGCTGTCGTTACCGAATACCGAATGGAACAGCGAACGCATCTGTTCGTTGCCGCTTTTTCCAGATATGACCACCGCCGATGCCGACCGCGTCATCGCTGCCCTTCAGCAACTCGCAGGACAATAAGCCATGTTTGAAATCCACCCTGTTAAGAAAGTCTCGGTGGTTATTCCCGTTTATAACGAGCAGGAAAGCTTACCGGAATTAATCAGGCGCACCACCACAGCCTGTGAATCGTTGGGGAAAGAGTATGAGATCCTGCTGATTGATGACGGCAGTAGCGATAATTCCGCGCATATGCTGGTCGAAGCCTCACAAGCGGAGAACAGCCATATTGTGTCTATTTTGCTTAACCGCAATTACGGGCAACATTCAGCGATTATGGCGGGATTCAGTCACGTTACTGGCGACTTAATTATTACCCTCGATGCCGATCTGCAGAATCCGCCAGAGGAGATCCCCCGCCTGGTGGCAAAAGCCGATGAAGGTTATGACGTGGTAGGGACTGTACGCCAGAACCGCCAGGACAGCTGGTTTCGTAAAACCGCTTCGAAGATGATTAACCGGCTTATTCAGCGCACCACCGGCAAAGCGATGGGTGACTACGGTTGTATGCTGCGCGCCTATCGCCGTCATATTGTCGATGCGATGTTGCACTGCCATGAACGCAGCACCTTTATCCCGATTCTGGCGAATATCTTCGCCCGCCGTGCCATCGAAATTCCAGTGCGTCATGCCGAGCGTGAGTATGGTGAATCCAAATACAGTTTTATGCGCCTGATTAATTTGATGTACGACCTGGTGACCTGCCTTACCACAACGCCGCTACGTATGCTGAGTCTGCTCGGCAGCATTATTGCGATTGGAGGTTTTAGCATTGCGGTGCTGCTGGTGATTTTACGCCTGACCTTCGGACCACAATGGGCGGCAGAAGGCGTCTTTATGCTATTTGCCGTGCTGTTTACTTTTATTGGCGCTCAGTTTATCGGCATGGGATTACTCGGTGAATATATCGGCAGGATCTACACCGATGTCCGCGCCCGCCCCCGCTATTTTGTTCAGCAAGTTATCCGTCCATCCAGCAAGGAAAATGAATAATGAAAACCGTCGTTTTTGCCTACCACGATATGGGATGCCTCGGTATTGAAGCCCTGCTGGCTGCCGGTTACGAAATTAGCGCTATTTTTACTCATACTGATAATCCCGGTGAAAAAGCCTTTTATGGTTCGGTAGCTCGTCTGGCGGCGGAAAGAGGTATTCCGGTTTATGCGCCAGATAACGTTAATCATCCGCTGTGGGTGGAACGCATTGCCCAACTATCACCAGATGTGATTTTCTCTTTTTATTATCGCCATCTTATTTGCGACGAGATTTTACAGCTCGCTCCCGCAGGTGCATTTAATCTGCATGGTTCGCTGTTACCAAAATATCGTGGTCGCGCGCCGCTGAACTGGGTGCTGGTGAACGGTGAAACGGAAACTGGCGTTACATTGCACCGAATGGTGAAACGTGCCGATGCCGGGGCCATTGTGGCGCAACTGCGCATTGCCATTGCGCCAGACGATATCGCCATTACGCTGCATCATAAGTTATGTCATGCCGCGCGCCAGCTACTGGAGCAGACATTACCCACCATTAAACACGGTAATATTCTGGAAATCGCCCAGCGCGAAAACGAAGCCACCTGTTTTGGTCGCAGAACGCCGAATGACAGTTTCCTCGAATGGCATAAACCGGCATCCGTGCTGCACAACATGGTGCGTGCCGTTGCCGATCCGTGGCCGGGTGCCTTCAGCTATGTTGGTAATCAGAAATTTACCGTCTGGTCGTCACGCGTGCATTCTCATGCGCCCGCAGCACAACCGGGGAGCGTGATTTCTGTTGCGCCACTGCTGATTGCCTGTGGCGATGGCGCGCTGGAAATCGTCACCGGACAGGCGGGAGACGGCATTACTATGCAGGGCTCGCAGTTAGCGCAGACGCTGGGCCTGGTGCAAGGTTCACGCTTGAATAGCCAGCCTGCCTGCACCGCCCGACGCCGTACTCGGGTACTCATCCTCGGGGTGAATGGCTTTATTGGCAACCATCTGACAGAACGCCTGCTGCGCGAAGATCATTATGAAGTTTACGGGCTGGATATCGGCAGCGATGCGATAAGCCGTTTTCTGAATCATCCGCATTTTCACTTTGTCGAAGGCGATATCAGTATTCATTCCGAATGGATTGAGTATCACGTCAAAAAATGTGATGTCGTCTTGCCTTTGGTGGCGATAGCCACGCCGATTGAATATACCCGCAACCCGCTGCGCGTATTTGAACTCGATTTTGAAGAGAATCTGCGCATTATCCGTTACTGCGTGAAGTACCGTAAGCGAATCATCTTCCCGTCGACTTCAGAAGTTTATGGGATGTGTAGCGATAAATACTTCGATGAAGACCATTCTAATTTAATCGTCGGCCCGGTGAATAAACCACGCTGGATTTATTCAGTATCAAAACAATTACTTGATCGGGTGATCTGGGCCTATGGCGAAAAAGAGGGGTTGCAGTTCACCCTCTTCCGCCCGTTTAACTGGATGGGGCCACGACTGGATAACCTTAATGCGGCGCGAATTGGTAGCTCACGCGCGATTACGCAACTCATTCTCAATCTGGTAGAAGGTTCACCGATTAAGCTGATTGATGGCGGAAAACAAAAACGCTGCTTTACTGATATTCGGGATGGTATCGAAGCGTTATACCGCATTATCGAAAATGCGGGAAATCGCTGCGACGGCGAAATTATCAACATTGGCAATCCTGATAACGAAGCGAGTATTGAAGAGCTCGGCGAGATGCTGCTGGCGAGCTTCGAAAAACATCCGCTGCGCCATCACTTCCCACCGTTTGCGGGCTTTCGCGTGGTAGAAAGTAGCAGCTACTACGGCAAAGGATATCAGGACGTAGAGCATCGTAAACCGAGCATCCGCAATGCCCGCCGTTGCCTCGGCTGGGAACCGAGAATTGATATGCAGGAAACCATCGATGAAACGCTGGATTTCTTCCTGCGCACTGTCGATCTTACGGATAAGTCATCATGACCAAAGTAGGTTTACGTATTGATGTCGATACTTTTCGTGGCACCCGCGAAGGGGTGCCACGTCTGCTGGAAACCTTAAGTAAGTATAATATTCAGGCCAGCATTTTTTTCAGCGTCGGCCCGGACAATATGGGCCGCCATCTCTGGCGACTGGTGAAGCCACAGTTTTTGTGGAAGATGCTGCGCTCAAACGCGGCATCGCTTTATGGCTGGGATATTTTACTGGCAGGTACGGCATGGCCAGGAAAAGAGATTGGTCATGCCAATGCCGATATCATTCGTGAAGCGGCTAAATACCACGAAGTCGGCCTGCACGCCTGGGATCACCACGCCTGGCAAGCCCATAGCGGCAACTGGGATCGGCAAACAATGGTAGACGATATTGCCCGCGGCCTTCGTACCCTGGAAGAGATTATCGGCCAACCGATAACCTGCTCCGCTGCCGCTGGCTGGCGTGCCGACCAACAGGTGATCGAAGCAAAAGAAGCGTTCCATTTGCGCTACAACAGCGATTGTCGTGGGGCGATGCCGTTTCGTCCCTTGCTCGAATCAGGAAAACCTGGCACTGCACAAATTCCAGTGACATTACCTACCTGGGATGAAGTGATTGGCCGGGATGTGAAAGCGCAAGATTTTAACGGCTGGCTACTCAACCGCATCCTGCGAGATAAAGGGACGCCGGTTTATACCATCCATGCTGAAGTTGAAGGTTGTGCTTATCATCCTGATTTTGTTGATCTCCTGAAGCGTGCCGCCCGTGAAGGCATTACGTTTTGTCCATTAGGCGAGCTGCTGCCGGAGACGTTGCCGCTCGGACATGTGGTGCGTGGAAGAATCGCTGGACGTGAAGGCTGGCTGGGTTGCCAACAAGTTGCGGGAACTCGTCCATGAAATCCATTCGCTATTACGCAGCATTCTTTGCGTTTATTACCGTCTATTATCTCTTGCCGATTAATTATCGCCTGCTCTGGCAACCTGATGAAACGCGTTATGCGGAAATCAGTCGGGAAATGCTGGCTTCCGGCGACTGGATTGTACCCCATCTGTTAGGGCTACGTTATTTCGAAAAACCCATTGCCGGATACTGGATTAACAGCATTGGGCAATGGCTATTTGGCGCGAATAACTTTGGTGTTCGGGCAGGCGTTATCTTTGCGACCCTGTTAACCGCCGCGCTGGTGACCTGGTTTACTCTGCGCTTATGGCGCGATAAACGTCTGGCACTACTCGCCGCTGTGATTTATCTCTCGCTGCTTATTGTCTACGCCATCGGCACTTACGCCGTGCTCGATCCGTTTATTGCATTCTGGCTGATGGCGGGAATGTGTAGCTTCTGGTTGGCAATGGATGCGCAAACGTGGAAAGGCAAAAGCGCGGGATTTTTACTGCTGGGAATCACCTGCGGTATGGGGGTAATGACCAAAGGTTTTCTCGCCCTCGCCGTGCCGGTATTCAGCGTGCTGCCGTGGGTGGCGATGCAAAAACGCTGGAGAGATTTCTTTATTTACGGCTGGCTGGCAATCATCAGTTGTGTACTGACGGTTCTCCCCTGGGGGTTAGCAATAGCGCAACGGGAGCCTGACTTCTGGTACTATTTTTTCTGGATTGAGCATATTCAACGCTTTGCGATGGATGATGCCCAACATAAAGCCCCGTTCTGGTACTACTTGCCTGTCATCATTGCCGGTAGCCTGCCGTGGCTGGGTTTACTCCCCGGCGCACTGTGCACTGGCTGGAAAAACCGCAATCATTCCGCAATCGTCTATTTGTTGAGCTGGACGGTGATGCCACTGCTGTTTTTCTCCATCGCCAAAGGTAAATTACCCACCTATATTCTCTCCTGCTTTGCACCTTTAGCGATGTTGATGGAGTATTACGCGTTGCAGGCAGCAAAAAATAATCCTCTGGCGTTGCGAATTAATGGCTGGATTAACATCGCATTTGGCGTTACTGGCATTATTGCCACGTTTGTTGTCTCTCCCTGGGGACCAATGAGTACGCCAGTCTGGCAAACTTTCGAAATCTATAAAGTCTTTTGCGCATGGTCGATTTTTTCGCTATGGGCATTTTTCGGCTGGTACACATTAACGAACATTGAAAAAAACTGGCCTTTTGCGGCACTTTGCCCGTTGGGGCTGGCATTGCTCGTGGGAATTGCGATTCCTGACAGAATTATGGAAGGCAAACATCCGCAATTTTTTGTCGAGATGACGCAAGAATCACTTCAGCCGAGCCGCTATATTCTTACTGATAGCGTCGGCGTTGCCGCAGGTCTGGCATGGAGTCTGCAACGCAATGACATCATCATGTATCGTCAGACGGGTGAGTTGAAATATGGCCTTAACTACCCGGATGCGAAAGGCAGGTTTGTCAGCGGTGATGATTTCGCCAACTGGCTTAATAAGCATCGTCAGGAGGGGATTATTACTCTCGTACTTTCGGTTGACCACGATGAAGACATTAACAGTCTCCCCATTCCACCTGCAGACGCCACCGATCATCAGGGACGTCTGGTGCTCTTTCAGTATCGGCCTAAATGATCTGGCTGATATTAGTGTTTGCCAGCTTGCTTAGTGTTGCCGGGCAAATCTGCCAGAAACAGGCGACGAGCTTTGTGGCGATAAACAAACGGCGTAAACATATCGCGCTGTGGCTGGGGCTGGCATTGGTTTGTCTGGGGCTGGCAATGCTGCTCTGGCTGCTGGTATTGCAGAACGTACCGGTAGGCATTGCTTACCCAATGTTGAGTCTGAATTTTGTCTGGGTGACGCTGGCAGCAGTAAAACTGTGGCATGAACCCGTGTCTTTTCGTCACTGGTGTGGGGTGGCCTTCATTATTGGTGGCATTGTTATTCTCGGGAGCACGGTGTAATGGGCCTGATGTGGGGATTATTCAGCGTCATTATTGCTTCTGCTGCGCAATTAAGCCTGGGTTTTGCGGCAAGTCATCTACCACCGATGACGCAGTTGTGGGATTTTATCGCTGCGCTTTTGGCTTTTGGCCTGGATGTCCGGATGCTGTTGATCGGGCTACTGGGTTATCTGCTTTCCGTTTTTTGTTGGTACAAAACACTTCATCAACTCACACTCAGCAAAGCCTATACTTTGCTGAGTGTGAGTTATGTACTGGTATGGATTGCATCAATAGTACTTCCCGGCTGGGAAGGGACTTTTTCTGTGAAGGCACTGCTTGGAGTGGCCTGTATTATGGGTGGATTAACGCTGATTTTCCTGCCAGTTCGAAATAAAAATCACTGACGATTTCTGGCCATTTTGCGTACATTCTCCCACTCTTCGCCACTGTAGCTTCGGGCATCAATAACTTTAATTGTGCGTTGTGTATCCCGGTTAATACAGTACATAGCATCCTGTAGCGGTGAGAGTAAATCGCCAGGCTGAACAATGACATCATTGCACACTTCGGCAATCATTTTGAGAGCACCACTGGTATCACTAAGGACCAATACATGACGATTTTTCGCCGCGCCGCAACACGTCTTTTTTACTAACCACTCCATTGTACCTCCCTGTCAGATAAGAATTTTCACATTAATTTACAGATTAACAGATAAACTCATTATCAATGGTAATGGAATGGTAAAAATGAGAAGTGAAACGGATGGTTAATTATTGCAGGCGTTGCACCCACTCTTTTAGCGCCTGACGTGAAATCTTAATGCCTCCGTTTTTCAATTCAGGCGGAAGCGTCAGCCAACGCACCGGTTGTTGAAAACGGGCCAACTTGTCTTTCACCCATTCGCTAAGATCAACGGTTTCGTGGTCATACTCCACCACCGCTACCGGTCGATGACCAAACTCCTTGTCAGTAACGGGGACGATAAACACCTGCAAAACCGCAGGATGCGCGGCAATCACACGTTCGACTTCTTCTGGCTGAATGCCTTCGCCACCACTGAAGAACAGATTGTCTAAACGTCCGACAATGGTCAGCTTGCCATTATGCATCTCACCGCGATCGCGCGTGGCGTACCAGCCTTCGTCATTCACCAGCGGCACCAGTTGCCCGTTACGCCAGTAGCCTTCTGCCATACTGGCAGCCCGCAGCCACACTTCATCGTTAACGATTTTTACTTGCCGCCCCGGCAGAGGCGAACCGACGTCAGCCAGGCCGTCCGCTTCTTTCGCGCAAACCGTGGAAGCGAACTCCGTCAGACCATAGCCACAAAAGCAACGAATCCCCTGTTCGCGCGCCTGTTCCGTCAACTCGACCGGGATCGCCGCGCCGCCGAGTAACACCGCTTTCAGGGAAACGGAACTGCGGTTAACCAGCAAACGCCAGAGCTGTGTTGGCACCAGTGAAGCGTGAGTACAGCCTGCCAGCATTTGCTCCAATGGCTGTTTATCACGTACCGTCATCCGCGCACCAGCGTATAACCAGCGCCACATAATTCCCTGACCAGAGACGTGAAACAACGGCAAAGAGAGCAGCCAGTCATCATGCTCGCCAAACTGAATCAGCGATAACACCCCTTCGGCACTGGCAAGATGGGCCTGATAAGTATGAACTGCGGCTTTCGGCAAGCCAGTGGAGCCAGAGGTTAACGTCATTGAGCACAGACGCGTCGGCTGCCACGCAGCGGCATGTGCGCCTTCAACCAGCTGAATATGCAGCGACGTTAACGCCGGAAACGTGTTTTCCCCTTCCGGCACCAGCGCAAATTGCAGAGTGAGATTTGGCAGCAATTCTTCAAGCAACGGTTGCGGCAGTTGTGGATTCACGGGCAACACCCGCGCTCCACATTGCAGTAACGCCAGCCAGGCCAGCAGCGTTTGCGGCGTATTCCACGCCCGCAACATTACGCCGCTGCCCGCAACCACCCCCTGCGCCGCAAAGCCGGAGGCTAATTCATCGACGCGAGCACAAAGCTCGCACCAGTTGAGTGGCTCGTCATTAAGACGTAAGGCAATGGCTTCTCCCCGCACCTGCCGCCAGTGACGCCACGGCCAGTCAGAGAAGATCATAACAGCCGCTCCAGTGCATCAACTTCCACTAATGGCAGCGGGCTACCCGGCCAGCGACGAACCTGCTGCGCCTGCATCAGATCCAGCGTATCCAGCCCCGGAATGGTGTCTGGCGTTAACCAGGCAGCAATCCGCGCCAGTTGCGTTAAGCCTAAGCTCGACTCGATGGAAGAACTGATCACTGCCGTCAGCCCCAGCGCGTGCGCCGCCTGCACCTGCTCGCGGACTTTCTCCAGGCTGCCCGTGAGCGTGGGTTTGATCACCACCGCACGCACGCCCTCTTCCGCCACAAAGGCAAAATCCGGCTCGCGCAGGCTTTCATCCCAGGCAATGGCAATGCCGGTTTCGCGGGCAAACGCACGCGAATCATCGCGGGTTTTGCACGGTTCTTCGAGAAACGCGATGCGGTGGCGATAATCCGGGTTAACGTATTTGGCAAACTGCTGGCCTTTCAGCGGCGTCCAGGCGCGGTTCGCGTCAAGACGCAAATGCAGATCCGGAATTGCCTCCAGCAAAAGATTGACCACCATGCCGTCGCGCACGGCTTCGTACAATCCCACTTTGACCTTCGCCACTTTCTCGCCAGGCATATCGGCAAGTTTGAGGATCAGATCGTCCGGATCGCCATTACACAACGGTGCAGCACGGTAATTTGCTGCCTGCGGGAGCGTATCTGCCAGTTCAGCCAGCGCGCAGCTCACGCCAAAGGCGACGGAAGGCGTCTGTGGTAGCTCGCAATCACCTGCCAGCCAGTCATTTACCCAGGCAAGCAGCACACTTTGCGCCTCTTCCCAGGTTTCCTGACTGAAGCCCGGCAGTGGGGAGATCTCCCCCCACCCTTCACGCTCGCCCTCACGCAGGCAAACATACAGCCCGTCGCGGGTTTTTAACCGCCTGTCGCGCAGAACCACCCCCGCGTCCATGGGGATCTGCCAGCGGTATACCTGCGCGCTACGCATTACGGATTCCGTTTAAATTTGCTGAAATCAGGCTGACGTTTCTGGTTGAAAGCGTTGCGACCTTCCTGACCTTCTTCCGTCATGTAGAACAGCATGGTGGCGTTACCCGCCAGTTCCTGCAGACCTGCCTGACCGTCACAGTCGGCGTTCAGTGCAGCTTTCAGGCAACGCAGCGCCATCGGGCTGTTTTGCAGCATTTCGCGACACCAGCGGACGGTCTCTTTTTCCAGATCGGCCAGCGGCACCACGGTGTTCACGAGGCCCATATCCAGCGCCTGTTTTGCATCGTACTGACGGCACAGGAACCAGATTTCACGCGCTTTTTTCTGCCCGACGATGCGAGCCATATAGGAAGCTCCCCAGCCGCCGTCGAAGGAACCGACTTTCGGGCCAGTCTGACCGAAGATGGCATTATCTGCCGCGATAGTCAGGTCGCACATCATGTGCAGAACATGACCGCCGCCGATGGAGTAGCCAGCCACCATCGCGACAACCGGTTTCGGACAGGTACGGATCTGACGCTGGAAGTCCAGCACGTTGAGGTGATGTACGCCGGAATCATCTTTATAGCCGCCGTAGTCGCCACGTACTTTCTGGTCACCGCCGGAGCAGAACGCTTTATCGCCCGCGCCAGTCAGAATGATCACGCCGATGTTGTCGTCATAACGGGCATCCGCCAGCGCCTGGATCATCTCTTTTACCGTCAGAGGACGGAAGGCATTGCGCACCTGCGGACGATTAATGGTGATTTTTGCGATACCGTCGGTGGATTTTTCATAACGAATGTCCTCGAAACCTTCGGAGCAGTCGTGCCATTCAACCGGTGCGTAAAGCATTGCTTCATCAGGATAAATCATATTGTGTCCTTTAGTCAGAAACGCAAGATCTGCGCCAGACTTGCGATTACGCCAGCGGGATTTTCCCGATGCGCGTTATGTCCGGCGCGAGGAATGACATGGCATTCGGCAGCCAGTTCCGCCGCCAGGGCGCGGAATTTGCTGTCACGTTCACCACATAAATAATAAAACGCAAATGTGCGGGCGCTAAGGTTAGCACGTAAATCGGGCTGGACGGCGAGAGAAGTCGCTTCCAGCATGGCGGCAAGGGTTGCGCCATTATTGTTGCTGCGCAGCGCAACCAGTTCCTGGCGTTGTTCGTCATTGAGCGAGGCAAAAACAGGCTGTTGATACCAGTCGGCAAAGACCGCAGTTAACGGTTCTGTGCGCAAACGCTGCGCCCATTGGCGATCGGAAAGCTGACGTTCCGTGCGTTGTTCAGCATTTTGCAGCCCGGGATGCCCGCCTTCGACAACAACCGCACAAAGCCCCGCCATCCCCTGACAAGCCGCCATCATCGCCACCCGTCCACCGAGCGAGTACCCCACCAGCCAGAAGTTAAGGATGTTGTAACTAACCAGGGTTTTACGCAGTAAGCCGGTGACATCATCAAATCCATCGACGCTAATTGCAGCTGAACCACCGTGACCAGGGAGATCGACATACAACCGCGAGTAGTCGGCAAACGCCTCGCCCACTTCCTGCCACTCCTGACAATCGCCGGAAAAACCATGCAAAAACACCAGCCAGGGTAAACCTGGCTTGCCGTGTTTTGCCTGCGCGTGCAGGATCATAAATGGCTTACCTGCGCCAGCAGTTGCTGGAGGGTTTGCGCGCCGTCGGTGTCGTTAACCACCATTTCAATTACCGTGGTGGTCGGCGTGCGCCAGGCGTCGGCAAGCGCCGTTTCAAGTTCCTGCCAGCTTTGCGGACGATGATATTTCAGCTCAAACATCGCGGCAGCGTGCTCAAAATGGACGTTTTGCGGCATCAGATAGAAACGCTCGCGCTCGCTTTTCGGCGTCGGCAGCAGCGAGAAAATTTGTCCGCCGTTGTTGTTCACCACAATTAATACCAGCGGCGCGGAAACCTGACGCAATAGCGCCAGCGCGTTGAGATCGTAAAGAGCAGAGAGATCGCCCACAATCGCCAGCGTCGGTTTACCACTCGCCCGCTGAACGCCTGCGGCGGTAGAGAGCAGCCCATCAATTCCGCTGGCCCCACGGTTGCTATATACCGGATAACCTGCCGGAAGTTGCGAGAGAGCATCGATCAAACGCACGACCAGGCTGTTACCGACAAACAGTTGCCCCTGTTCAGGCAAATAGTCGCTGATGCGATGCGCCAGTTGCGCTTCGCCAAACACATCGCGACGGGCAACAACTGCCTGCATCGCCTGTTCAGCCAGACCCGGGATCTCCACGCACCAGGGCTGACGTTTTTCAGCCGGATGCAACTCCAGCCAGTCGGCAATATTGGCGACCAGGCGACGTCCACGGTGGTGTGCCGGGTCAAGCTGCCCTTCGATGTTATCAACAATCCAGTACTCTTCTGGCTCACAGCTCGCCTGCCATTGCAGTAACCGTTTACCAGTCAGGCTGCTCCCCAGTTGCACGACAATCTGCGCCTGCTGTAACTCACTCACCGCTTTGGCATTGCCTAACCAGAGATCGGCACACGGCAGCGGCTGCCCGGTTTGCGACAGCACGTCGCCAATCAGCGGCCAGCCAAGAGTTTGCGCCCACAGTGCAACTTTTTTGCCCTCTTCCGCACTCATGCGCCCGGCAACCACCACGCCGCGCTTTTGCCGCCAGAAGAACCAGTCGCGCTGTTTTTCGCTCTCAAGACGAGGCGCTTCACGCAGCCACGGTTTGTCGCCCTGCCACCAGTCGCCAAGACGTTGTTGCCAGCTAAGTCCGGTATCGTCCATCTCGCCATAAAGCGGTTCGGCAAACGGGCAGTTGATATGGACTCCACCCGCATGCAGCGTGCCTAAAGCATGGTCGATAGTAGAAACCAGCCAACGGGCGGGAATATCCTGCGTCGGGCGCGGTAGTGAAATGCTATGCGTAGGATGAGAGGCGAACATGCCCGGCTGACGAATTGCCTGATTTGCGCCGCAGTCAATCAATTCCGGAGGACGATCGGCGGTTAACAGGATCAGTTTTTCTCCGGTTAACCCAGCTTCAATCAGTGCCGGATAGAGATTCGCTACCGCCGTGCCGGAAGTCACTATCACCGCCACTGGCTGTTTGCTGACCTTTGCCAGCCCCAGCGCCAGATGCCCCAGCCCACGCTCATCAAAATGAGTGTGATGAATGAAAGCGGAATTTTCCGCCGCCGCCAGAGTTAATGGCGTAGAACGAGAGCCAGGGGCGATGCAGACGTGTCTGACGCCGTGACGTGTTAATGCTTCCAGAATGACCGCCGCCCAGCGTCGGTTAAATGCGCTTACTGACATGAGTTTGTCCGGTATCAATATTGCGGCTAAGTATAAGGAGCTACAAAAAGAGATTATTGATATGAATCGGTAATGATGCGACTCATTACTATTCCAATTGTAATAAAGTGCGCAGTCCTGCCGCTTTGTTGTCGATTTCCTGCCACTCCAGTTCGGGGTCTGAGCCTCGGACAATACCCGCTCCGGCATACAATCGCACGACATTGCCACTGATTTTCGCCGAGCGCAGGGAAACGCAGAATTCGCTTTGTTGTAATGAGAGATAGCCCGCAGAACCCGCATACCATTCACGGGTAAACGGTTCGTGCCGGGCGATGAACTGCCGTGCCAAATCGCGCGGTAAACCTGCCACCGCTGCCGTTGGCTGCAACTGATGCAGACAAACCACATCATCTGCCGTATTAAGCGAGGTCCAGATACAGCGACGCAGATGCTGCACTTTACGCAGACGAAGCACCTGCGGCGGTAAAACATCCAGCGCCTGGGTGTCACTCTGTAATCGCTGGCAGATATCTTCCACCACCAGCATATTCTCGCGTTGGTTTTTATCATCCGCCATCAGCCACTCACCCAGTTGCTGCGCCTGTTTATCATCAGGATGATTCGCTACCGTTCCCGCCAGTGCTTCAGTACGCAACGCTTTGTCACGCCGCCGCCAAAGCCGCTCAGGAGATGAACCCAGGAACGCGCTTTCGCCATCAAAGGCCATGTAGAAATGGTAGCAGTTCAGGTTCAACCGACGACTGGCAGCCATCATTGCCGCCGCGTTAACTGAATCGGAGAAATGCAGATCGGTCGCCCGCGCCAACACCACTTTATCCAGTTCACCTTCAGCAATGGTGTCAGTCGCCAGTTTAATTAACCCCGTCCAGGCTGGTTTGTCCGGCCAGTGATTTTCTTGGATGATGGTTAAATGCAGAGCTGGCAACGGTTTAATGTTTGCCAGAGCAGCAATGTATTCCTTTGCCTGATATGCGTCATGCTGAAGGGAGTTTTCGCTGAAAAGGGTCAGTCGAAGGGTCGCTTTGCCTGCACAGCGTCGCCATTCCAACCGCGGGAGGAGTAAATTGCCCTGGGAAGGGTCAAACGCATTCAGCCCCCAGATACGTAAGTCGGTGTGATCCGGGTATTGTCGGAGAAAACGCTGCGCCTGCGCCAGCGACGAAAAGCTGGCTATTGTACCCAGCACGGCAGCCTCTTCATCACCATTGCGTTGTTGCCAGTAAAATTGCGGATACATTTTCTGGCTGGCCAGCCAGCTTAAGGCATCAAAGGCGTCATTTAATGGGAAAGGAACATCAAAAACCCGAATGCCGGGCGTCGCTGGAAACTCTTGCGACAGATGGCGCAATAGATTTTCCAGCGCCGTAGTGAGTGATTGCACGCGGACCTCTCCCTGTTAAAAGCCTCACATTATACGGGGTACTGCAAAAAAAATGCAGTACCCCAGTGTAGGGAGGTTTTAACGGCGTGCCAGCAACAGTCCTAATACCAAACCAACCGCAGCGCCAACGCCAATCCCCTGCCACGGTTTTTCATGAACGTAGTCATCGGCACGATAAACCGCTTGCTTCGCCCGATAGTAATAGCTGTCTGAAGCCTGACTGACTCTTTTTTTCACATCATCCAGCGCCTTCTCTGCTCGCGCCTTCAGCTCAACATATTTCTGATCGGCGGGATCGCCAGAGGAGCGCAGCACTTCTTCCAGTGTTTCACTCAGCAACGTCAGGTCGTCATCGATGCGTGTATCACCAAATTGATTAGACATTCTCGTTCTCCATTTGCTTAAAACCTGCCACTAACTATAGACAACGGTTATCAATTACGCCTGAATGACTTCGCGCGCCATCCCAATGTGGGGAATACCATCTTCCTCGTAAATGTCGGTCACAGGGATAAAGCCAAAACTGCGGTAAAAGTTTTGTAAGTGCGCCTGCGCTCCCAGATAAATCGCCTTGTCCGGCCAGTGGCGCGTACATGATTCCAGCACCTTACTCATCAGTTGCTGCCCCACTTTTTCGCCCCTCAACGCTTCGCTGACAATCACCCGACCAATCACCACCGGTTCGAGATCATCATCACTTTTCAGAATCCTCGCATACGCGACCAGTTTCCCGTTTTGCCAGCCGAGAATATGACGATTTTCCCCTACCAGATCGTCACCATCGACATCCTGATAAGGACAGTTTTGTTCGACCACGAATACCGCACAACGCTGTTGTAATAAGGCATAAAGCTGAGAAACCGATAATTCAGAGTGATGAAGATCCTGCCAGTCGATCATGATGCGCTCCTTTTGGTTGTATGCCTTATACTAGCCGGATTATTTTTAGAAATGTGATGGTCTTATGGAATTAATTTTCTTAGGTACTTCGGCGGGAGTTCCAACCCGGGCGCGTAATGTCACGGCGATATTGCTCAATCTGCAACATCCGACCCAGGCCGGACTTTGGTTATTTGACTGTGGCGAAGGCACTCAACACCAAATGCTGCACACGGTGTTTAATCCCGGCAAACTGGACAGGATTTTTATTAGCCATCTTCACGGCGATCATCTTTTCGGTCTGCCCGGTTTGCTGTGCAGTCGTTCCATGTCAGGCATTGTGCAACCCTTAACCATTTATGGTCCGAAAGGTATCCGTGAATTTGTTGAGACAGCGTTACGTATTAGTGGCTCGTGGACCGATTATCCACTGGAGATTATTGAAATTAGCGCAGGCGAAATTCTTGATGATGGCTTGCGTAAAGTGACAGCTTATCCGATGGAACATCCGCTGGAATGTTACGGCTATCGCGTAGAAGAACATGATAAGCCTGGTGCGCTGAATGCTCAGGCATTAAAGGCCGCGGGCGTACCGCCTGGCCCATTGTTTCAGGATTTGAAAGCCGGAAAAACTGTCACATTGGAAGATGGTCGGCAGATTAACGGCGCTGATTACTTAGCCGCGCCTACACCAGGAAAAGCGATCGCCATTTTCGGCGATACGGGTCCTTGCGATGCCGCGCTGGCGCTGGCTAAAGGTGTCGACGTAATGGTTCACGAAGCGACTCTGGATTTGGCGATGGAGGCCAAAGCCAACAGTCGCGGCCACAGCTCCACACGCCAGGCGGCGGCACTGGCCCGTGAGGCTGGTGTCGGTAAGCTAATCATTACCCATGTTAGTTCGCGCTATGATGATAAAGGCTGTCAGCACTTGTTACACGAGTGCCGGACGATTTTCCCGGCAACTGAACTGGCGAGCGATTTCGCGGTGTTTAGCATTTAAGTCGAAAGCGGTGATTAGTTGGCAGATTAATTTAATGATGCCAACGCACTTATTTTTCATCTGTTTGCCGGATACGCTTGATGTCGATATCCGGCAAACAGATTTATCATTTTTAGTTTTGTGAATTGTCCAGACCTTCCGCCAGCCCAATCAGGCGAATAAGTTCCGCTCTGTAGCCTTGTTGATCCGGTCCTTTCGCTTGCCGCGCCCACTGTTCGATCTGCTGCCAGGATGTATTATTCAGGTATTCAGAACCGCGCAATTTTAGCCCATACGCAGAGACTGCTGCGCGAAAACGCATATATTCTGAAGGTGCGTTTATTGTGGGTGCCAACGGGAATTCAACTAACTGACTTTCTTTTCCCTGCGGGTATTTCCAACGAATCTTTAACCAGGCCAGTTCTTTCGCTTTATCTGATTTCGCTGATTTGCTATCCGGGGCATAGCGTAACTTATCAATTGATGCTTTTTGCCCGTTCAGCGTTAGCTGCCGGTGTCGACGTCAAGGCTAAACGTCGCCAACGGGTTTTGCGCTACCTGCTTAACCGGATTATCATCGAACTGCTGATAGCGAGCGGTTCCTGGATTTGCGATACGTGTAGCTTTTGCTTTAGCCGCTCTTTCAAATGTTGGCGCTTCCTGTAATCGCCCCTTCAAAGCCTGTTTGTCTGAGGATTGTTGCGCTTCATGCTGGGCTAGGTTTTTGCTTTAGCGGCGGCGGCTCTTTGCTCCGCCACTTTTGTTGCCGCTTGTTGCGCGGCAAGTACTTGCTGGTCTGTGGGTGTAGTAGATTGTTGTTGCTGACTTTCCTTATCATCAGATTCCGGCCCACATCCTGACAAAATCAAACTACTAATAAGCAACATGATTATATTTTTATTTCGCATATAAAATCCTTTTAAATAAACTCAACCACCAGACATAAAATAGACTCTTTGTATAATCCGGCTAATCTTAATAAAATACGATCTCGAAACCTATAACAAATAATGATTCAACAACGAAACCTATCAACAATTTATATATGAAAAAAATAACTTTTTCCTTTTTTATATTATTCCTGCTTTCACTTCCTCTGATTGTTTTTTATCAACCCTGGGTCAATGCATTACCGCCAACGCCCCAGCACGCAAGTCCCGAGCAATTAGAAAAAACAGTTCGTTATTTTACACAAACTGTGCATCCACGTAGTGCCGACAATATTGATAATCTGAATAGATCCGCAGAGTATATAAAAGAGGTCTTTGTCCGTAGCGGTGCCAGAGTTACCGTGCAGGATGTCCCCATTACGGGTGGCCCCTACAAAAACATTGTTGCTGATTATGGTCCTGCCGATGGACCGCAGATTATTATTGGTGCGCACTATGACTCTGCCAACAGTTACGAAAACGATCAATTAACCTATACGCCGGGCGCGGATGATAACGCCAGCGGCGTGGCAGGATTACTCGAACTGGCACGTTTGTTACAGCAGCAAGCGCCGAAAATAGGCGTGCAACTGGTCGCCTATGCGTCGGAAGAACCGCCCTTCTTTCGTAGCGATGAAATGGGGAGCGCGATACATGCAGCTTCGCTTGAGCGTCCAGTGAGATTAATGATAGCGCTGGAGATGATTGGCTATTACGACTCCACATCCGGGAGTCAGGATTACCCTTACTCTGTCATGTCCTGGCTTTATCCCGACCGTGGTGATTTTATTACTGTCGTCGGCAGAGTGCAGGATATCAGCGCTGTGCGTCAGGTAAAATCTGCGTTGTTATCAGCAACAGAGTTGCCTGTTTATTCTATTAATGCGCCAGGTTTTATTCCCGGCATTGATTTCTCCGACCACCTTAATTATTGGCAACACGATATTCCCGCCGTAATGATTACCGACACCGCTTTTTATCGTAATAAACAATATCACTTACCTGGCGATACCGCAGACAGACTGAATTATCAGAAAATGGCTCAGGTGGTGGATGGCGTTATAACCTTGTTGCAAAACAGTAAATAATAAAAATTTCTCGAGGAAGATCCAGAAAAAGCAACATGCACATTTTATTTTCCCTCGTCTGTTTTAAGATGCGAAAAATTAAATTCAACGGAGGAAAAACAAATGGGAATGATTGGCTATTTTGCAGAAATTGACTCAGAAAAGATTAACCAACTGCTTGAGTCTACTGAAAAACCCTTAATGGATAATATTCATGACACGCTTTCAGGTTTACGCCGACTGGATATTGATAAACGCTGGGATTTTTTACACTTTGGGCTGACAGGCACCTCTGCATTTGACCCCGCGAAGAATGACCCGCTAAGTCGCGCAGTGCTTGGTGAACACAGCCTCGAAGATGGCATAGATGGTTTCCTGGGATTGACCTGGAATCAGGAGTTAGCCGCGACAATCGACCGCCTGGAAGCTCTGGATCGAAGTGAGCTGCGTAAACGGTTTTCCATTAAGCGACTCAATGAAATGGAGATTTATCCGGGAGTGACCTTTTCAGAAGAGTTAGAGGGGCAACTCTTTGCTTCGATCATGCTTGATATGGAAAAGCTGATTAGCGCGTATCGACGTATGCTGCGACAAGGGAATCATGCGCTGACGGTTATTGTTGGGTGATGGTGTCAAAGGCACCATAAAAAAACCGCCGAACATGTCGGCGGCTTTCTGACTTACAAACTAACAGATTACATCAGCGGCATTGCTAACCGCACAATACTAATCAGCGGTTGTGGCCATACACCCAGCACCAGTACCAACAGTGCAGAGATCAGCACCACGATACCGCCTGCGCTGTACTGCCAGTTTGACGGTGCATCGCGACCCGGTTGTTCCGGTGCGTGCAGGTACAGGCTCACCGCCACGCGCAGGTAGTAGTAAAGGCCGATTGCCGAACCGACAACCACGGCACCCACCAGCCACCACAAGTGTGCCTGGACACCGACCGCCAGCACGTAGAACTTACCAATAAAGCCCAGCGTCATCGGGATACCGGCCAGAGACAGCATCATCACCGTCATCACCGCCGCGAGGATCGGACGATGCCAGAACAGACCGCGGTAAGAGAACAGGGAATCAGCATCCGGGCCACGATACGGGCTGGACATCAGGCTGACCACACCGAACGCGCCGAGGCTGCTGAACAGATAACCGGCCAGGTAAACCCCTACCGCTTCCATCGACATCTCGCCAGTTTGCAGTGCAATCAGCGCCACCAGCAGATAGCCGAGGTGAGAGATAGATGAGTAACCGAGCAGACGCTTGATATTAGTCTGGCTCAGCGCCATCAGGTTACCGAAGATGATGGAGGCAAAGGCGATAATCGCCAGCACCACGCGAATCGCTTCGCTGTCACCCACCGGTGCGTAGAGGAACAGACGCATCACCACACCGAAGATAGCGATTTTGCTCGCCGTCGCCAGGAAAGTGGAAACCGGCGCAGGCGCGCCCTGGTATACGTCTGGCGTCCACAGGTGGAACGGCACCAGAGAGAGTTTGAAGCCGAGGCCAACAATCATCAGGCCGAAACCTGCCAGCAACAGCGGCTCGTTGAGCATACCGTCGCCGAGGTTTTTACCCAGCGCGACAAACGACAGGTCGCCAGACTGCGCATACACCAGCGCCATACCGAACAGCAGGAAAGAAGACGCTGCGGCAGAAAGGATAGTGTATTTGATACTGGCTTCCAGAGAACGTTTCTGGCGGAAAGCGTAACCGACCAGGCCAAACAGCGGCAAAGAGATCAGTTCAATACCGAGGAACAGAGACGCCAGATGGTTAGCATTCGCCAGCAGGATCCCGCCCAGGGCGGCAATTAACACCAACAGGTAGAACTCGTCCTTGTTGTCGTTATAGCCTTCAAGCCACGGGTAGGCGAAAGTACAGGTGGCGAGGCTCGCCAACAATACCAGCCCGGTGTAAAGCATGGCGAAACCATCAACGCGCATCAGCGGCGTAACGTCCATAGCGCCCGCCTGGCCGACAAACCAGAGCGAAACCAGCGCCGCGTTAAGCCCAATAACCGAGAGCGTAGCGTTGAGGAAATGATTGCGTCGCCACGCAATGGAGAGCATCACAACCACCACCGTCAAGCCGACGATCAGCAACGGTAGCAGTGCGATCAGGTTTTGTGGAGTTATTGTCATGGCGATTTACGGCCTTGTAGTAGTAACGGAATTAACAAACCACTGCTGGATATTGCCAATCGCGGAGTGCGAGGTATCCAGAATCGGCTGCGGATAGAAGCCCAGCAGTACCAGCAGCACCACCAGCAACAGGATCATAAACAGCTCACGCAGCGACATCCCTGGCAGTTCCTGGCTGGCAATCTCGCTTTTCGCTTTACCGAAGTAAGCGCGATGCAACATCGCCAGCGAATAAACAGATGCAAAGACCAGCCCAAAGGTAGAGATAACGGTAATCACCGGGACAACCTGGAAGCTGCCGAACAGAATCATAAATTCGCCGACGAAGTTACCGGTGCCTGGCATCCCAAGCGTTGCCACCGCAAAGAACAGCGACAGTGCTGGCAGCCATTTCATCTTGCTCCACAGACCGCCCATCATGCGCATGTCGCGGGTATGGATACGTTCATAAAGCTGACCACAAAGAATAAACAGACCCGCCGCCGACAAGCCGTGCGCAATCATCTGGATTACCGCGCCCTGGTAGGCCAACTGGCTGCCGGTGTAGATAGCAATCAGCACGAAGCCCATGTGGGAAACCGAGGTGTAGGCGATCAGACGTTTGATATCGGTCTGGGCGAAGGCCATCCACGCACCGTAGAAGATGCCGATAACACCCAGCCACATAGCGATTGGCGCAAACTCTGCCGACGCGTTCGGGAACAGCGGCAGGGAGAAACGCAGCAGACCGTAAGCGGCGGTTTTCAGCAAGATCCCTGCGAGGTCCACGGAACCAGCGGTCGGTGCCTGGGAGTGCGCATCTGGCAGCCAGCCATGCAGCGGAACCACCGGCATTTTCACCGCGAAGGCGATGAAGAAGCCCAGCATCAACAGATATTCCACACCACTGGACATTGGCGTATTCAACAGCTCTTCATAGTTGAAGGTCCAGACGCCGGTCGCATTGTAGTGAACAAAAACCAGCGCCAGGATGGCGATCAACATCACCAGACCACTCGCCTGGGTGTAAATGAAGAACTTGGTTGCCGCCGTGATACGCGTTTTACCGTCAGAAGCTTTATGCCCCCACAGTGCGATCAGGAAGTACATCGGCACCAACATCATTTCCCAGAAGAAGAAGAACAGGAACATGTCGATGGCAAGGAACACGCCGATAACGCCGCCCAGGATCCACATCAGGTTGAGGTGGAAGAAGCCCTGATATTTTTCGATCTCGTTCCACGAACAGAGTACGGCCAGCACGCCAAGCAAACCGGTCAGCACGACCATCAGCAGCGACAGACCGTCAATGGCGAGATGGATAGAGATACCAAAACGCGGGATCCACGGCATGTCGAATTCTGACTGCCACTGCGGAATTCCGGCGGATTGCGTCAGTGAATAACCGCCCTGCAACCACAGTTGCAGCGACAGCGCCAGCGTCAATCCCATGGTGATCAGCGCGATCCAGCGCGGCACCTTGACGCCAAAGCGTTCGGTCTGCCAGCACAGGAAGCCGCCAATAAAGGGGATTAGTATTAACCAGGGTAATAACATAGCTAAGTATGTCCCTTATATTTACTCCTGCTCAGGCTATCTCACTCGCCAGCCCGAATCCCGGCAGTGCTCGCAATCCTCACGTACTTAAGTACGCTCCGGTTGCTGTGCGCTGGCGGTATCCGGTCTGACTTCGCCGATGACGCCTGTACTTCAGGAACAGTTACCTAAAATTTATTCTTAGTTCACAGACCCGGCGCAACGCCGGGTATATTCACTCAGCCAACAACTCAACGCAGTACCATCAACAGTGCCAGCACCACGACCGCACCGATGCTCATGGATGCCACATACCAGCGCAGGTAGCCGTTCTCGCTT
This sequence comes from Escherichia sp. E14V7, assembly GCF_004212225.1. Taxonomy (NCBI): domain Bacteria; kingdom Pseudomonadati; phylum Pseudomonadota; class Gammaproteobacteria; order Enterobacterales; family Enterobacteriaceae; genus Escherichia; species Escherichia sp. E14V7. The sequence continues at coordinate 210,231 of NZ_RHJJ01000013.1, forward strand.
AACAGCAGGCCTTTACCTGCAAAGCGGGAAAGGACAGCCGGAATGTTCATCATTGAGTTCAGCGGATCGCGTTTCAGCAACCAGGCAATACCCAGGAACGGCTTGACGAACACTTTGTCGTACAGCCAGTCAAAGCCCCAGGCGTTGTACCACCAGGTACTCAGCAGGCGGCCCGGCGCACTGTTGGCGATGGAGGTCACCAGAGTACGTTTACCCAGCCACAGCCAGGCTGCCAGCAGAATGCCGACCACCGCGACCACGCCAGAGGTAATTTCCAGGGTCAACATGCTGCCGTGCGCCAGCTCCGTCGTTTGCGGAAGCACGCCCTGCAGCGGCGGTACAATCAGTGCGCCAACGAAGGTGGAAAGGATCAGCAGCACAATCAGCGGCAGGCTGTGAGTTACCCCTTTCACGGCGTGAGCGTGAATTTGTTCTTTTCCGTGGAAGACGATGAAAATCATACGGAAGGTGTAGAGCGAGGTCATAAACGCACCGACCAGACCTGCCACCATCAGATTGATATGACCATTCGCCATCGCACCCGCTAGGATCTCATCCTTACTGAAGAAGCCCGCAGTGACCAGCGGCAGTGCCGACAGTGCTGCGCCGCCCACCAGGAAGCAGAGATAAACCAGCGGAATAGATTTACGCAGACCACCCATCTTGAAGATGTTCTGTTCGTGATGGCAGGCCAGAATGACGGAACCGGATGCCAGGAACAGCAGCGCTTTAAAGAACGCGTGGGTCATCAAGTGGAAAATCGCCGCATCCCATGCCTGCACGCCAAGCGCAAGGAACATGTAGCCAATCTGGCTCATGGTAGAGTAAGCGAGAACACGTTTGATGTCGGTCTGTACCAGCGCGGCAAAACCGGCCAGCAGCAGCGTAACCGCCCCGACAATACCCACCAGATGCAGAACTTCCGGCGTCATCAGGAACAGGCCGTGGGTACGGGCGATCAGGTAGACACCCGCGGTTACCATCGTTGCGGCGTGGATCAGCGCGGAGACAGGCGTCGGGCCCGCCATCGCGTCGGCAAGCCATGTCTGCAACGGCAACTGCGCAGATTTACCGACCGCACCGCCCAGCAGCATCAGCGTCGCCCACATCAGCATGTTATTGCCGTCAGCAAAGTGCGCTGGTGCCAGTTCCACCATTTCGCGGAAGTTCAGCGTACCCAGCTCGTTGTAGAGAATGAACAGCGCGAAAGCGAGGAACACGTCACCCACACGGGTCACGACGAACGCTTTCATTGCCGCTGCGCCATTCTTCGGATCGGTGTAATAGAAACCGATCAGCAGATAGGAGCACAGGCCCACGCCTTCCCAGCCGAGGTACATCAGCAGCAGGTTATCGGCGAGAACCAGAACCACCATGCTGGCGATGAACAGGTTGGTGTAAGCGAAGAAGCGAGAGTAGCCCTCTTCACCACGCATGTACCAGGAGGCGTACATGTGAATAAGGAAACCCACACCAGTGACCACCGAGAGCATGGTCAGCGACAGGCCGTCCAGCACCAGGTTAAAACCGATGTTAAAGTCGCCTACCGACATCCACGTCCACAGCGGCTGGCTGTATGCCTGCTCGCCGTTAGCAAAGAAGTCGACGCCAATAAAGGCAGTTACCAGCGCCGCCAGGCCCACAGAGCCAACGCCGACGATCGCCGAGACGTTTTCAGACCAGCGCCCACGGGAGAACGCCAGCAGGACGAAGCCAATCAATGGCAAAATAATGGTTAAGGCAAGTATGTTCATCCGCGCATCTCACTTACTGAATCGATGTTCAGGTTCTGGCGACGACGGTGAAGTTGCAGCAGCAGCGCAAGGCCGATACTCGCTTCTGCCGCCGCGAGGCTGATGGCGAGAATGTACATCACCTGACCGTCGGTCTGGCCCCAGTAGCTTCCGGCGACCACAAAGGCCAGCGCGGAGGCGTTAATCATGATTTCCAGACCAATCAGCATAAACAGCAGATTGCGACGGATAACCAGACCGGTTAAGCCAAGAACGAATAAGATTGCCGCGAGGATCAGTCCATGTTGTAAGGGGATCATGCGTGCTCCTCCGTTTTTCTTTTCGCGCTGTCGTCTTTACGATTGCTCAGCACTTCACCCGCACGCTCTTCACGACCGACGTGGAAGGCCACAACCAGACCCGCGAGCAGCAGCATAGAAGCCAGTTCCACCGCCAGTACGTAAGGCCCGAACAGCGTAATACCCACTGCTTTAGCACTGATTGGCGTACCGTCGATACCCTGATCGTTAACACCGAGGATGGCGTAAACAATCACCACCAGCATGATGGCCGACAAAATTGCCGGACCAATCCACACCTGCGGTTTCAGCCACTGGCGTTCCTGTTCGATTTCCGAACCGCCCAGGTTGAGCATCATCACCACGAACACGAACAGCACCATAATGGCACCCGCGTAGACGATAATTTCCAGCGCACCGGCGAAGTAAGCGCCCAGTGAGAAGAACACCCCGGAAATCGCCAGCAGCGAAATAATCAGGTACAGCAGTGCGTGTACCGGATTGGTATGGGTGATCACTCGCAAGGTCGCAAGTATGGCTATCAGGCCACAGATATAAAAAGCGAACTCCATTGCCCCTCTCCTTACGGTAACAGGCTCTTGACGTCGATAGGCTTGGCTTCGTTCTCTGCTTCGCCCTTATCTTTGCCGTCGATTGCCATACCTGCCATCCGGTAGAAGTTATATTCCGGGTATTTGCCCGGACCGGAGATCAGCAGATCCTCTTTCTCGTAAACCAGATCCTGGCGCTTGTATTCCCCCATTTCGAAATCCGGGGTTAACTGAATCGCCGTGGTCGGACAGGCTTCTTCGCACAGACCACAGAAAATGCAGCGTGAGAAGTTGATGCGGAAAAATTCCGGATACCAGCGACCGTCATTGGTTTCTGCTTTTTGCAGCGAGATACAGCCGACCGGGCAGGCTACCGCACAGAGGTTACAGGCTACGCAACGCTCTTCGCCGTCCGGGTCGCGGGTCAGAACGATACGACCACGATAACGGGGCGGCAGATAGACCGGCTCTTCCGGGTACATTCGCGTTTCGCGTTTGGCGAACGCGTGCAGGCCGATCATCCAGATACTACGAACCTGGGTGCCGAAACCTACTAACAATTCTTTTAAGGTCATGGTCTTATTGCCCCTTATTGCGCCTGCCAGAGAATGACAGCCGCCGTTACCAGCAAGTTGATCAGCGTCAGCGGCAGGCAGATTTTCCAGCCGAAGGACATTACCTGGTCATAACGCGGACGCGGTAACGACGCACGAATCAAAATGAACATCATCATAAAGAACGCGGTTTTCAGCGCGAACCAGATGAATGGCGGTAACAACGGGCCTTGCCAGCCACCGAAGAACAGCGTCACCATCAATGCAGAGATGGTCACAATCCCGATGTACTCACCCACGAAGAACAGACCGAACTTCATACCGGAATATTCAATGTGGTAACCATCCGCCAGTTCCTGCTCGGCTTCCGGCTGGTCAAACGGGTGACGGTGACACACCGCCACGCCCGCGATGGCAAAGGTAATAAAACCAAAGAATTGCGGGATGACGTTCCACACATGCGCCTGGCTGTTGACGATGTCGGTCATGTTGAATGAACCGGCCTGCGCCACCACGCCCATCAGGGAAAGCCCGAGGAACACTTCGTAGCTCAGGGTCTGCGCAGAAGCACGCATCGCACCCAGCAGCGAGTATTTGTTGTTACTTGACCAGCCCGCAAACAGCACCGCGTAAACCGCCAGACCTGCCATCATCAGGAAGAACAAAATCCCGATGTTCAGGTCGGCAACCACCCAACCCGGACTGACTGGCACAATTGCAAAGGCCAGCAGCAGCGAGGTAAAGGCAATCATCGGTGCCAGGGTAAAGATGACGCGATCCGAGAATTTCGGGATCCAGTCTTCTTTAAAGAACATTTTGATCATGTCCGCAACCAGCTGGAGCGAACCGCCCCAGCCAACACGGTTAGGTCCGTAACGGTTCTGGAACAGACCCAGCAGGCGACGTTCGCCAAAGCTCATGAATGCCCCACAGGTGACAACCACCAGCAGGATCACCACCGCTTTGAGGATGGTCAGCAGGATCTCAATCAGTTCCGGTGATAACCAACTCATTGTTGTGCCTCCTTGAGATCCTCAAGATGCGCGCCAGCCAGCACCGGAGCAATGCCGGACATACCCATCGGCAAGCCCACCTGCCCTGCCGTCAGCCCTTCGGCGATTTCAACCGGCAGCGTGACCGTGTTGCCATCGTAACTAAAGGAGACGCGTGTCCCCGCATTCACGCCCAACTTCGCGGCATCCGCTGGGTTGAGTTTGATGTACGGTTGCGGCATACGGCTCTGGAAGACCGGAGCACGCTGTGACAATTCATCGCTGCCAAACAGGTGGTAGTACGGCGCGATACGCCATTTCCCGTCCTGCGGCTGGAAGCGTGCCGGTACACTGGTGAAGTAATCCAGACCATTTTCGCTGGTTTCAAACAGACGCACGCCCGGATCGCCAAAGCGCAGTTTGCCGCCCACTTCGTCCTGGAATTTGTTCCACGCCTGCGGGGAGTTCCAGCCCGGTGCCCAGGCAAACGGCACTTGCGAACGGTGCGCGGTCGGCTGGTTGTTACCTTCCATCGAGAAGGTGAACATGGTGTCAATATCCTGCGGCTGACGTGGCTCGTGAACGCTGATATTGGCGCGCATGGCGGTACGACCGCTGTAACGGTGCGGCTCACGGGCCAGTTTCTGCCCACGAATACGGAATGTCGCATCCGGCGCAGCATCTTTGATACCTGCCAGTTCAGGGATTTTCGCCACAACAGCATCAATCACATGGTCGAGCTGCGTCCAGTCCACTTCACGGCTCAGCAGGGTGCTGTGCAACGAGTGCAGCCAGCGCCAGCTTTCCAGCATGACAGTTTGGCTGTCGTAATAGGACGGGTCGTAAACCTGGAAGAAACGTTGGGCGCGGCCTTCATTATTAATTACCGTACCGTCGCTTTCAGCAAAGCTGGCGGCGGAAAGTACCAGATGGGCGTTTTCCATGATCGCAGTGCGTTGATGGTCAACCACCATCACCAGCGGCGCTTTAGCCAGCGCAGCATTCACGCGGGTAGCGGAAGCGTGACGATGCAGATCGTTTTCCAGCACAACCACCGCGTCGGCGCGTCCGGTTTCCAGTTCGGTTAACGCTTCTTCAAGCGATCCACCGCCCATAATGCCCAGCCCCATGCTGTTGACGGAACGGGCAATCATGGTGATACCGACGTCAGCGCCGCGACCTTTCAGGGCTTTCGCCACGTTAGCCGCAGCCTGAATCACTTCAGCGCTACCAGCGTTCGTCCCGGAGATAATCAACGGTTTCTTCGCACCAGCCAGTGCCTGCACGATGACGTCGATTTTGCTTTGCAGCTCAGGTTCGATACCGTCAACCGCTGGCGCGGAGTTATCCAGCGCATGGGCGATGGCAAAACCTAAACGCGCCTGATCTTCAACCGGTGCGCGGTAAGTCCACGCCGCGATATCATCCAGACGGGTGTCATCAACGTTGGTAACAAACAGCGGATGCTTCGCACGTTGGCCGATGTTGAGGATTGCCGCAATCTGCCAGTCAGCCACTTTCTGTGCTGCCGCCATTTCGCGCGCTTTACCTTTCACCGCCTGGCGCACTGCCAGCGCGACGCGCGCGCCGGTCTGGGTAACGTCTTCGCCCAGCACCAGTACCGCATCGTAAGATTCGATTTCGCGCAGTGCCGGCGTATAAATGCCGCCTTCACGTAGTACTTTCAGCGCCAGTTGCAGACGCTCCTGCTCACCGTGAGCGATACCGGTGTAGAAGTTTTCTTCGCCCACCAGCTCACGCAGGGCAAAGTTGCTTTCCACGCTGGCACGCGGAGAACCAATACCGATCACTTTCTTCGACTGACGCAGAATATCTGCCGCGCCCTGCATTGCCTGTTCGGCGTTGAGGGTAATGAAATCATCGCCACGACGCTGTACTGGCTGACGCGGACGATCTTTCAGGTTGACGTAGCCGTAACCGAAACGACCACGGTCGCAGAGGAAATAGTGGTTTACCGTACCGTTGTAACGGTTTTCGATACGACGCAGTTCGCCGTAACGTTCACCGGGGCTGATGTTACAGCCGATGGAACATTGCTGGCAGATGCTCGGCGCAAACTGCATATCCCATTTACGGTTGTAACGCTCGGAGTGCGTTTTGTCGGTAAATACGCCGGTCGGGCAAATTTCGACCAGGTTACCGGAAAATTCGCTTTCCAGCGTGCCGTCTTCCGGGCGACCGAAGTAGACGTTGTCGTGCGCACCGTAAACGCCCAGATCTGTACCGTCAGCGTAATCTTTGTAGTAACGCACGCAGCGGTAGCAGGCGATGCAGCGGTTCATTTCGTGAGAGATGAACGGCCCCAAATCCTGATTACGGTGGGTACGTTTGGTGAAACGGTAGCGACGGAAGGTATGCCCGGTCATCACGGTCATATCCTGAAGATGGCAGTTACCGCCTTCTTCACATACCGGACAGTCGTGCGGATGGTTAGTCATCAACCACTCGACCACACTTTCACGGAACTGTTTCGCTTCTTCGTCGTCAATGGAAATAAAGGTGCCATCGGAAGCCGGTGTCATACAGGACATCACCAGGCGACCACGCGTGTCTTCCGCGTTTTGGTATTGCTTCACCGCACACTGGCGGCAAGCACCGACGCTTCCCAGCGCCGGATGCCAGCAAAAGTAAGGAATATCAAGGCCCAGAGACAGACAAGCTTCCAGCAAGTTGTCCGCTCCGTTGACCTCGTATTCTTTGCCGTCTACATGAATTGTAGCCATTAGCATGCTTCCAGTTTTCTCGGTCAGGGACCGAGCGTTAATCGAAATTCGGTTACCAGCGCTCTTTCAGCAGGTTCGGCTGAATCCCATTAATCAAATGGGTATTGCTGAACGGCTGTTTGATTCCCGCCTCAAATTCTTCGCGGAAATATTTGATGGCGCTCTGTAACGGCTCCACTGCACCAGGTGCGTGGGCACAGAAAGTTTTACCCGGGCCTAAGAATCGACACAGTTGCTCAAGTGTTTCGATATCACCCGGCTGGCCTTCGCCACGCTCCAGCGCACGCAGAATTTTCACGCTCCACGGCAGACCGTCGCGGCACGGCGTACACCAGCCGCAGGACTCACGGGCGAAAAACTCTTCCAGGTTACGCACCAGCGACACCATGTTGATCTCGTGGTCAACCGCCATCGCCAGCGCCGTACCCAGACGGCTTCCCGCTTTACCGATACTTTCGAATTCCATCGGCAGGTCAAGGTGCGCTTCAGTCAGGAAGTCAGTCCCCGCGCCGCCTGGCTGCCAGGCTTTGAATTTCAGACCGTCACGCATACCACCGGCGTAATCTTCGAGGATCTCGCGCGCGGTAGTACCAAACGGCAGTTCCCACAGACCCGGATTTTTCACCCGACCGGAGAAGCCCATCAGCTTGGTGCCAGCATCTTTACTTTTCGAGATGTTCTGATACCACTCCACGCCGTTAGCGAGGATCGCCGGAACGTTACACAGGGTTTCGACGTTGTTGACACAGGTCGGTTTACCCCATGCGCCGGAGGTCGCCGGGAATGGAGGCTTCGAGCGTGGGTTAGCACGACGTCCTTCCAGGGAGTTGATTAACGCTGTTTCTTCGCCGCAGATGTAGCGCCCTGCCCCGGTATGGACGAACAGTTCGAAATCGAAACCTGTTCCAATAATGTTTTTGCCAAGCAGCCCTGCTTCGGTGGCTTCGGCAATGGCACGGCGCAGATTCACTGCCGCTTCGATATACTCGCCACGCAGGAAGATGTAGCCACGGTAAGCTTTCAGCGCAAACGCGGAGATGAGCATACCTTCCACCAGCAGGTGCGGCAGTTGCTCCATCAGCAGGCGGTCTTTATAGGTGCCCGGCTCCATTTCATCGGCGTTACACAGCAGGTAACGGATGTTCATGGATTCGTCTTTCGGCATCAGACTCCATTTCAGGCCAGTCGAGAAGCCCGCGCCGCCGCGCCCTTTCAGACCAGAGTCTTTAACCTGATTAACGATCTCGTCCGGAGACAGCCCGGTCAGCGCCTTACGCGCGCCTTCGTAACCGTTTTTGCTGCGGTATTCGTCCAGCCATACTGGCTGTTTGTCATCACGCAGACGCCAGGTTAGCGGATGCGTTTCGGGAGTACGGATAATGTTTTTCATTTATACCGCTCCAGCAGTTCAGGGATCGCTTCCGGGGTCAGATGCGCGTGAGTGTCCTCATCGATCATCATGTTTGGCCCTTTATCACAGTTCCCCAGGCAGCAAGTTGGCAGCAGCGTAAAGCGGCCATCAAATGTCGTTTGCCCTGGTTTGATGTTCAGTTTTTTCTCGAGCGCCGCCTGAATGCCCTGGTAACCGTTGATATGACAGACCACGCTGTCGCAATAACGGATCACATGGCGGCCTACTGGCTGACGGAAGATCTGGCTATAAAACGTTGCCACGCCTTCGACATCGCTCGCCGGAATACCCAGCACATCGGCGATCGCGTGAATCGCGCCATCCGGCACCCAGCCACGCTGCTTCTGAACGATTTTCAGCGCTTCAATGGACGCCGCACGCGGGTCTTCGTAGTGGTGCATCTCGTGCTCAATCGCTTCACGCTCTGCCGCACTCAGCTCAAAAGCCTCGGTTTGTGGTTGTTGATTCTCGTGCATAATTAGCGGTCCACATCTGACATAACAAAATCGATACTGCCCAGATAAACAATCAGGTCAGACACCAGGCTGCCGCGGATCGCCGCCGGAATTTGCTGCAAATGCGCATAACTCGGCGTGCGGATACGAGTGCGATAACTCATGGTGCTACCGTCGCTGGTCAGGTAGTAACTGTTGATCCCTTTGGTCGCCTCAATCATCTGGAAAGATTCATTGGCAGGCATCACCGGACCCCACGACACTTGCAGGAAGTGGGTGATCAGGGTTTCGATATGTTGCAGCGTGCGCTCTTTCGGCGGCGGCGTGGTCAGCGGGTGATCCGCTTTGAACGGGCCTTCCGGCATGTTGTTGAGGCACTGCTCAAGAATGCGCAGACTCTGGCGCAGCTCTTCCACTTTAAGCATTACGCGGGTGTAGCAGTCAGAAACACCACCACCAACCGGGATTTCAAAGTCGAAGTTTTCATAGCCAGAATAAGGACGCGCCTTACGCACGTCGAAGTCGATCCCGGTGGCTCGCAGGCCAGCACCGGTGGTGCCCCACTCCAGCGCCTCTTTCGCGCCATAGGCGGCAACGCCCTGGGAACGCCCTTTCAGAATGGTGTTTTGCAGCGCCGCTTTCTCGTAAGACGCCAGACGTTTCGGCATCCAGTCGAGGAACTCACGCAGCAGACGATCCCAGCCACGCGGCAGGTCGTGCGCTACGCCGCCAATACGGAACCACGCCGGGTGCATACGGAAACCAGTGATTGCTTCCACCAGATCGTAAATTTTCTGACGATCGGTAAAGGCGAAGAACACGGGCGTCATTGCGCCGACGTCCTGAATAAAGGTCGAGATATACAGCAGGTGACTGTTGATGCGGAACAGTTCGGAGAGCATTACGCGAATGACGTTAACGCGATCCGGCACGGTGATCCCGGCCAGTTTCTCTACCGCCAGCACGTAAGGCATTTCGTTAACGCAGCCGCCGAGGTATTCGATACGGTCGGTATACGGAATGTAGCTGTGCCAGGACTGGCGTTCGCCCATTTTCTCCGCACCACGGTGGTGGTAGCCGATGTCGGGTACGCAGTCGACAATCTCTTCGCCGTCGAGTTGTAAAACGATACGGAAAGCCCCGTGCGCCGACGGGTGGTTCGGGCCGAGGTTGAGGAACATGAAGTCCTCGTTTTCGGTGCCGCGCTTCATCCCCCACTCTTCCGGTTTGAAGGTCAGGGCTTCCATCTCCAGATCCTGTTTGGCTTTGGTCAGCTCAAACGGCGAGAATTCGGTAGCGCGCGCCGGGTAATCTTTACGCAGCGGGTGACCTTTCCAGGTTTGCGGCATCATGATGCGGCGCAGGTTCGGGTGACCGTCGAAGGTAATGCCAAACAGATCCCAGGTCTCACGCTCATACCAGTTAGCGTTCGGGAACAGTTTGGTGAAGGTCGGTACGTGCAGGTCGTTTTCTGCCAGCGCCACCTTCAGCATGATGTCGCGGTTACGATCGATAGAAATCAGATGGTAGAAAACGGAAAAATCCGCGGCAGGTAACCCTTCGCGGTGTGTGCGCAGACGTTCGTCCATGCCGTGTAAGTCAAACAGCATGACGTAAGGTTTCGGCAGTTTCTTTAAGAAATCGCCCACTTCCAGTAATTGTTCACGCTTGATCCACACAACGGGAACCCCGGTGCGAGTCGCCTGAACAGTAAAGGCATCCGGCCCAAAACGGTTGCGCAGTTCGCCAATCACCGGATCATCAAGATGATCGCGGGTCTGCCAGGCGGGTTCTTGCGCGGTTAAGTCGGTCATATTGTTCACCATTGCAAATGGTCCGTGGTGACTGTCGGCGCAGTAAGCTTCGCGAAATAGATTTAGGAATAAGCGAAGAAAAATCCCTTTGCCGACAGGCGCAAATTAAATCTCGTCAGGTGTACGCAGGTTGGTTACGGCAATGCGTTCACCGCGCTTGCGTTCGCGCTCTGATTGCATATTGGCGCGATAAACGCCCTGATCGCCAACCACCCAGGAGAGCGGACGACGTTCTTTGCCGATAGATTCCTGCAACAGCATCAGTGCCTGCATGTACGCTTCAGGACGCGGCGGGCAGCCCGGGATATACACATCAACCGGGATGAATTTATCGACGCCCTGCACAACGGAATAAATATCGTACATACCGCCAGAGTTGGCACAGGCACCCATTGAGATAACCCATTTTGGTTCCAGCATCTGGTCATACAGACGCTGAATAACCGGTGCCATTTTGGTAAAGCAGGTTCCTGCAACCACCATCAGGTCAGCCTGACGCGGCGAAGCACGCAATACTTCTGCGCCAAAACGCGCCACGTCATGCACCGCGGTAAACGAAGTCACCATCTCAACGTAACAGCAGGAAAGACCGAAGTTATACGGCCAAATTGAGTTTTTACGACCCCAGTTAACCATGTCATTGAGCTTGCCCATAAACACGTTTTTGTTAACTTCTTGCTCCAGAGGGTCGGTTACGATCTCCTGCTTTTGCAGGGGGTAACGGTCGTTCTCACCGTTGGGATCTATGCGGGTGAGCGTATAATCCATCTTAATGCCTCGCGGTTAGCGTTGACGATTAGCGATACTGTTCGTTTCCGGGTTCATACGCTCGCGGCGTGAACGCGCGGGCGTCCAGTCCAGCGCGCCAATACGCACCAGATAAACCAGACCTGCCAGTAACACAAAAATAAAAATTGCAGCTTCCACAAAGCCTACCCAGCCGCTTTCGCGGATAGAGGTTGACCATGCGAACAGATACAGCGCTTCAACGTCGAAGATAACGAAGAACATGGCCACCAGATAAAACTTGGCGGACAGGCGTAAGCGGGCGGAGCCGACCGAGTCGATACCGGATTCAAACGGCACGTTTTTTGACCTCGCGCGTGCGCGACCGCCCAAAAACCAACCGCCTACCAGCATCAGGCAACACAGGCCAATGGCAACGATAAGAAAGATAGCGAATGCCCAGTGATGAGCGATGACTTCAGTGGATGTTGACATACTCATTGCTTACTCATCAAAAGTAGCGCCAGATTCACTGCTCTTCACGGCAGATGGACGCCACATCGATTCATGGGGAGGAATAAAAAAAACCTTACAACTACTGTAGTAACAACTTTATACAGTGAATTGATGTGGTCTTTTACCCCTTTCCATAACCTTTTGTCAACTTTAACAAAAGCTTCTTCACATTAATTTACATAATACCAACAACCCTTGCATTTAATGCTCTTCATCCCAGATCATTGACGACTCCAGGAAAATTAGATGTTGTTGAATCGTGTCCGTTGTGAAGCAATGGAAAAAATACGGGTCTATTTTGACAGGAATTTGTGTCGATTCCTCCCCCTAAAAGAGAGTATTTTCTTGATCTGTGACACGCTTTTGTTAATCCATAACAAAAACACAGCAACAAATTCACGTATTTTTTAACATCATTGTAGCAGGAGATTTTTATCCGGCGATTTTTTGTTCGCGCGTATAGAGAATGGCGAGCGGTTGAAAAATGAACACTTTTATTCAATATCCAGAAAAGTCGTTATCATTTATTGTAAAAAAAAACCACTGACGTTCAAAAAAACATCAGCGGCTTGTTTTTACAAATGTGGTTATCTGGTACCAGACAATTATTCGTAATCGCCTTCAATTAACAGAGAATCATCCCCTTCATGGGTACCTATCGTGCTGAACTGCCATGGATTCTGATAACTCTCCATTGCCTGGTATATCACCTGGGCCAGTTCATTACCGCTGGACGGATCATAGCAGAGCAAATATTCGGTATCTGGCAGTGGTGGTAAACCGTCCACAGCACTCAAGACGCGCAGGTCCGGACTCATCATTTCAACCGGCCTGGCCGTTACACCCAATCCCGCTTTCACGGCAGCACGGACCGCCGGCAACGTGGAGGCGACATAAGCCAGACGCCATGGAATATCTGCTTTATTGAGTGTTGCCAGAACCATATCGCGGAACGGACTAGGATCATCCAGCAACACCAGAGGGATCGGCTCGCCTTTTTGCAATACATATTCCGCAGCGCAATACCAGTGCGTTGGAGAAGTTCTCAGGTTCAACGCCTTAAAGGTACCAGGACGATTTGTGGTAACCATTAAATCCACTTCCTGGGACTTCAGCATATCTGCCATATAGGCATTACGCTTAACGCGGACATCCAGCGCAAGTTTCGGATAAACCGAACTCACGCGATTAAGCAGGAAAGGTAAGATCGTATCAGCAGATTCATCTGAAGCGCCGATTGTTAACACGCCCTGAAGATTACTGAACATCAATGATGAGCAAGCTTCATCATTAAAGCGCAGGATCTTCCTGGCATAGCCAAGAAGCTGAATGCCATGTTCAGTTAACAGTTTGTTACGACCATGCCGAGCGAACAGTTCTTTCCCAACGAGTTGTTCAAGACGTTGCATTTGCTGACTAACAGCGGACTGAGTACGACACACGGCGGCAGCTGCGGCAGCAAAAGTGTTCAGATCGGCAACAGCAACAAATGTTCTCAGCAGATCGAGGTCGAGGTTAATTATCGGACGATTTGCACTTATCATATATTATCACTTACTGGCGGCTCATACTGAGCTGGTTAATGCTGTGCACACACAAACAAGCAATTCCATTTGTAATGTGCCTCCCTGGCAGTTTCATCCGGAAGTCTGGATGAAAGTTAAAATGCATATGAGTTGCACTAATAAGAACGACTCACATTGTTCCGTTATAATGCCTGAAGTAGTTCACAGAATATATCTTCAGGAATCGCATATCTATTAAGTTACTCACTCTTTTCTATTTATGACATGCGAGTGTTTGTGTAAATGTAAATGTTGTTCCTTGTTCCACTACTAGCAAAGCGGCGCCAACCCAGCGTGAACACGCATAAGCGGCGATGATTTGTCTGCATCAAAAGTGGGGCTTCCGTCATTTAAGCGAGCATTTTACCCTAAAACCCATTTATTTATAAGGGCCATTGCGAATTATCTGATGCAAAGTTATGTTATGTTAGGCAAAGTAATCTTCTATTATTAATAAGCACAACAAAACCTTTTTGAATATTAAATAATAATTAATTAGCACACCCTGCATTCATTAATTCCGCTTAACAATAGTTTCGCACGTCATCACCTATACGACACTTCGGCGATCACTACTCTGTTAATGTTTCACTTATAATGAAAATATCATGAATATGTTATGTTCGCGATTTCTTAAATCAAAGGAAATTCGCACATTTATCTACCAGACAAAAAACTATGCATTAGATTAATACTTAGAATAAATCACTACAAAACACAAATCATTAAGCATATGCATCTCAATATTTAACGATTATTAAGTTATTAACAGCACATTCCCTTCTTTTACTCTCGCAAAATCTTGTTCTGCAGAACTTCAAAACACCGCCTCGGGGGAGTACATTGTTCTAAGCTGACTTCCACGGCAGGGAGTGGCGATAACAGCAAAAAAGGTCAAGATTCATGTCACCCATTGAAAAATCCAGCAAGTTAGAGAATGTCTGTTATGACATCCGTGGTCCGGTGCTGAAAGAAGCAAAACGCCTGGAAGAAGAAGGTAACAAGGTATTGAAACTGAACATCGGCAATCCAGCCCCGTTCGGTTTTGACGCTCCTGATGAGATCCTGGTTGACGTGATACGCAACCTCCCGACCGCTCAGGGCTATTGTGATTCAAAAGGCCTCTACTCTGCGCGTAAGGCCATCATGCAGCACTATCAGGCGCGAGGCATGCGTGATGTTACCGTGGAAGACATTTACATCGGCAATGGTGTATCGGAGCTTATTGTTCAGGCAATGCAGGCCTTGCTGAACAGCGGGGATGAAATGTTGGTTCCTGCACCTGATTACCCACTATGGACCGCGGCGGTTTCGCTCTCCAGCGGTAAAGCGGTGCACTACCTTTGTGACGAGTCCTCTGACTGGTTCCCGGACCTTGATGATATTCGCGCTAAAATTACGCCTCGTACGCGCGGTATCGTTATTATCAACCCGAACAACCCTACCGGCGCGGTTTATTCCAAAGAGCTTTTAATGGAAATTGTGGAGATTGCGCGTCAGCATAATCTCATTATCTTCGCCGATGAAATTTACGACAAAATTCTCTACGACGACGCCGAGCATCACTCGATTGCGGCGATGGCGCCTGACCTGCTGACCATTACCTTTAACGGTCTGTCGAAAACGTATCGTGTGGCAGGCTTCCGTCAGGGCTGGATGGTGCTGAACGGGCCGAAAAAACACGCCAAAGGCTACATCGAAGGTCTGGAGATGCTGGCCTCAATGCGACTTTGTGCCAACGTTCCCGCACAACACGCGATTCAGACCGCATTGGGCGGCTATCAGAGTATCAGCGAATTTATCTTACCAGGCGGGCGTCTTTACGAGCAGCGTAATCGCGCATGGGAATTGATTAACGACATTCCGGGCGTTTCCTGCGTGAAGCCACGCGGCGCGCTGTACATGTTCCCAAAAATCGACGCCAAACGTTTTAATATTCACGACGACCAGAAGATGGTGCTGGACTTCCTGTTACAGGAAAAAGTTCTGCTGGTTCAAGGGACGGCTTTTAACTGGCCGTGGCCGGATCACTTCCGCATAGTTACGCTGCCGCGCGTTGATGATATCGAACTGTCATTAAGTAAATTCGCTCGTTTCCTTTCTGGCTATCATCAGCTGTAATCTTAAATTCACTGCCGGAGATTGCATCCGGCAGTGTTATCCCCCCACAATGATCTCATGAAGTCATCACACGCAAGGTCGTTATGAAGCAGAGCCATTTTTTTGCCCATCTCTCCCGTCTGAAACTCATTAACCGCTGGCCGTTAATGCGCAATGTACGGACAGAAAATGTGTCTGAGCACAGTTTGCAGGTGGCGATGGTCGCCCATGCGCTGGCAGCCATTAAAAACCGTAAGTTTGGCGGAAATGTCAACGCTGAACGCATCGCTCTGCTGGCGATGTACCACGATGCCTCTGAAGTGCTCACTGGCGATCTCCCTACCCCAGTGAAATATTTCAACTCGCAAATCGCTCAGGAATACAAAGCCATTGAAAAAATTGCCCAACAAAAGCTGGTCGATATGGTTCCGGAGGAGTTGCGGGATATTTTCGCGCCATTAATCGATGAAAATGCGTATAGCGATGAAGAAAAGTCACTGGTGAAACAGGCTGATGCACTTTGTGCCTATCTGAAATGTCTGGAAGAGCTCGCAGCCGGAAATAATGAATTTTTGCTGGCAAAAACGCGGCTGGAAGCGACGCTTGAAACGCGCCGCAGCCAGGAGATGGACTACTTCATTGAGGTCTTTGTTCCCAGCTTCCATCTTTCGCTCGATGAGATTAGCCAGGATTCGCCACTGTAAGCAGCCAGATACCAGCCGACGCAGCCTGATAAGACGCGCCAGCGTCGCATCAGGCTCTCGTTAAAACGGAAACAGCATCGGAATCATCACCACGCAAACCGCCATCACAATAACGGTGAACGGTACTCCCAGCTTCACAAAATCACTAAAGCTGTAATTTCCCGGCCCTAAAACCAACGTGTTAACCGGTGAGGAAACTGGCGTCATAAAGGCGGCGGATGCTGCCATCGCCACCACCATGGCAAATGGATACGGCGAGACGCCCATTGTTTTAGCCGCGGCCAGCGCAATCGGCGCCATCAACACAGCCGTTGCCGTATTCGAAATAAACAAACCAATCACCGCCGACAAGACAAACAAACAGCCAAGCATCATATGTGGCCCGTAACCGCCGCCGATGTCCATTAACCCTTTCACCGCCAGCGCGACACCGCCTGTTTTCTGTAGCGCCACCGCGAACGGCATCATCCCAACGATCAAAATAATGCTCGGCCAGTGAATGGATTTATAGGCGCTTTCAGCATCGATACAGCGGAATTTCCCCATCAGCAGGCAGGCAATGATGGCCGCGATGGGATTAGGGATTTCATCAGTCAGCATTAACGCCACCATCAACACCAGACAGAAAATGGCATGGGGTGCCTGACTGTGCGCAGGCGATGCTTCACTCACCTCTTCCGGTAAGTTCAGCGCCACGAAGTCGCGGCCCTGTTTTGCCAGCATACCGATAAGCTTCCAGTTACCGACGACCAGAATGATATCGCCCAGCAGCAGAGGCTCATCCGCCAACGAACCTTCCAGCGCCACGCCGTTGCGTTTCAGGCCCACCACATTCAGTCCGTAGCGCGTACGAAAGCCAATTTCGCGCACCGACTTACCAATCAACTCAGACTCAGGAATTAATGAAATCTCCGCCATGCCAACATCAAGGGCTTGATCGGAAAAATACTCGCCGCGCAGCACCATCGGTTCCAGCAATTGTTCACTACAAAATTGTCGGAGATCGACATCAGCCGCAGACATATCAATAAGCAAAACGTCACGCGCCCGGAATTCAGAAACCCCGTTCACGTTCACAATAACGCGACGAAAACGCCGCCAGCGTTCAACACCGATGACGTTAGCGCCATAACGTTCACGTAATTTGAGATCGTCCAGTCGCTGGCCAATCATCGGCGAACCGGGACGAATGGCCAGGCGACGCGCGCGCCCGGTAAGTCGGTATTCACGGATAAGATCGCGGAAGGTACGACGCGTCCAGCCTTCGCGCTGCGGGGTCTGGGTATCCCCTTTCAGCATGAAACGCATCACTAACATATACAAGATGCCCAGCACCAGTACGACCAGGCCGATGGGGGTTACGCTAAAGAAACTAAAACCATGATAGCCTTCACGCAGCAATTCACTGTTAATCACCAGGTTAGGTGGCGTTGCCACCAGCGTCATCATGCCGCTGATCAGCCCGGCAAAACTCAACGGCATCATCAGGCGCGACGGCGACGTTTGCATGCGCATAGCGACGCTTAACACCACAGGGATAAAGATAGCGACGACGCCCGTTGAACTCATAAACGCGCCAAGGCCCGCAACGGTCAGCATCAACAAAACCAACATTTTGATTTCACTGTTGCCTGCCACTTTAACCAGCCATGTCCCCATTACAGTGGCGACACCCGTGCGGACTAAACCATCACCAATAATAAACAAGGCGGCGATCAGTACCACGTTAGGATCGGAAAAACCGGAAAACACTTCAGGGACGGTCAGCGTACCGCTTAATGCAAACGCAACAATGACAAACAAAGCGACCGCATCCATACGCACTCTGCCAGTCGCAAACAAGACGATGGCAACCGCCAGTAATGAAAGAACCCAGATCAATTCACCGTTCACAACGTATCCTTGTTAATTGAGGGGGATGGCCTGATTCTGCCACAAAAAAGCCCCGTCGGGACGGGGCTAAATCATGATCTGGCGTTTCACGCAATAATAACGTCACCATTTGGCTGTTTGATCACAGTAATTTGTTCCAGACTATGGAGGACCAAATCTACCTCATTCAGACGCGGGGTATCAGCCGGTGAGTTAACCGCAATGACATGACACCCCGCGGCCAGGCCTGAAAGCACGCCAGCGGGAGCATCCTCCACCACCACACATTCCTGCGGCGCAAGGCCCAACAGTTGTGCACCTAACAGATATGCATCCGGCTCTGGTTTTCCACGTTTAACCCGCTCTGCGGTAACAAACACTTCCGGCGCGGGAAGTCCGGCGACTTTGTGACGTGCTCGCGCAACAGGCATGGAACCAGAAGTGACAATGGCCCACGGAATCCCCGCTTTATTCAAATGATTGAGTAAAGCTATCGCCCCTGGGAGTGCGGTAATACCTTCGGTTTCCGTGGCCTCGATTTGTTCCAGACGGGTAAACTCGGCGGCAATTTCCGTCTCCGATTTACCCATCATGAAATGGCGCAGAGACGTAATCGCCTGTTTACCATGAATAAACGCCAGCACATCTTCCGGTGCTAGCCCATGACGTCTGGCCCAGTTGCTCCACGCCCGCTCTACCGCGGGCAGAGAATCCACCAGCGTTCCATCCAGATCAAACAGAAAACCTTTACACCGCACGCGGGCCTCCTCAGGCGTTGATGATTTGGTTAATTTCGTTAGCGCTCAGGTGATACTGACGCGGGCAGGCATGCCAGACATTCAACATGCGCAGATATTTCTCCCACATTGGCGTCTGGGCATTAAAGCCGTGAGTTCCGGCATCAAAATGGGTGTAACGCCCTTCAACGTTAACCATAAAGCGGACATATCCGAGATAACGCGCTTCGGTGGCGGCGTCAAAGCCGAGGAAGGTGACACGACGTTCATCGATGGATTGCTGGTCCTGTAAATTAGACCAGGAAACATGCAGCGCGTGATACATCTCCATAATGTCGATGATAGTGCGGCAGGTTTCTTCTTTCAGATCGCCAAACTCGCGATCCAGTTCGCGCATTTGTAAACCATAACCACGCTCAATGATTGTTTGCAGGCGACGGTAACGTTCAGCATTTGCCGGATCGAGCATAGTCATCATTTTGTACTGGTTAGACAAAATAAGACGTTGCGCGTTGGTCATTTCCATTGTTGACTCCTGTATCACTCTACTACGGTGAAAAAAAAGAAGGCCGATGTCTGCCTTCTTTTATATGCGTAATCAGGGGTCAATTACAAATCATCAAGGAAAGTTTTATCCAGTTGTTTGAAGGCGCGCTTAAGCGTGTCAGCTAATGCCTGGTAATCAGGCTTGCCTTCAACAGGTGCCAGCACCTGTCCAGACTCCTGCAATTTACCGCGAACTTCATAAAACCAGTTGAGGATTGCAGGTGGTAGTGGCGTTACAGAACGCTTGCCCAGCCACCACAGTCCCTGCATGGGTAAGCTTAGGGCGAACAACGCAGTGGCGACTGCCGGACCAAGCTGACCGCCCAGCGCAATCTGCCAGCAGAGAGTAAACACGGCGATCGGCGGCATAAAGCGGATCGCATAGCGCGTCATCTTAATGACGCGATTCTCAACAAAGACCGGGGCAAGGCGTTTTTCCAGCGGCCACGTCTTTGAGTAATGCTGTCCCCGGCGAAACAAGCTAAAAAAATTAACAGAACGATTATCCGGCGTTGACATGCTTCACCTCAACTTCACATATAAAGATTCAAAAATTTGTGCAAATTCACAACTCAGCGGGACAACGTTCAAAACATTTTGTCTTCCGTACCCACAATCAGGTATCCTTTAGCAGCCTGAAATGGCCGAGTAGTACATATTCATTGAGTCGTCAAATTCATAAACATTATGCCATTGGCTGAAAATTACGCAAAATGGCATAGACTCAAGATATTTCTTCCATCATGCAAAAAAAATTTGCAGTGCATGATGTTAATCATAAATGTCGGTGTCATCATGCGCTACGCTCTATGGCTCCCTGACGTTTTTTTAGCCACGTATCAATTATAGGTACTTCCATGTCGAGTAAGTTAGTACTGGTTCTGAACTGCGGTAGTTCTTCACTGAAATTTGCAATCATCGATGCAGCGAATGGTGAAGAGTACCTTTCTGGTTTAGCCGAATGTTTCCACCTGCCTGAAGCACGTATCAAATGGAAAATGGACGGCAATAAACAAGAAGCGGCTTTAGGTGCAGGCGCCGCTCACAGCGAAGCGCTCAACTTTATCGTTAATACTATTCTGGCACAAAAACCAGAACTATCTGCGCAGCTGACCGCTATCGGTCACCGTATCGTACACGGCGGTGAGAAGTATACCAGCTCCGTAGTGATCGACGAGTCTGTTATTCAGGGTATCAAAGATGCAGCTTCTTTTGCACCGCTGCACAACCCGGCTCACCTGATCGGTATCGAAGAAGCACTGAAATCTTTCCCGCAGTTGAAAGATAAAAACGTTGCTGTATTTGACACGGCGTTCCACCAGACTATGCCGGAAGAGTCTTACCTCTACGCCCTGCCGTACAACCTGTACAAAGAGCACGGCATCCGTCGTTACGGCGCGCACGGTACCAGCCACTTCTATGTAACCCAGGAAGCGGCAAAAATGCTGAACAAACCGGTAGAAGAACTGAACATCATCACCTGCCACCTGGGCAACGGTGGTTCCGTTTCTGCTATCCGTAACGGCAAATGCGTTGATACCTCTATGGGTCTGACTCCGCTGGAAGGCCTGGTAATGGGTACTCGTTCTGGTGACATCGATCCGGCGATCATTTTCCACCTGCACGACACCCTCGGCATGAGCGTTGATGCCATCAACAAACTGCTGACCAAAGAGTCTGGCCTGCTGGGTCTGACCGAAGTGACCAGCGACTGCCGCTATGTTGAAGATAACTACGCGACGAAAGAAGACGCGAAGCGCGCAATGGACGTTTACTGCCACCGCCTGGCGAAATACATCGGTGCATACACCGCGCTGATGGATGGTCGTCTGGACGCTGTTGTATTCACCGGTGGTATCGGTGAAAACGCTGCGATGGTTCGTGAACTGTCTCTGGGCAAACTGGGCGTGCTGGGCTTTGAAGTTGATCGCGAACGCAACCTGGCTGCACGTTTCGGCAAATCTGGTTTCATCAACAAAGAAGGTACCCGTCCTGCGGTGGTTATCCCAACCAACGAAGAACTGGTCATCGCGCAAGACGCGAGCCGCCTGACTGCCTGATTTCACACCGCCAGCCCAGCTGGCGGTGCTGTTTTGTAACCCGCCAACCGGCGGTAACGAAAGAGGATAAACCGTGTCCCGTATTATTATGCTGATCCCTACCGGAACCAGCGTCGGTCTGACCAGCGTCAGCCTCGGCGTGATCCGTGCAATGGAACGCAAAGGCGTTCGTCTGAGCGTTTTCAAACCTATTGCTCAGCCGCGTACCGGTGGCGATGCGCCCGATCAGACAACGACTATCGTGCGTGCGAGCTCTTCCACCACGACAGCCGCCGAACCGCTGAAAATGAGCTACGTTGAAGGTCTGCTTTCCAGCAATAAAAAAGATGTGCTGATGGAAGAGATCGTCGCGAACTACCACGCTAACACCAAAGACGCTGAAGTGGTTCTGGTTGAAGGTCTGGTACCGACACGTAAACACCAGTTTGCCCAGTCTCTGAACTACGAAATCGCCAAAACGCTGAACGCGGAAATCGTCTTCGTTATGTCTCAGGGCACCGACACCCCGGAACAGCTGAAAGAGCGTATCGAACTGACTCGTAACAGCTTCGGTGGTGCCAAAAACACCAACATCACTGGCGTTATCGTTAACAAACTGAACGCACCGGTTGATGAACAGGGTCGTACTCGCCCGGATCTGTCCGAGATTTTCGACGACTCTTCCAAAGCTAAAATCAACAATGTTGATCCGGCGAAGCTGCAA
The DNA here is from genome assembly GCF_004212225.1 of Escherichia sp. E14V7. Classification (NCBI taxonomy): domain Bacteria; kingdom Pseudomonadati; phylum Pseudomonadota; class Gammaproteobacteria; order Enterobacterales; family Enterobacteriaceae; genus Escherichia; species Escherichia sp. E14V7. The sequence continues at coordinate 232,313 of NZ_RHJJ01000013.1, forward strand.
GAATCCAGCCCGCTGCCGGTTCTCGGCGCTGTGCCGTGGAGCTTTGATCTGATCGCGACTCGTGCTATCGATATGGCACGCCACCTGAACGCCACCATCATCAACGAAGGCGACATCAACACTCGCCGCGTGAAATCTGTAACTTTCTGCGCACGCAGCATTCCACACATGCTGGAGCACTTCCGTGCAGGTTCTCTGCTGGTAACTTCCGCAGACCGTCCTGACGTACTGGTTGCCGCTTGCCTTGCTGCCATGAACGGCGTAGAAATCGGCGCCCTGCTGCTGACTGGCGGCTACGAAATGGACGCACGCATTTCTAAACTGTGCGAACGCGCTTTCGCTACCGGCCTGCCGGTATTCATGGTAAATACCAACACCTGGCAGACTTCTCTGAGCCTGCAGAGCTTCAACCTGGAAGTTCCGGTTGACGATCACGAGCGTATCGAGAAAGTTCAGGAATACGTTGCTAACTACATCAACGCTGACTGGATTGACTCTCTGACTGCCACTTCCGAGCGCAGCCGTCGTCTGTCTCCGCCTGCGTTCCGTTATCAGCTGACCGAACTGGCGCGCAAAGCGGGTAAACGTATCGTTCTGCCGGAAGGCGACGAACCGCGTACCGTTAAAGCAGCCGCCATCTGTGCTGAACGTGGTATCGCAACTTGCGTACTGTTGGGTAACCCGGCAGAGATCAACCGAGTTGCAGCGTCTCAGGGCGTAGAACTGGGCGCAGGCATTGAAATCGTTGATCCAGAAGTGGTTCGCGAAAAATATGTTGCTCGTCTGGTCGAACTGCGTAAGAACAAAGGCATGACCGAAACTGTTGCCCGCGAACAGCTGGAAGACAACGTGGTTCTCGGTACCCTGATGCTGGAACAGGATGAAGTTGATGGTCTGGTTTCCGGTGCTGTTCACACCACCGCAAACACCATCCGTCCGCCGCTGCAGCTGATCAAAACTGCACCGGGTAGCTCTCTGGTATCTTCCGTGTTCTTCATGCTGCTACCGGAACAGGTTTACGTTTACGGTGACTGTGCGATCAACCCGGATCCGACCGCAGAACAGCTGGCAGAAATCGCGATTCAGTCCGCAGATTCCGCCGCAGCCTTCGGTATCGAACCGCGCGTGGCTATGCTCTCCTACTCCACCGGTACTTCTGGTGCAGGTAGCGACGTAGAGAAAGTTCGCGAAGCAACTCGTCTGGCGCAGGAAAAACGTCCTGACCTGATGATCGACGGCCCGCTGCAGTACGACGCTGCGGTAATGGCTGACGTTGCGAAATCTAAAGCGCCGAACTCTCCGGTTGCAGGTCGCGCTACCGTGTTCATCTTCCCGGATCTGAACACCGGTAACACCACCTACAAAGCGGTACAGCGTTCTGCCGACCTGATCTCCATCGGGCCGATGCTGCAGGGTATGCGCAAGCCGGTTAACGACCTGTCCCGTGGCGCACTGGTTGACGATATCGTCTACACCATCGCGCTGACTGCGATTCAGTCTGCACAGCAGCAGTAATATCGTCATAATCCGCAGCCTTACTGCTGCGGATATCAGAACCGGAAATAGCCACTATTTCCGGTTTTTTATTCTCTTAATTTGCATTACTCCTTTCTGATTATCTTGCTTAACTGCGCTGCATCAATGAATTGCGTCATCTCACTTTGCATACTTACCACTTTGTCTTGTGCAAGGGAAAATTTGCGCTATGTCAGCAATCACTGAATCCAAACCAACCAGAAGATGGGCAATGCCCGATACTCTGGTGATTATCTTTTTTGTTGCTATTTTAACCAGCCTCGCCACCTGGGTTGTTCCGGTGGGAATGTTTGACAGTCAGGAAGTGCAATATCAGGTTGATGGTCAGACAAAAACACGCAAGGTTGTAGACCCTCACTCATTTCGCATTCTGACCAACGAAGCGGGCGAACCAGAGTATCACCGCGTGCAACTGTTCTCGACGGGCGATGAACGTCCCGGCCTGATGAACTTCCCGTTTGAAGGGCTAACTTCTGGCTCGAAATATGGGACCGCCGTTGGCATCATCATGTTTATGCTGGTGATTGGCGGCGCGTTTGGCATCGTGATGCGTACAGGAACTATTGATAACGGCATCCTGGCGCTTATCCGCCACACACGAGGGAATGAAATTCTTTTCATTCCGGCGTTATTTATTCTCTTTTCACTCGGCGGTGCGGTATTTGGCATGGGGGAAGAGGCAGTCGCCTTTGCCATCATCATCGCGCCACTCATGGTACGGCTGGGTTATGACAGTATCACCACCGTCCTGGTAACCTATATCGCTACGCAAATCGGTTTTGCCAGCTCGTGGATGAACCCGTTCTGCGTGGTCGTCGCCCAGGGGATCGCTGGTGTTCCGGTGCTTTCTGGCTCCGGTTTGCGCATCGTGGTATGGGTAATCTCTACTCTGATTGGCCTGGTCTTCACCATGGTGTACGCCTCACGGGTGAAAAAGAATCCTCTGTTGTCACGCGTTCATGAGTCCGATCGTTTCTTCCGCGAAAAACAGGCGGATGTCGAACAGCGCCCATTTACCTTTGGTGACTGGCTGGTATTAATTGTTTTAACCGCCGTCATGATCTGGGTGATTTGGGGCGTTATCGTCAATGCCTGGTTTATTCCTGAAATTGCCAGCCAGTTCTTCGCTATGGGTCTGGTAATTGGCATCATCGGCGTTGTCTTCCGTCTGAATGGTATGACGGTAAACACCATGGCTTCATCATTTACCGAAGGCGCGCGAATGATGATAGCCCCCGCCCTGCTGGTTGGTTTCGCCAAAGGGATTTTGCTGCTGGTAGGTAACGGCGAAGCCGGTGATGCCAGCGTACTGAATACCATCCTCAACAGCATTGCCAATGCCATTAGCGGCCTTGATAACGCGGTCGCGGCGTGGTTTATGCTGCTCTTCCAGGCGGTATTTAATTTCTTCGTGACATCCGGTTCTGGCCAGGCCGCGTTAACCATGCCGTTACTGGCACCGCTTGGCGATCTGGTCGGCGTTAACCGTCAGGTTACCGTGCTGGCCTTCCAGTTTGGCGATGGCTTCAGTCATATCATTTACCCGACCTCGGCTTCATTAATGGCCACGCTCGGTGTTTGCCGGGTGGACTTCCGTAACTGGATCAAAGTGGGGGCAACACTGCTTGGATTGCTGTTTATTATGTCCAGCGTGGTGGTGATAGGCGCCCAGTTGATGGGCTACCATTAAAAACGTTAAGAGCCGCGATTGCGGCTCTTAGATTGATGACAACGGAAAAATTGCCTGATGCGCTACGCTTATCATGCCTACATGGCCCATGCAATATATTGAATTTGCACTATTTTGTAGGCCGGATAAGGCATTTACGCCGCATCCGGCATAAACAAAGCGCACTTTGTCTGCAACCTGAGAGCCGCAACTGCGGCTCTTTTTTCATTCTGCCGTTTCAGTCTCTACGGCTTCATTGTTGGCATTGCGCTTCATCCACAACGCCAAAGCTTTTAGCGAGTCTGGTGTGAACTCATCGCAACGCGCGGTGATTTCTTCTGGCGTCAGCCAGCAGACCTCGCTGACTTCATCTTCCTGAAGGGCGAAAGGGCCGTGAGAAACACAGCTGAACAACGCGCCCCAGACACGGCAATTTTTATCTTCGAAATAGAACTGCCCGTGCTCGGCAAAGGGGACACCGGCAATGCCCAACTCTTCTTCCGCTTCGCGACGTGCGGATTCCAGCAGTTGTTCATCAGCCTGGACCACACCACCGGCAGTAGCATCTAACATGCCGGGTAAAAAGTCTTTTGTCTCGGTACGACGCTGGACCAGAATTTTGCCCATACCATCATGCACGACGATGTAAGTTGCACGATGACGCAGACACTGTGCCCGCATTTGTTCCCGGCTGGCTTGTGCAATGACTTCGTTATCTTCATTGACAATATCCACCCATTCAGTACTTGCCAAACGACGCTGTTCCATTATCAGGAAACCTTCTTTTTCTGGCGCTCTTACGGCGCATTTTGAGTTGTTGGGTAAATTACGGATTAATCGCGACCTGCGCAATGATACTTTGATCATTGAGTGCGATTACGCTTAGTACGTCATCTTCGAGCATGCCGTAGCTCGCCAGATTGCCGCCTTTCGGAATGCTAACCGAACCGGGGTTGAAGTGGAAAATCTCCCCCCGCTGCTCCGCCACCGGCAGATGGGTATGACCATACACCAGCACGTCGTTCTGGTTTAACGCCGGCAGATTATCCGGGCCAAACAGATGCCCATGTGTCAGAAACAGGCGCTGTTTTTCCAGCAACACCTGTTGCCATGGCGCGGTCATTGGGAAATGCAGCAGCATTTGGTCCACTTCACTGTCGCAGTTGCCACGTACAGCGATGACTTTATGCGCCACTTCATTCAACCGTTCCGCCACCTTTGCCGGTGCATAGCCCTCCGGTAAAGCATTGCGCGGGCCGTGATTCAGCACGTCGCCAAGAATCACCAGCCACTGCGCGCCGCTTTGGGCAAACAACTCCAGTACACGTTCCGTCGCCGGTAACGACCCATGAATGTCCGATGCAAACATCAGTTTCATCACTCACTCCTCGTCGAAAAAACGTAAGCTATGATACTGGATTCTGTCGCTGCTATCAGCCAGATTGCTTTGCTGAAAGTGCAATAAAACGCTGAACTGAAGCCCGCTGCCACTGGAATGCCGCATAATCCACCAGACGCTCCGGCACCTCATCGCCGTGCAGCACCAGACGATTAATCATTAGCGCTAAATCAGTGTCGGCAATGCACCACTCGCCAAACAAATTAGGCTGGTTATGCGTCAGTAAATGTTCTGCCATTGCGAACAGTTTCTGCGCGCTGGCTTTTCCCTCCGCCGTTAGCGGTGCTTTTTTTACGCCAGCAAAAACGACATCCGTCGAACGCTCTTCACGCAGAGGCATCAGGTCGCTCCGCAGCCATGCCTGAATTTGCCGTGCACGCGCCCGGTTTTGCAGATCTAATGGATAAATGCGTTCCCAGGTCGGCGGCGCAAAACGGTCTTCCAGATATTCCGCTATGGCAGAGGATTCACTCAACTCAAAATCATCAATCTGTAACAAAGGCACGCGGCGTGTCTGCCCGTAACCTTGCCACGTCGGCTGTAAATGTTCACCGCTGTCAAGGTCGATAGTCTTTATATGAAAAGGTAGTCCTTTCTCCTGCAACGCCACCCAGGCGGATAACACGTAGGGTGAGAAAAAATGGGCATCTGACCAAAGCGTGATAGCGGGTTTACTCATTATATCCTCGGCGATAAAGGGGCTTGCTCTCAAACTATAGAGCCTTTTTGTCACTGTTACTTGATGAAAACTCACGCGAGTCTCCGGGGTTTCTATACTTGAGATGTTCAGATTATTAGACAACCGGAGCTGCAATGATCGATCTCTATTACGCCCCTACCCCAAATGGCCACAAAATTACGCTGTTTCTCGAAGAGGCTGGTCTGGAATATCGTTTAATCAAGGTTGACCTGGGGAAAGGCAGTCAGTTTCGCCCGGAGTTTTTGCGCATATCGCCGAACAATAAGATTCCGGCAATTGTTGATCATTCACCGACTGATGGCGGCGAACCGTTAAACCTCTTTGAGTCAGGTGCAATTTTGTTGTATCTGGCAGAGAAAACGGGACTATTTTTAAGTCACGACCCGCGTGAGCGCGCCACCACCTTACAATGGTTATTCTGGCAGGTTGGCGGCCTGGGGCCAATGCTCGGACAGAATCATCATTTTAATCATGCTGCGCCACAGACTATTCCTTACGCTATTGAACGTTATCAGGTTGAAACCCAGCGTCTGTATCACGTACTCAATAAGCGCCTGGAAAACGCCCCCTGGCTTGGCGGCGAAGATTACAGCATTGCGGATATTGCCTGTTGGCCGTGGGTAAATGCATATGCTCGTCAGCGGATTGACCTTGCTATGTACCCGGCAGCGAAGAACTGGCATGAGCGGATCCGTTCGCGCCCTGCCACCGGGCAATCACTATTAAAGGCTCAATTGAATGATGAGATCTCAGATAGTTAACTGAGAAAGGTTCTCGTGTATTATTCCTGTCTAAGTAAAACAACAGGGAACCTGCAATGTCACAACCTGCCGCTATTATTCGTATAAAGAACCTTCGTTTACGTACATTTATCGGAATTAAGGACGAAGAGATTAACAACCGTCAGGATATCGTTATCAATGTCACGATCCACTACCCCGCCGATAAAGCGCGTACCAGTGAAGATATTAATGACGCGCTGAACTATCGCACCGTCACCAAAAACATCATTCAACACGTGGAGAATAACCGTTTCTCTTTGCTGGAAAAATTAACTCAGGATGTGCTCGATATCGCACGTGAACATCACTGGGTAACCTATGCTGAAGTGGAGATCGATAAACTGCACGCGTTGCGCTACGCCGATTCGGTATCAATGACCTTGAGCTGGCAGCGTTAACCGCCATATCGGGAGGCTGCATGAATATAGTGATCACCGGAGGGACGGGATTAATTGGTCGCCATTTAATCCCGCGTTTGCTGGAATTGGGCCATCAGGTCACAGTGGTGACGCGTAACCCGCAGAAAGCCAGTTCAATCCTCGGCCCTCAGGTGACACTATGGCAAGGGCTTGCCAATCAAAGCAACCTCAACGGCGTTGACGCGGTAATCAACCTGGCTGGCGAACCGATTGCCGACAAACGCTGGACTCACGAGCAAAAAGACCTACTGTGCCAAAGTCGCTGGAATATTACGCAAAAACTGGTGGATTTAATTAACGCCAGCGACACACCGCCGTCGGTCCTTATTTCTGGTTCGGCGACGGGATATTACGGTGATTTAGGTGAAGTTGTAGTTACCGAAGAAGAAGCTCCGCATAACGAATTTACCCATAAACTCTGCGCTCGTTGGGAAGAAATTGCCTGTCGGGCGCAAAGCGACAAAACGCGAGTGTGCCTGCTGCGTACCGGTGTGGTACTGGCACCAGATGGCGGTATTCTCGGCAAAATGCTGCCGCCGTTTCGCCTCGGTTTAGGTGGCCCTATTGGCTCTGGTCGGCAGTATCTGGCCTGGATTCATATCGATGATATGGTCAACGGGATTCTCTGGCTGCTGGATAACGATCTACGCGGACCGTTTAATATGGTTGCCCCCTACCCGGTACGCAATGAACAATTTTCCCATGCGCTCGGCCATGTACTGCATCGCCCGGCAATTATGCGCGTCCCCGCGACCGCCATTCGGCTGTTAATGGGCGAATCTTCAGTTCTGGTGTTAGGTGGACAACGCGCGTTACCTAAAAGGCTGGAAGAAGCGGGGTTTGCGTTTCGCTGGTACGATTTAGACGAGGCGCTGGCAGATGTCGTTCGCTGATGTGGTTTACCGCGAACATCCGCCAGTTAGTCCCTGGTAATTCAGAATTAGTGGCTTTTCGCCAAAAGGTCGTCTGGCGAAAGTCGGGTCAACATCAGGATGACTTCGCGGTCAAATCCTTTTTCCAGCATCTCCTGAGCAATTCGCAGGGCTTCTTCGTGTTTGCCCTGCATTGCGCCTTCTTCACGTAATCTGTCAGCAATGGTCATCAGTTTCTCCTTTTCTTGTGGTGCACGTTCCGCTATCTCACCAATAAATGAGCGGAAGCGCTGGGCATCCCCCGTTTGTAATACGTAATTAAACAGGGCTTTTAGCTGCCTGTCATTAGTGTTGCCTGTAATAAGCAGAGAAACTATTTGATCGACTAATCCCAACAGATCGCGCTGGCGAATATGTTTCTGCATTAACTCCAGCAACGCCATTTTGCGGTGTTGCATAATCTCGTCATCCGGCACTACGGTAATATCCACCAGCGGAAAAGCCGATGAATAAATTTGGCGGGCAATAGCAGGTTCTGCAAATTCATCAAGCCAACATAGAGAATAAGGATAAGGACTTCTGCAACCATAATAAAACAGCATCGGGATCACCAAAGGCAGTTCTTTATAGCCTGCATCAAGATGGTTTTGCATTGCCGCGATAGAATAGCGCATCATGCGAAAAGCCATTAATTCTTCCGCCTTACTTTGGTGTTCAATGACGACATAAATATATCCCATCCCCTCATCAGTTTTCACTGACCACAAGATGTCGGAGTAATATTGCCGCAGGTTTTCATCAATAAAACTGTTGGGTTCCAGTTTTAACGTCGATAAATCACAAAGTTTACGTAGCGGCGCAGGAAGGTGAATATCAATAAAATCCCGTGCGGTGTCCGGGTGACGTAAAAAGGATTTAAATACCACATCATGCGGTGTGGAAGTTGTCGATATGGTCATGGCGTTCCGTCACCCCTCAAATTTAAGATGACGAGACAATAACCACCCTTTATAAGCAATGCAGCAGGCAGTTTTTATATCTGGACAGCGAATTCAGAACTATTTTAAGTGGACTGCAATATATACATGTCAATGGAAGCCAACTCGCAAATTAGCCTTGAAAATACTCCGGCAGCATTAGCCACCGGAGAGGAAATTATTTCAGCGATCCCTTAAGGAACTGTTGCAAACGAGGACTTTGCGGGTTGCCAAATAATTGTTCTGGCGCACCCTCTTCTTCGATTTTCCCCTGATGGAGGAAAATAACATGTGTGGAGACATGGCGAGCAAATTCCATTTCGTGGGTTACCACCACCATCGTTTTCCCCTCTTCCGCCAGCTGCTGCATAATGCGCAGCACTTCGCCCACCAGCTCTGGGTCAAGGGCCGATGTAGGTTCATCAAACAGCAGAACTTCTGGTTCCATTGCCAGCGCCCTTGCGATGGAAACACGCTGTTGCTGACCGCCAGAAAGGTGCACCGGATATTTCCCCTGCGCACGTTCGTCTATGCCGACCTTCGCCAGATATTTCACCGCTCGCTCGCGCGCTTCCTGCTTGCTCAGGCCCAGCACCTGAATGGGCGCTTCCATGACGTTTTCCAGCACCGTCATGTGGCTCCAGAGATTGAAGTGCTGGAATACCATCGTCAGGCGTGTGCGCAGCAAGCGCAGCTGATTTTTATCGGCGACTTTGAGTTGGCCGTCTTTATCCCGCACCAGATTGATAGTCTGGCCGTTAACCACGATCGAGCCTTCACTCGGTTTTTCGAGGAAGTTAATGCAGCGCAGAAAGGTACTTTTCCCCGATCCCGACGATCCGATGATGCTGATCACATCCCCGGCGTTCGCTTGCAGTGACACCCCTTTCAGCACTTCATGTTCGCCGTAGCGTTTGTGCAAATCGATAACGTTTAATTTATTCTCGGACATCGTATTCTCAGTGCGTTGAAGAAGGTTTCACATGCTGCAACCAGCGTTTTTCCGCTCTGCGAAAGAGGCTGATCAGGACATAAGAGATGATTAAATAGAGTACCGCAGCAATGCCAAAGGCGGTAAAAGGTTGATACGTCGCGGCGTTGATATCACGGGCAATTTTCAGCAGATCCGGCACCGTGGCAGTAAACGCCAGCGCAGTCGAGTGCAACATCAGGATCACTTCGTTGCTGTAGGCCGGTAAAGCAATGCGCAGCGCCGACGGTAAAATAATGCAGCGATACATTTTAAAGGTCGAGAAACCATAGGCTCTGGCAGCTTCAATTTCCCCGTGCGGCACCGAGCGAATCGCTCCGGCAAAAATCTCGGTGGTGTAAGCACAAGTGTTAAGCGTCAGCGCCAGCACGGTACAGTTCAGGCCACTGCGGAAGAAAGCGTTAAGAAACTCGGTACCCTTAACAATCTCCAGCGTGTACATGCCGGAATAGAACACCAGCAACTGAACATACAGCGGCGTACCGCGAAAAATATAGGTAAATAACCAGATTGGAAACTGGATGTATTTATTACTTGAGACGCGACCAATCGCCAGAAACAGCGCCAGAATTCCGCCTATCACTACTGACAAAATCAGCAACCAAAGGGTAATCGCCACGCCGGTAAAGCGATAACCGTCGGTCCACAACAGCGGTTTCCAGTATTCATGTAAGATTTCGATCACAGGTCAGCCCTCTTCACACCCACGGAGTAGCGGCGCTCAAGGAACAGCAGCACACCATTGGAAACGGTGGTGAAAACCAGATAAATCACGCCACAGACGATGGCGAAATAGAACGGTTCCCATGTACTTTTGCCTGCCAATTGGGTGGCTTTCACCACATCTTCCAGGCCGAGTAACGAAACCAGAGCGGTAGATTTGAGGATCACCTGCCAGTTGTTGCCAATGCCCGGCAGAGCGTAACGCATCATCGCCGGAAACATAATCCGCCGAAATACTTGCCCGCGAGTAAAACCGAACGCCGTAGCCGCCTCTATTTGTCCTTTCGGCACCGCCATAAACGCGCCACGGAACGTTTCGGTGAAGTAAGCACCGTAAATAAAACCCAGGGTGATAATACCGGCAACCATCGGGTCGATATCAATCTGTCCGACGCCCATCGCCTCCGTCACCGTATTTAACGCAATCTGCAAACCGTAAAATATCAGCAGCATCAACACTAAATCCGGCACACCGCGAATCAGCGTGGTATATCCTTCGAAAATCAGCCCCGAGAGTCGATTTTGCGAAAGCTTACCGCCAGCGCCAATTAAACCGATGATTACAGCGAGCACTACAGAGCTGATGGCCAGCTCTAGCGTGACGAGCGCACCCTGTAAAATAACACCTGAAAACCCATACAACATGCTGCCTGTCCTGTCGTGTGTGGTGAATTACCGCCTCTTGTCTCCCTCCGGTTACCCGAAGGGAGCGGGCTTTCTTTCACCGATGGCGATTAACCACCATAAACATCAAAATCGAAGTACTTTTTCGCTAATTTCTCGTAAGTACCGTCAGCGCGCATGTCGGCAAAGGCTTTGTTCAGTGCCTCGCGCAGTTCGTTATCGTCTTTACGCAGGCCCATGCCGGTGCCTACGCCAAACAGTTTTTCATCTTTAACAGACGGGCCACCGAATTTGTAATCTTTACCGACGGGCTGTTTGAGGAAACCTTCGCTGGCGGCAACTTCGTCCTGGAACGCGGCATCAATACGCCCGGCGGTCAGGTCAGAATAAATATTGTCCTGCCCCTGATAAGAGACGATTTCAATGCCCTTTGGCGCCCAGTGCTCGTTACCAAATGTCTCCTGGGTCGTGCCCTGCAATACGCCCACCCGCTTGCCTTTCAGCGATTCTACTGTCGGCTGAATGTCGGAATTTTTCGCCACAACCAGGCGAGAATCGGCGGCGTACAATTTGTCGGTGAAGGCTATTTCCTGCTGACGTTTTTCGGTGATGGAAAGCGATGACATGATGGCGTCAATCTTCTTCGCTTTTAATGACGGAATTAACGCATCCAGCGGGTTTTCGACAAATGTACATTGCGTATTGATGCGTTTGCACAGTTCCTTCGCCAGGTCGATATCAAAGCCAACCAATTCACCTTGTGAATTTTTTGATTCAAACGGTGCATAAGTTGGGTCAGTACCGATGCGAATATTTTGCGGAATAGCAGCAAAAGCAGCAGTCGCGCTGGAGAAGGCCAGAACCAGAGAGAGCGATAGCACCAGTTTTTTCATAATGTCCTCAACTGACAGTCTTTTAATAGGGAATATTTACAGGTTTGTTACACTTATCGTGCCATAAAATTGACCAACAAGGCAAAATATCCTGGCCAGTTAATCGTATTATTTTTCATTAAAATTGCTTAAGTATGCATTTCAATGCACCACGATAGTGCAACAAACCTATAATGCACCATGATAATGACGCTATCAGGTGCAGCTTCCCTGCGACGTATCAGTCACCATAGACATTAAAATCGAAGTACTTTTTCGCCATCTTGTCGTAAGTACCATCCTGGCGCAGCTCGCCAAGCGCTTTGTCAAAGGCGGCTGTCAGTTCGGCATCATCTTTACGCAGCCCGACACCGGTACCGTCACCGAAGTATTTTTTGTCTTTCACTGATGGGCCTGCAAAGGCGAACTCTTTACCGGCAGGTTGCTTAAGGAATCCTTCACTGGCGGCGACTTCATCTTGTAACGCAGCATCCAGACGCCCCGCAGCAAGATCGGAATAGACTAAATCCTGGTTGGCATAGGCCACAACATCAATACCTTTACTGCGCCAGGTATCGTTAGCGTAGGCTTCCTGAGTGGAGCCTTGCAGCACTCCGACATGTTTACCTTTCAGTGAATCCAGCGTTGGCTGAATCGGCGAACCTTTAGCGGCAATCAGACGGGAATCCGCGGCGTACAGCTTGTCGGAGAAAGCAATCTCCTGCTGACGTTTATCGGTAATGGAGAGCGACGAAATAATAGCGTCGATTTTTTTCGCTTTCAGTGAGGGGATCAGCGCGTCAAAGTCACTGGCAACCCAGGTACATTTCACCTGCATCCGTTTGCACATCTCGTTACCGAGATCGATATCAAAGCCAACAAAGTCACCTTTGGCATCTTTCGATGAGAACGGTGCATAGGTGGTATCCGTTCCGATACGTACCGTCTCCGGCAGCGCCGCGTAGCTGGAAGCTGCTGCGGAGATACCGACTAACAAAGACAGAGCGAGAATCGACTTCTTCATACATAACCCTCAAGTGAAATGGCTTTTTTATATTGTGTATTGTGTTGTGTGTTTGCAGGCTCGTTCATGCAGGTCTTATGCCATCTTGCCGACAGCAGCAACATTCAACGTAAAATATGTTAATAAGACGTTGCATTATTGTCCTGAAATTGAAGATAGCAGGTATGGCGGTTGAATCGCAGCGTTTCGATTCAATGGAAGGAACAAAATGTCGAGGATTTGATCGCGGTTGCAAAATTGCCCTGAAACAGGGCAACAGCGGAGTTAAGCGCCCTGCCAGCGGGCAAAGAGATCTTCGGGAAGGGTTATCGAAAACTGGTCAAGAACACGGTTAACCGTCTGATTTATCACATCATCAAGGGATTGCGGGCGATGATAAAACGCCGGAACGGGAGGCATAATCACCGCACCGATTTCAGCCGCCTGAGTCATTAAACGCAGGTGGCCTAAGTGCAACGGTGTTTCACGCACGCAGAGCACCAACGGGCGACGCTCTTTCAGCACCACATCTGCCGCGCGGGTCAACAGGCCATCGGTATAGCTATGGACAATGCCGGAAAGGGTCTTGATTGAACAGGGTAAAATCACCATGCCCAGCGTCTGGAAAGAACCAGAAGAGATGCTGGCAGCAATATCACGCGCATCATGAGTTACATCGGCTAACGCCTGCACTTCGCGCAGGGAAAAATCCGTTTCGAGGGATAAGGTCTGGCGAGCCGCCTGGCTCATAACCAGATGCGTTTCGATGTCTGCAACATCGCGCAGAACCTGTAATAAGCGCACGCCATAAATCGCGCCGCTGGCACCACTGATGCCTACAATGAGTCGTTTCATAGAGAGTTGCCCTGTCAGACTTGCTGGCAGACTTTGCAGGATTTCGGCGAGAGTTGCAAGTCAGGGTGCCAGACTGGCACCCTGAGTGAAGGCATCATCCTTCGTTATGCATTTCCAGGTTTTCCACTTCGTTCTGACGTTGCAATGCTTTGGCGTCGTCATTACGTAAAGTATCGAGAAAATCGAGGTAGCCCTGATCAACATCTTTGGTGACGTAGACGCCGTTGAACACCGAGCATTCAAACTGCTGGATATCCGGATTTTCAGCGCGAACGGCTTCGATCAGATCGTTCAGATCCTGGAAAATCAACCCGTCAGCACCGATGATCTGGCGAATTTCATCTACTTCGCGACCGTGAGCGATCAGTTCCGTAGCGCTCGGCATATCAATACCGTAAACGTTCGGGAAGCGAATTTCCGGTGCCGCAGAAGCGAGGTACACTTTCTTCGCTCCGGCTTCGCGTGCCATCTCGATAATCTGCTCAGAAGTGGTGCCACGGACGATGGAGTCGTCGACCAGCAAGACGTTTTTATCACGGAATTCGGCGCGGTTGGCGTTCAGTTTACGGCGCACGGACTTACGACGCAGTTGCTGACCCGGCATGATGAAGGTACGACCAACATAGCGGTTTTTAACAAAGCCCTGGCGGTACGGTTTGCCCAGAATTCGGGCAATTTCCAACGCGATATCGCAGGAAGTTTCCGGAATCGGGATCACCACGTCGATATCAAGATCTTCCCATTCACGGGCAATTTTCTCGCCCAGTTTCGTGCCCATATTCACACGCGCGCTGTAAACGGAAATTTTGTCGATGAACGAGTCAGGACGGGCAAAGTAAACATACTCAAACAGGCACGGATTGCTGACCGGATTGTCAGCACACTGACGGGTAAACAACTGCCCTTCTTCAGTGATGTAAATCGCTTCGCCTGGGGCGACGTCACGTAGGAACTCAAAGCCCAGCGTATCGAGCGCAACGCTTTCGGAAGCGACCATATATTCTGTGCGCTTCTCGTCGATATCACGTTTCCCCAACACCAGCGGACGAATCCCGTTAGGATCGCGGAAGGCGACCATACCGTGGCCGATAATCATCGCCACGCAGGCATACGCGCCGCGAATTTGGCGGTTAGTCGCGGCAATGGCGGAGAAAATGTTATCGGCTTCCAGCGGGTAGTGGCGGAAGTTATCCAGCTCGCTGGCGAAGATATTAAGCAGAATTTCCGAGTCGGAAGTGGTGTTGATGTGGCGGCGTTTTTCTTCAAACAGTTTTTTACGCAACTCGTGAGCGTTGGTCAGATTGCCGTTGTGGGCAAGCGTAATACCATACGGAGAGTTAACGTAAAACGGCTGCGCTTCAGAGGCACTGGAGCTGCCAGCCGTAGGGTAACGCACATGACCAATGCCCATATTGCCCTGCAAACGCTGCATATGGCGAGCTTCAAATACATCGCTCACCAGCCCGTTCGCTTTACGCAAACGGAAGCAGTTATTGGCATCTATGGTGATGATGCCGGCGGCATCCTGACCGCGATGCTGAAGCACCGTTAAGGCATCATAAATCGACTGGTTAACCGGCATAACACCGGCGATACCGACAATACCGCACATACGTCTTTTTCCTCGTTAAGCCACATCTCAGAGCACTTACGCCCTGGGCAAGAAACTTGACGAGCTTTGCAGATAATCAAAAAACCATCTGATGATAAAACTGAACTGCGGGATCAGCTGTGATTTGCTCCAGTCTTCGCTTTTCGACACTCCAGTAAAGGAGTCGAGAAAGAAGAGAATGGCAGCAACAATCAACACACCGCGCAACGCACCGAAACAGACGCCCAGCACCCGATCGGTGCCTGACAACCCCGTTTTCTCCACCAGCTGGCCTATCACGAAGTTCACGATAGCACCAACGATCAGGGTAGCGATAAACAGTACCGCGATGGCAATCCCATTTCGAACCAGTTCGTCTTCAAAGCCCGTAAACCAGACTGACAGGTAAGTGTAGTAATGACTGGCGACAAAGAAAGCACAACCCCATGTCACCAGCGATAACGCTTCACGAACAAAGCCGCGGATCAGGCTAACCAGAGAGGAAAAAGCAATCACCGCGATTATGGCGTAATCAATCCAGACCATATGTGTCCCACGATTTTACGCCCTGTCATCCTGTTCGGGGCGCATTCTAACAGAAAAAGAAAACGTTTGCGTAGGGATTTCCTTCCCGCGCATCAATAAAAATGGCGCTGAAAAAATATTCAACGCCATCGACTTTTTATGCCTTTGCGGCATCGGGCAACCATTGTCGGATGCGGCGTGAACGCCTTATCCGACCTACGGTTCTGCTCCAGCACAGGCCTGATAAGACATACTGGCGTCGCATCAGGCAACGGCTGTCGGATGCGGCGTGAACGCCTTATCCGACCTACTGTTCTACCCCTGCGTAGGCCTGATAAGACGCGCTGGCGTCGCATCAGGCAACGGCTGTCGGATGCGGCGTGAACGCCTTATCCGACCTACGGGTCTATCCCTGCGTAGGCCTGATAAGACGCGCCAGCGTCGCATCAGGCAACGGCTGCCGGGTGCAGCGTGAACGCCTTATCCGACCTACAGTTCTGCTCCAGCACAGGCCTGATAAGACATACTGGCGTCGCATCAGGCAACGGCTGTCGGATGCGGCGTGAACGCCTTATCCGACCTACTGTTCTGCTCCAGCACAGGTCTGATAAGACGCGCTGGCGTCGCATCAGGCAACGGCTGTCGGATGCGGCGTGAACGCCTTATCCGACCTACTGTACTCCCCCTGCGTAGGCCTGATAAGACGCGCCAGCGTCGCATCAGGTAAAACCGTATTAATTCGGCGTGTAGCCCATAACCACGCCGCTCAAACCAGAGATCTGCTTCAGTTCGCCAAGCGATCCTTTCAGCTTATCTTTTGAGGCATCTGGCCCCACGAGAATACGGGTAATTTTACCCTGCACTGGCGTCGACGGCGAAGTATAAACCCGATATCCCGCGCCACGCAGCTTACCGACAATCTCATTCACTTTATCGGCATTTTTCAGCGCGCCCAGTTGCACAACATAGGCTTTACCCGTCGGCGCTGCCTTTTCTTCAACAACCGGTTTCGGTTCTGGCTTCGGCGGGGGCGGCACTTCAACCTTCGGCTTAGGCGGATCCACCGGTTTCGGTTTCGGTGGAGCGACCGGTGCAGGCTCAGGTTCAAACACGGTATTATTGGCCGCAATGGTTGTCGGGTCGAGCGAAGGCGCTGCGGCATCACCTGCCCGCACCTCTTCTGCCGCGCCTTCTGGCGGCTGTGTCGGCAACGCCTGAGTGGCGGCTGGCATCATATCTGGCTCGTCACGATCGCCCGCTTTCGGCACCAGCGGGATTGCTGCGAACTCATCCTGATAATGTTTTTTCTGCCCATCAAGCAATCCTGGAAGCACAATAACTCCCAGAGCTACCAGCACAATAGTGCCAACTAACCGATTCTGAAACTTACTCGCCACCGCTTCTCCTCGCGTCAATCACTTCCATGACATGTGCGACCGTATGGAACGAACCACACACCAGCACGGTATCTTCCGGTTTAGCGTCCGCCATTACGGCTTCCCATGCCTGCGCAACGCTATCGAATGGTTTGCCGTTCCCCAGATGCTCAAGCAGTTGTGCTGCCGTGGCACCGCGCGGCCCTTCCAGTGGCGCACAATACCAGTCATCAACCACGCTTTTCAACCAGGCCAGTGTTCCGGCAATATCTTTATCATGTAGCATACCGATAACCGCCAGCACGCGCCCGTTTTTCGGTAATGCTTTCATGCGTCCGGTAAGATATTCCGCCGCATGAGGATTATGGGCGACATCAAAAATAACGCGTGGCGTCTCGCTCACAATCTGGAAACGTCCAGGCAAAATTGCGCTGGCAATACCGTCACGAATTGCCTTTTCACTGACTTCCAGGCCGCTGGCACGCAGTGCCGCCAGCGCTGTTGCGGCATTCGGTTGCGGGACAAGTGGCAACGGTAACCCCGCCAACGTGCCGTGAGCGTCGGTAAATGACCAGTCATGGTCAGTGACGGAATAATTCCACTCAACGCCACAACGTTGCAACAGTGCGCCTTTCTCCTGTGCTACATCGGCAATGGTGTAAGGCATTTCCGGTTCACCGACGATTGCCGGTTTTTCGCTGCGGAAGATCCCCGCTTTCTCACGGCCAATGCTTTCACGATCTGGCCCCAGCCAGTCGGTATGATCCAGCGCGATACTGGTTACCACGGCAACATCAGCATCGACAATGTTAGTCGCATCCAGACGACCGCCCAGACCTACTTCCAGAATCACCACATCGAGTTGCGCCTCTTTGAACAACCACAATGCCGACAGCGTACCGTATTCAAAATAAGTCAAAGAAATATCGCCGCGCTCGGCCTCAATCTCGGCAAAAGAAGCCGTATGGGCCGACTCCGCCAGTTCTTTGCCCTGTATACGAACGCGCTCGGTATAACGCACCAGATGCGGCGAACTGTAGACCCCCACCCTGTACCCTGCCGCCATCAGAATCGACTCCAGCGTACGGCAGGTCGTGCCTTTGCCATTAGTTCCCGCAACGGTAAACACAAACGGTGCAGGTTTAAGGACGCCAAGACGCGCCGCAACCTGGCTGACGCGATCAAGGCCGAGATCGATAGTTTTACTGTGCAGGTTTTCCAGATAAGAAAGCCACGAAGCCAGAGGCGACGCGGCTTGAGGAGTGCGTTTGATAATCATGGTATCCGCTGATTCGTTACGGGGAGAATAAATAGCAAAAGGGCAGAGCCAGTGGCCCTGCCCTTATCAGTTATCAGGCCTCTGGTTCCTGATCCGGCACCGGTGGCACCACTTCGCCTTCACGCGGCGCATCAGGATTAGGCGCTGGCAGATTCATCAGCTTCGCCAGAATGCTAGCCAGTTTCAGGCGCATTTCCGGTCGACGGACGATCATATCGATGGCGCCTTTCTCGATCAGGAATTCACTGCGCTGGAATCCTGGCGGCAGTTTTTCGCGAACGGTCTGTTCGATAACGCGCGGACCGGCAAAGCCGATTAACGCTTTCGGTTCAGCAATATTGAGATCGCCCAGCATCGCGAAGCTTGCAGAAACACCGCCCATCGTCGGGTCGGTCAGTACAGAAATGTACGGTAACCCGCGCTCCTGCATTTTCGCCAGTGCCGCAGAGGTTTTCGCCATCTGCATCAGCGACATTAACGCTTCCTGCATACGTGCGCCACCAGAAGCGGAGAAGCAGATCAGCGGGCAGTTATCTTCCAGCGCTTGCTCAACGGCACGCACGAAACGAGCGCCAACCACTGAACCCATTGAACCGCCCATAAAGGCGAATTCGAATGCCGCAGCGACAACCGGCATACCGTACAGAGTGCCTTTCATCACCACCAGCGCGTCTTTTTCGCCGGTTTCTTTCTGCGCAGAGGCCAGACGGTCTTTATACTTTTTGGAGTCACGGAACTTCAGCACATCTTTCGGCTCAAGCTCGCTACCCAGCTCCACAAGGCTGCCTTCATCTAACAAGCTATGCAGGCGGTTACGCGCCGACATACGCATGTGATGGTCACACTTCGGACAGACCTCAAGATTACGTTCCAGTTCAGCGCGGTATAAAACCTGACCGCAGCTATCACACTTAGTCCACACACCTTCAGGAATGCTCGCCTTGCGGGTGGGAGTAATGTTGCTTTTAATTCGTTCAATCCAGCTCATTAGGGACCTTTCTGTCTGAACCTGGTTCGATGCCAGTTTTATCTTTGGGGACGCATAATGCCATTTTTGCCCCCAACAGACCATGAATGTTGCACATTAAAACATAACAGCCCGAAACTTTGGATAAAAAAGTGGTCGAACCGCGGAGTTACTTTTTATTTTGCGGCGCGTGCCGCTGCGCGTTTGTGACGAATAAATTCGAAAACCCCAGGCAATATTGAAACAAAAATAATGCCAACAATCATCAGTTTAAGGTTACTCTGAATGAAAGGGAGCGTGCCGAAGAAATAACCTGCGTAGGTAAAAATCAGTACCCACAACAGTGCACCAATCACGTTAAAAGCGGCGAAATGACGATACGACATGTGGCCCATTCCCGCAACGAACGGCGCGAACGTTCTGACGATCGGTACAAAACGGGCGAGAATAATTGTTTTGCCGCCATGTCTCTCGTAAAACTGATGAGTCTTATCAAGATAACTACGACGGAAAATTTTCGAATCCGGATTACTGAACAGTTTGTCACCAAATAACCGCCCAATGGTGTAGTTGACCGCATCACCCACAATTGCAGCAATCAACATCAGTACCACCATCATATGGACGTTGAGATCATTAGTCTCCAGAGATGCCAACGCGCCAGCGACAAACAGCAACGAATCACCAGGCAGGAAAGGCGTTACCACCAGCCCGGTTTCACAGAACAGAATCAAAAACAGAATGGCATAAACCCAGACGCCGTACTCTGCGACCAGCTCCGCCAGATGCACATCAATATGCAAAATAAAATCGATGAGGAAATAAATCAGGTCCATAATTGCCTATGCCTTGTACTCTTCATTTCTCAGGCTGTAACTGCATTGGCTACAGCCTGAAATTTTTAGAGCATTATTCTCATTAGTCCGCCAGAAACAGCGGGCCCATTGGCGGTTTTGGAAGATCAAATCGGTCAGGGTAATCTACCGCAACCAGATACAGCCCTTCCGCTTTCGCCGTTGCTGCCGCCAGCGTTCTGTCCTTTGCCGCTAACAGCTCTGCTATCCAACTCTCTGGCTGGTTGTGGGCGCCTACTTCCATCAGGCTACCGACAATATTCCTCACCATATGATGTACAAAGGCATTCGCTTTGATATCTACCACCACATAAGGACCATGTCGCGTGACGTTAATATGCATAACGTTGCGCCACGGCGTTCGGGACTGGCACTGCACCGCGCGAAATGAGGTGAAATCATTCTCGCCCAACAAGCATTGCGCAGCCCGATGCATCCGTTCGGCATCCAGCGGTTCGTAGAAGTGGGTCACACCTTTACTCAGCACTGCCGGGCGCAGCCGATGATTGTAGATGATGTAGCGATAACGGCGAGCCGTGGCGCTAAATCGGGCATGAAAATCATCAGGTACAGCTTTAACCCAACGCACGGCGATGTCACCAGGTAAATTCGCATTTACGCCTAATGTCCACGCGGCGTCTTTGCGCTGCGCGGTGGTTTCGAAATGCACTACCTGCCCGGTGCCGTGTACGCCTGCGTCAGTACGCCCGGCGCAGAAGACGGTGATGGGCTCGTTCGCCACCTGGGAGAGCGCCTTTTCCAGCTTCTCCTGCACACTGCGGACTTCGTTCTGCCGTTGCCAGCCGTAATACCTACTGCCGTCGTACTCAATGCCCAGCGCAATTTTATAAACTGGCGGTTGTTGCTGGTCGGACATTAGTACAGATACTCCTGCACCAGTTTCTCGGCGATTTTCACTGCCATCAGTGCGCCGCCAAAACGGACGTTATCGGCCACCGACCAGAACTGGATTTGCTCTGGAATACCGTAATCATTGCGCACGCAGCCCACAGAAAGATGCGGCGTACCCGAAGCATCCCCTACCTGAGTCGGGAATTCGTTCTCTTCAGAGAGCACAATATCTTCGCCCTGAGCAAACGCATCACGCGCTTCTTCTGCCGCCAGCGGACGCAGAGCTTCAAAGTTAACCATCTGAGCGTGACCGTAAAATACCGGTGCCTGCACGACGCTTGCCGAAATCATCAGCCCTTCGTCCTGCATGATTTTGCGCACTTCATCGACGATACGACGTTCTTCGCGCACGCTACCTTCCCTGTCCGGCAGTAACGGCAGCATGTTGAACGCCAGCTGACGTCCGAAGAAATCTTCTTCGTCAATCGGAATGCCGTTGAGCAATTTCGCACTCTGCCCCGCTAACGCATCGACCGCTTTTTTGCCCTGTGCGGAGGCTGAAATCAGGCTGGTAACGCTAATACGCGACAATCCGCCCTGATCGATTAACGGTTTCAGAGAAGCCAGCAGCTGGCTGGTCAGGCTGTCCGGTACGGCGATGACATTACGGTTACGGTAATCAGCAAGTACAAACGGGTTTACTTCCGGCACCACCAGCGGTACGTCGGGTTCGAGAGCAAACAATCCGCTGCTGTCGATAACCAGGCAGCCTGAGTTGGTTGCTTCTTCAACCCAGGTCGCGGTCGCTTCTTTGCCTGCGACAAAAAACGCCAGTTGCGCCTGCGTCCAGTCAAATTCGGCAGCATCCTGCACGGTGATTGTCTTACCACCAAAGCGCAGATGTTCGCCTGCGCTTTCGTTACGTGCCAGTGCATAAATTTCCCCAACCGGGAACTGACGTTCAGCCAGCGTTTCAATCAGGGCTTCGCCCACAGCGCCAGTTGCGCCCAGGACGGCAATGTTCCAGCCTTCAGACATGGTGGTTTACTCCAGAAAATGCAAAGCTCCCTGCCTATGTTACAGCAGAGAGCATGAAGAAGAGATTAACGAGCCGGATGATGAACGGCGTTAAAACCCAGTTTACACAGTAATGATGCCGCACTGGCGTCATTACAAATCACATACAGAGACGACCATTCACGGCGCTCAAGGTAATTTTTGCGCAGTTTATCGAACTCACCCGGTATTCCGGCGACTTTACGCAACGGCGCATCGTCGCGGCGCACATCATACACCAAATGCACCAGCCTTTTTAGCGTCGGCTGATCGAGCGGACCATGCAGCGTGATGCGGCCAAACTCCGGCGCGGGCAGCAATGTATCCAACGCCACGTGCTGTTCATGACCAATAAACTTGCTGTAGGCTTCAAACACTTGCGTTGTGCCACGCGCTTTACCTTCGAGGGTATAGCCCGCGATATGCGGCGTGCCGATATCCACTTTTTGCAGCAGCTCGACGTTGAGTTCTGGCTCGCCTTCCCAGACATCCAGCACCACGCTTAACTTCTGACCTTCATTCAGGCAGGTCAGCAGTGCCGTATTATCGACAACGGCACCACGGCAGGCGTTAATCAGAATTGCCCCCGGCTTCAGGCTGCGAATCAGTTTTTCATCCGCCAGATGCCGCGTTTTGTACGGACCATCTTTGAAGAGTGGCGTATGGAAAGTCAGAATGTCTGCTTGCGCGACCAGTTCATCAAGAGGACGGAAATCCCCCTCATCCCCACGATCGGCGCGTGGTGGATCGCAAAGTAATGTTTTGATCCCCCACGCTTCCAGCCGCGCCTGTAACCGTCGCCCGACGTTGCCGACGCCCACGATCCCCACGGTACGCTCGTGCAGTGAAAATCCATCGCGTTCGGCGAGCATCAGCAGTGACGAGAAAACATATTCCACTACCGCAATCGCATTGCAGCCAGGTGCAGCAGAAAAACCAATTCCCGACTGCTTTAACCACGCTTCATCGACATGGTCCGTCCCCGCGGTCGCGGTGCCAATAAATTTTACCGGCTTTCCTGCCAGCAAAGATTCATTCACTTTCGTGACCGAACGCACCATCAAAGCATCTGCATCATCCAGTTCAGCAACTGGAATTGGACGCCCCGGAACCGCTTTCACCTCCCCCAGACGACTAAATAATTCGCGGGCATAAGGCATATTTTCATCAACAAGGATTTTCACGTTTGTGGTACCTGTATGAGAACGAGAGTTAACCGGACAAGTGTGCCATAATCTCGCGGCCAGGCATACTTGCGATGATTTCAGGTATAAGGATACGTAATGATACAACCAATTTCCGCCCCTCCTGGGCAACCACCGGGTCAGGGGGATAAACTGTCGTCTGGCGCAGGCAATCAGCCTTTATCCAGCTTGCAACGTACAGTGCTGGAAAGTTTGATAACCAAAGTGACTTCGCTGACGCAACAGCAGAGCGCGGAATTGTGGGCTGGTATAAAGCACGACATCGGTCTGCCGGGCGATTCACCGTTACTTTCACGCAATTTCCCCGCCGCAGAACAAAACCTTGCACAACGTTTACTGGCCGCGCAAGAAAGCCATTCTGTCCGCCAGCTTTTGGCGCAATTGAGCGAGTATTTACGGCTGGGGAATAATCGTCAGGCGGTCACAGATTACATTCGTCATAACTTTGGTCAGACGCCGCTGAATCAACTCTCACCGGAGCAATTAAAAACCGTCCTGACGCTGTTACAGGAAGGGAAGATGGTTATCCCGCAGCCGCAACAGCGCCAGGCGACCGATCGCCCTTTGCTACCGGCAGAACACAATACGCTTAAGCAACTGGTGACTAAACTCGCGGCGGCAACAGGAGAACCCAGCAAACAGATTTGGCAATCTATGCTGGAACTTTCTGGGGTAAAAAATGGTGAGTTGATCCCGGCCAAAATGTTTACCCACCTGGTTACCTGGTTGCAGGCACGCCAGGTGTTAAGTCAGCAAAATACACCGACGCTGGAGTCGCTTCAGATGGCGCTAAAACAGCCACTGGATGCCAGCGAGTTGACAGTATTATCGAGCTATGTTGAGCAAAAATATGGCCTTTCTCAGCAATCAGCCCTGACTTCCGCACAGGCCGAGGATATCCTCAACCAGCTTTATCAACGGCGGGTGAATGGGATTGAACCGCGAGATATTCAACCGTTGCTCAATCCCTTTACGCCATTCATTAACACAATGCAAGAAATGGCCATGCGCCCCAGCCTGTGGATATTGCTGACCGCCATCATCGTGATGTTGGTCTGGTTATTGAGTTAACCACGACGAAATGACAGTATCGTCACGATAATCCCCAGCACCGCCGATATCGCCCCGGCAAGGAATACCGACGAGTAGCCAAATGTGGTCGCCAGGACACCTGCCAGTGGCCCGGAAACACCGAGGGCGATATCCTGAAACGCCGCATAACCGCCGAGCGCAGTACCGCGAACCTGAGACGGAACGCGCTTAACCACTTCCACACCAAGCGCCGGGAAGATAAGTGAACACCCTGCCCCGGTTAACGCCGCACCAGCTAATGCCACCCACGCGCCAGGCGCTTGCCAGAGCAGCAACAAACCTACCGTTTCGACAAGCAAAGAGACAATCGCCACTTTCACGCCGCCAAAACGGTCTGGCATCCAGCCGAACATCACGCGCATCACGACAAATGCGCCGCCAAATGCGGTGAGTGTAAAACCTGCCATCGCCCATCCTTTGCTGGCAAAGTAGAGCGATACAAAGGTTCCGATAACCGCAAAGCCAACGCCCTGAAGCGCCAGACCAAGACCCGGTTTCCAGATAAGTCCGACAACGCTCCACAGCGATGGACGTTCTCCCGCCATTGCCGGTACTTTGCGGACTGTGCCGTTACAAGCCCACGCCAGTAAAGGCAATGCCATTGTCGTAAGCGCCAGTGCGGCAAAACCGTAATGGCTATGAATCAACAAGCCAAGCGGTGCGCCCACCGCCAGTGCGCCATAAATCGCCATCCCGTTCCACGACATCACTTTGCCTGAGTGTTTCGGCCCGACAATGCCCAATCCCCAGGTCAAAGCGCCCGTCAGCAACTGGCTTTCGCCAAAACCAAGAATCAAACGCCCGACGACCAGCAGGGCAAATTTAATCGGTGCGGAGACAGGCAAAAGCGCCGCCAGCAGCAGCGCGCCGCCAGCCAGACCACAGGCGAACATGCCCTGAAGCGCCGAACGTTTTGCACCATATTGATCGGCCAGTCGTCCGGCGTAGCCACGCGTCAGCACCGTGGCCAGAAACTGAATGCCGACGGCAATCCCGACCATGGTGTTGCCATAGCCCAGTTCATGATGAACAAACAGCGGGATAACCGGCAACGGCAGCCCTACGGTCATGTAAGTTAGAAAAACCGCAAAAGCGATGCGGAAGAGCGAAAAATTGGCAGAAGATCGTGTTTCTGTTTGGCTTACAGCAGTCATGCATTACTCCAGAATGCAGCGCAAGGCGAGGAGTCTCCCCGTCTCATCTCTCTGGTTTTCAGGGTTACGGTGCGTTGGCAGGATTTAACGCGTACGTCTTTTCAGAAGGAAATCGACAAAGCGGGAAGTTTGCCTGGAACAGGCGGCGATTGTCAATGATGTGAAAAAGGGAACCATCGGGTTCCCTTATTCTTTAGTGCCGGAGGCAGCATTGGCGCGTAACGTCGGATGCGACGCTGGCGCGTCTTATCCGACCTACTCCGACCTACTCCGACCTACTCCGAATTAATCTTTCAGCTTACGCATTACCAGCGTGGCGTTGGTGCCGCCGAAGCCGAAGCTGTTAGACATAACGGTAGTCAGTTCGCGATCGGTCGTTTCGGTCACGATGTTCAGACCCGCAGCCTGCTCGTCCAGCTCTTCAATGTTGATGCTCGGGGCGATAAAGCCGTGTTCCAGCATCAGCAGAGAGTAGATAGCTTCCTGTACGCCAGCAGCACCCAGAGAGTGACCGGTCATTGCTTTGGTTGCAGAAATCGCCGGGCTCTTATCGCCGAACACTTCACGGATAGCTGCCAGTTCTTTCACGTCGCCAACCGGAGTCGAAGTACCGTGGGAGTTCAGGTAGTCGATTGGGGTATCAACACCGTGCATCGCCATCTTCATGCAGCGCACTGCGCCTTCGCCAGACGGAGCAACCATGTCTGCGCCATCAGACGTTGCGCCGTAGCCAACGATTTCAGCGTAGATATGAGCACCACGTGCCAACGCGTGTTCCAGTTCTTCGACCACCACCATACCGCCGCCGCCAGCGATAACGAAACCGTCACGGTGAGCGTCATAAGTACGGGAGGCTTTTTCCGGGGTGTCGTTGTATTTGGTAGACAACGCGCCCATTGCGTCGAATTCGCAGGCCATTTCCCAGCACAGCTCTTCGCCGCCGCCAGCAAACACGATGTCTTGTTTGCCCAGTTGGATCTGCTCTACTGCGTTACCGATACAGTGTGCGGAAGTCGCACACGCAGAGCTGATGGAGTAGTTAACGCCGTGGATTTTGAACGGCGTGGCGAGGCAGGCAGAAACGCCAGATGCCATCGCTTTAGTGACCACATACGGGCCAACCGCTTTCAGGCCGCGCGGGCCGCGCATTGCGTCAGCGCCGAACACCTGGAAACGCGGAGAGCCGCCGCCGGAACCTGCAATCAGGCCAACGCGCGGGTTATTCTGGTAAGCTTCCGGGGAGAGGCCAGCATCTGCAATTGCCTGCTCCATAGAAAGGAATGCATAAATGGATGCGTCGCTCATAAAGCGCACAACTTTGCGGTCAATGAGGCCAGTGGTATCCAGTTTTACGTTGCCCCAAACGTGGCTACGCATGCCGGAATCCTTCAGCTCCTGAGAGAAAGTGATCCCTGAGCGTCCTTCACGCAGAGATGCCAGGACTTCCTGCTGGTTATTACCGATGCTGGAAACAATGCCCAGGCCAGTAATCACTGCACGTTTCATTCAATACCTCTGTAAGTCGCACATAGAGTAAGTTTCGAATGCACAATAGCGTACACTTGTACGCCGAACAAGTCCGATCAGCCAATTAATAGAGAAATTTGCGCAGCCTGGCACACATCGCTAAGATCGAGCCACCGCCTGTAAGACGAGTAACTTACGTGAAACACTACTCCATACAACCTGCCAACCTTGAATTTAATGCTGAGGGTACACCTGTTTCCCGAGATTTTGACGATGTCTATTTTTCCAACGATAACGGACTGGAAGAGACGCGTTATGTTTTTCTTGGGGGTAACCAATTAGAGGCACGCTTTCCTGAGCATCCACATCCTCTGTTTGTGGTAGCAGAGAGCGGCTTCGGCACCGGATTAAACTTCCTGACGCTATGGCAGGCATTTGATCAGTTTCGCGAAGCGCATCCACAGGCGCAATTACAACGCTTACATTTCATTAGTTTTGAGAAATTTCCCCTCACTCGTGCTGATTTAGCGTTAGCGCACCAACACTGGCCGGAACTTGCGCCGTGGGCGGAACAGCTTCAGACACTGTGGCCTTTGCCCCTGCCCGGTTGCCATCGTTTATTGCTCGATGAAGGCCGCGTAACGCTGGATTTATGGTTTGGCGATATAAACGAACTGACCAGCCAACTGGACGATTCGCTAAATCAAAAAGTAGATGCCTGGTTTCTGGACGGCTTTGCGCCAGCGAAAAACCCGGATATGTGGACGCAAAATCTGTTTAACGCCATGGCACGACTGGCGCGTCCGGGCGGCACGCTGGCGACATTTACTTCTGCTGGTTTTGTCCGCCGCGGTTTGCAGGAAGCCGGATTCACCATGCAAAAACGTAAGGGCTTTGGGCGCAAACGGGAAATGCTTTGTGGGGTGATGGAACAGACATTACCCCTCCCCTGCTCCACGCCGTGGTTTAATCGTACGGGCAGCCGCAAACGGGAAGCAGCGATTATCGGCGGCGGTATTGCCAGCGCGTTGTTGTCGCTGGCGCTATTACGTCGCGGCTGGCAGGTAACGCTTTATTGTGCGGATGAGGCCCCCGCGCTGGGTGCTTCCGGCAATCGTCAGGGGGCGCTGTATCCGCTCTTAAGTAAACACGATGAGGCGCTAAACCGCTTTTTCTCTAATGCGTTTACTTTTGCTCGTCGGCTTTACGACCAATTACCCGTTAAATTTGATCATGACTGGTGCGGCGTCACACAGTTAGGCTGGGATGAGAAAAGCCAGCATAAAATCGCACAGATGCTGTCGATGGATTTACCCGCAGAGCTGGCTGTAGCCGTTGAGGCTAATGCGGTTGAACAAATTACAGGCGTTGCGACAAATTGCAGCGGTATTACTTATCCGCAAGGTGGCTGGCTGTGTCCGGCGGAACTGACCCGTAATGTGCTGGAACTGGCGCAACAGCAGGGTTTGCAGATTCGTTATCAACATCAGTTACAGGATTTATCCCGTAAGGATGACTGTTGGTTGTTGAATTTTGCAGGTGATCAGCAAGCGACGCATCGAGTGGTGGTACTGGCGAACGGGCATCAAATCAGCCGTTTCAGCCAAACATCATCTCTGCCAGTATATTCGGTTGCCGGGCAGGTCAGCCATATTCCGACAACGCCGGAACTGGCGAAGCTGAAGCAAGTGCTGTGCTATGACGGTTATCTCACGCCACAAAATCCGGCGAATCAACATCATTGTATTGGTGCCAGTTATCATCGCGGCAGCGAAGATACGGCGTACAGTGAGGACGATCAGCAGCAGAATCGCCAGCGGTTGATTGATTGTTTCCCGCAGGAACAGTGGGCGAAAGCGGTTGATGTCAGTGATAAAGAGGCGCGCTGCGGTGTGCGTTGTGCCACTCGCGATCATCTGCCAATGGTAGGCAACGTGCCTGATTATGACGCTACACTCGTGGAATATGCGTCGCTGGCGGAACAGAAAGATGAGGCGGTAAGCGCGCCGATTTATGACGATCTCTTTATGTTTGCTGCTTTAGGTTCGCGCGGTTTGTGTTCTGCCCCGCTGTGTGCCGAGATTCTGGCGGCACAGATGAGTGAAGAACCGATTCCGATGGATGCCAGTACGCTGGCGGCGTTAAATCCGAATAGGTTATGGGTGCGGAAGTTGTTGAAAGGTAAAGCGGTTAAGGCGGGGTAATCTGCTTTGGCATTGTTTGTCGGATGCGGCGTAAACGCCTTATCCGACCTACGTGTGACCTGTAGGCCTGATAAGACGCGATAAGCGTCGCATCAGGCATGGTGCTCCAGACGCCAACAACTTACTGCTGTGACGCCTGCTGAAACAGGTGTTCCCACATATCGGTTACCAGCGCCTGGTCACGCGGCGACAATTCACCAGCACCAATGGCTTTTTCCAGACTCTGGCTAACGGTCGTATGCACCGCCTGAGCGGAGTGGTCATCACCACTTTCCAGTTCTGCGATAGCTAATGTCAGGTGGCCACGCAAATACCCACTGGCAAACAACTCATCATCACTGGCATGGTCAACCATACCGTCGATTAATGCCAGAATGCGTGATTCAAACTCCGCGATCATCTTCTTTCCTCATTGTAAAACGTGGCGCCGGCTTCAGTTGAGCGCTTCCGGCCACGGGAATTGTTCCGCCGTAAGTTCCGGCGTGTGATAATAATTTTGTAATGCTTTAATTAAGCGTGCCGGACGTTCTGGAATACCGTTAGCCAGATAATCCATCACCTGCGCATGTACTCGCCGTTGAAACACCACGCGATCCGGTTCGAAATCCCCTTCCAGATTGTCGCAACTGACGTTAAACGGATATCCCGCCGCCACGCAGAACAACCAGTCAAGCGCCTGCGGCTTCACTTCAACATCTTCAAACTGGCTTTGCGTTTGGGCATCGCGACCGTCCGGGCAATACCAGTAGCCGAAATCAACCAGCTTACGGCGCGCTTTCCCGGCAATACACCAGTGCGAAATCTCGTGGATGGCGCTGGCGTAAAAGCCATGAGCGAAGACGATTCGGTTATACGGTACTTCCGCATCAGCAGGAAGATAGATCGGTTCGTCGTCGCCTTTAATCAGACGGGTATTAAATTCATCGGCAAAGCAGCTATTAAAAATTTCAATCAACTGCTCATAGTGGTGTGTACTGTTCATTAGTTCATCCCCAACCAGTGGAGGATCTCCTGTCCGTGGCTATCATAAAGTAATTTGGCACTCATCACCGCCGAGACGATAACGATCATCGGGCGGATCAGCTTTTGTCCTTTGCTCAACACCAGTCGTGAACCCATGCGCGCGCCGAGGAACTGCCCCACCAGCATCACAAATCCCGTCGCCCAAATCACTTTGCCGCCGAGAATAAACAGCAGCAAACCGCCGATGTTTGACGTTGCATTAAGTAATTTGGCGTGAGCCGTGGCTTTGGCGAGGTTGAATCCGCACAGCGTAACGAAGGCCAGCGCGTAAAACGATCCGGCAGCTGGCCCAAAGAATCCATCGTAAAAACCGACACAGCCACCGGCAATTAACGCGAAGGGTAAACCGTACATCCGGCGCTGGCGATCTTCTTCACCCAGCTTTGGCATCAGCAAGAAATAGAGGCCGATGCAAATCACGAGGATGGGCAATATCTGCCGTAATATATCGGCCTGAACATATTGCACCAGCAGTGCGCCACTCATTGAGCCGACAAAGGTCATGGCGATATTGAGTTTCTGATCGCTTAAACTAACCACTTTGCGGCGAATAAAGTAGATAGTGGCGGAAATAGAGCCACCGCAGGCTTGCAGCTTATTGGTTGCCAGCGCGTTAGCGGGAGACATCCCCGCCGCCATCAATGCCGGAATGGTGAGTAACCCACCGCCACCGGCAATCGAGTCGATAAATCCCGCCAGCATGGCGACAAAAAAGAGGACGCCCAGCAGCAGCGGGGAAACCATAAACAGGCTATTAAACGTTTCCATTAGATCACGTGCTCATCCAGTAGCGCCTGGCAGGAAGGCGGCAACGGAGGCGGTGTCTTCTTCTCAGGCTTTGTTGTTCCCGGTTTTGGAGGTTCAAACCAGCTTTGCAGTTCTGCCCCGCAACCATCGCCTGGTGGCGGTAAAGGTTGATCTTCACACTCCAGACTATCGGCAGGACAACGTAATCGTACATGCATATGCGCACGATGCTGGAACCAGGGTCGCACTTTGCGCAACCAGTCGCGATCGTTGCCGGCATCAAGGCAAAGTTGTTGTTTAATCGCCGGATTAACAAAAATGCGCGTGACGTCTTTGTCCTGGGCGGCGAGTTTGATCAAGCTGAAAATTTCTGGCTTCCACAGCGTGGAGACAACGTGTTTACCGTCGCGGGAAACCAAATCTAATGCTTGCGGGCGCAAGAGCTGCGCAGAGGTCCAGCGTGTTTTTGGCAGTTGCAGAAAGATATCAACATCCAGTCCGGTCTGGTGGCTGGCGTGACCGCCGTTGAAACGCCCACCAGCAGGCATCCCCATATCGCCAATCAACACCGTCCCCATGCCCAGATTGCTCACCTGGCTACTCAGACGCTGGATAAACATCACCAGGTCCGGGTGACCGAAGTAGCGACGCTGATCGGTACGCATGACCTGATAATGTTCGGACTGTATCGGCAGCGTGTCAGCGCCGACGATACAACCATTGGAGAAACTACCTATCGATTGTGCGCTACCCGGCACAGGTTGGGTTATTTTTTGCCACGGCGTCGCTGCCAGGCTGGCGCTACTGGCAAGCAGGGCCAGCAGCGCAATCGCAGTTTTGTTCATTTTTTACCAGCGTGGAATTTCAGTCTTCACATCGGCATTTTGCGCCCGTTGCCGTAACAGGTGATCCATTAAAACGATCGCCAGCATCGCTTCAGCGATCGGCACTGCGCGGATCCCGACGCAAGGATCGTGACGGCCTTTGGTGATCATCTCAACTTCTTCGCCAAAGCGGTTAATGGTGCGCCCCGGCACGGTAATGCTGGAGGTCGGTTTCAGCGCCATATGGGCAATGATTTGCTGCCCGCTGCTGATACCGCCGAGAATGCCGCCTGCATGGTTGCTCTGGAAACCGTCTTTGGTGATTTCGTCGCGGTTCTGGCTGCCGCGCAGCGCCACCACGTCAAAACCATCGCCAATTTCCACGCCCTTCACCGCGTTAATGCTCATCAACGCGTGGGCGATGTCGGCATCCAGGCGGTCAAAGACCGGCTCGCCAAGTCCGGCGGGGACGCCACTTGCTACAACGGTGACTTTCGCGCCGATGGAGTCGCCCTCTTTTTTCAGCGCGCGCATCAGTTCATCTAAGGCTTCGATTTTGTCCGGGTCCGGGCAGAAGAACGGATTTTGCTCGACCTGCGACCAGTCTTTGATTTCCAGCGGAATGTCGCCCATCTGGGTCAGGCAGCCGCGAATTTCAATACCAAATTTCTCGGCGAGATATTTTTTGGCAATCGCCCCTGCCGCCACACGCATGGCGGTTTCGCGGGCGGAAGAACGTCCGCCGCCGCGATAATCGCGCAGACCGTATTTTTGTTCGTAGGTGTAATCGGCATGACCCGGACGGAAAACGTCCTTAATTGCGCTGTAATCCTGAGAACGCTGGTCGGTATTTTCTATGAGTAGGCCAATGCTGGTGCCGGTGGTCACACCTTCAAAAACACCGGAGAGAATTTTGACCTGATCCGGCTCGCGGCGCTGGGTGGTATAGCGCGATGTCCCAGGGCGGCGGCGGTCAAGATCGTGTTGCAGATCCGCTTCCGTCAGCGGAATGCCTGGCGGAACACCATCGACGATGCAACCGAGCGCCAGCCCGTGCGATTCGCCGAAGGTGGTTACGCGAAAGAGTTGTCCAATTGTGTTTCCAGCCATCACGGCTCCGTTATTGTTGTGTTTGCGTGTTTACTTAATCTTTATAAATCGCGAAATGTTCACGTGCCGCAATAAGCTGCGCTTTGGTGAGCATAAACACACCATCGCCGCCGTTATCAAACTCCAGCCAGGTGAACGGAACATCCGGATATTGTTCCATAAGATGTACCATGCTGTTGCCGACTTCACAAATCAGCACGCCATCATCAGCGAGGTAATCTGCCGCGTTTCCGAGAATGCGACGCGTCAGTTTCAGGCCGTCGGTGCCAGATGCCAGGCCCAGTTCCGGCTCGTGGCGGTATTCGTTTGGCAGGTCGGACATATCTTCCGCATCGACATACGGCGGGTTAGTGACAATCAGGTCGTACTGCACTTTCGGCAAGTCGCGGAACAAATCGGACCGAATAGGAATGACGTTGTGGATCAGACCGTGTTCTTCGATGTTCTGTTCAGCAACCGCCAGCGCGTCGGGAGAGATATCTACCGCGTCGACTTCTGCATCCGGGAAGGCATAAGCACAGGCAATGGCGATGCAGCCGCTACCGGTACACATATCTAAAATATGCTGCGGTTGCTTGCTGATGAGTCCGGCAAATTTATTGTTGATCAGTTCACCAATCGGCGAGCGCGGCACCAGCACGCGTTCATCGACGTAAAATTCATGGCCGCAGAACCAGGCTTTGTTGGTCAGGTAAGCCACCGGAATGCGCTCGTTGACGCGGCGGATCACGCGTTCAACAATACGGTGTTTTTCGCTGGAGGTCAGACGCGCGGTGCGCATATCTTCCGGAATATCCAGCGGCAGGTAGAGCGAAGGCAACACCAGTTGCACGGCTTCATCCCACGGGTTATCGGTGCCGTGACCGTACCAGATATTTGCCGCGCTGAAGCGGCTCACCGACCAGCGCAACATGTCCTGAATGGTTTGCAGCTCATTTACTGCTTCATCAACGAAAATTTTATCCACGTATTCCTCCAGGGCATGATCGCAATAATTTCGGCGGCTAGTTTGCCATGAAGATGACGATAAATCAGCATTCACGCGGCGATGACGCAGGAAAATTATGTTTTGTCCGATCGATTGGGCTGCGAGTCGGGTAAACTGTAGGAAAATAAAAAATAGAGATGCATAGATGAAAAAGAAAACAACACTTAGCGAGGAGGACCAGGCTCTGTTTCGCCAGTTGATGGCGGGGACTCGCAAGATTAAGCAGGACACAATTGTCCACCGACCGCAGCGTAAGAAAATCAGCGAAGTGCCGGTTAAGCGGTTGATTCAGGAACAGGCTGATGCCAGCCATTATTTCTCAGATGAGTTTCAGCCGTTATTGAATACCGAAGGCCCGGTTAAATATGTTCGCCCAGATGTCAGTCATTTTGAGGCGAAGAAACTGCGACGCGGTGATTATTCGCCGGAGCTGTTTTTGGATTTACACGGTCTGACGCAGCTACAAGCCAAGCAGGAACTAGGGGCGTTGATTGCCGCCTGCCGCCGTGAACATGTATTTTGTGCCTGCGTGATGCATGGACACGGTAAGCATATTTTGAAGCAACAAGCACCACTGTGGCTGGCGCAACATCCGCATGTGATGGCGTTTCACCAGGCACCGAAAGAGTACGGTGGTGATGCGGCGTTGCTGGTGTTGATTGAAGTGGAAGAGTGGCTGCCGCCGGAGTTGCCCTGAATGCTGAACCGGATACGACATAAACGCCGTATCCGGTTTGGTCACTACAACATATTCAGCACATACTGGAATCGGCAAGTGGAATCTATAGGTTGTGGTGTAGTGGTATCGACACGAACCACAATATCGTGCAGTTGCTTGTCAGTTATCGCATGTCGGTTTGGTATGGTTGTCACTTTGTTATCGGTACAACCATATGACGTAAAAGTGATCATTTGCGATACAAAGCGACAATATGCGCCACGATCGTCAAATTGGCTACCATCACACAACTTGCCATCCTTCATCAAAAAGGTGGGGAGTGTATTTTCGATTACCCCTCCAGTGGATTTCAATGATAATAGCTTGCTACGTACTACCGAATTTGGGCTCCATGAAACATCATAAGGGTCTAAAGGAATCGGCGGACATGTGGAGTTAAAAGTCGATGGTCCCATATAAACAACACCACTTCTTCTTGATTGTGATTTGATATTACTGGTCACTATCCAGGGACAGCCACCAGGATCTCCTTCAACGATGATGTCCATGATCACCTTGTTACAAGTAAATTCTCCCGATGCCGGCAGCCCTGGACAATTCGATGGATCAATAGATTCCCCACTTTTCACATTAATTTTGGGGGCTGGCCCTGGCCCATTCCAGGATATATTCGGAATATCTCCGACCAGAAGAATATAACCATCCCGGTGATATTCTCCCTGATATACACCTGATGAGGTTTGAACATTAAGTTCATACCAGGTTGAGGTATTAAAGTTACCGGCATAACCCATGTCGGTGTGCATATCACGAAACGTTATTGATGCCATCGCGGTAGGTAACATCAATACAAGTAAGCAAAAAAAATAGCGTAATTTTTTCATTTTAAAGGTACTCAAACGTTGCGGTTAGCTGAGCGGTAAAATTACCGGGAGTCACATCACGACCGCTTTTTGCCTGTAACCAGGCGCGAAAATTTAGGCTATTGCTGCCATTATTAAGTACAAAGGTCGCACCAGTAGTACTGTTGATGGCGACAGGTGTGCCGTCGTTTTTTTCCATACCTATACCTACTCCCTGCGCACCCGATGACGCATCCAGCGCCAGAATACCCGGCTGTTCGCTATCTTCTGTGCCGGTCAAGGTTACCTTTACGTTGTATGAGGTTGGCCCCTTACAGTCTTTCAGTTGAAAAACTACAGGCTGGCGGGCCGACTGCCCGGCGACCATTAAATCTTGTGTACTCACCGTAGGAAACTGCACTTCTGCCAGCAATCCTTGTGTCTCTACTGGCGTACAAGTTTTATTCAATAGATTACCGTAAAAATGCAGGTTATCAGCCGCCTGCACCGGCGCTACACAGATCAGCATTAAGCTCCCCAGCAGCGTTGCGAGAACATATTCTTGTGTTTTCATTGGTAATCCACCTGTAGCGTGGCATACGCGGAAAATGCTCCGTCTCCCAACACCGCGCCGCTGGCTTTCACCGGTACCGCCTTGAGCATTGGGGGGCTGGCAGGATCAATACTCAGAGGTTTATCCAGCTCAAACGGACTGCCATTTTGTTGCATTTCAATGCCCAGGTCGGTAACGCTGGTCTGGACCGCCGACGTATTGTAATTGGTAGGTGTCCCCTTCCAGGTCAGTGTCATTTCCCAAACCGCATCTCGAACACCAGAATCACAGGTGATCTCATATGGCACAGTCTGAAGAAAGTTAACACCGTCAATGTCATTAATAAGGATGTCACCAAAATCCACTTCAATGGTTTTCCCGCCGCTAATGGTACAAACAGGCGGTGATATCAGAGTTCCGTGAAAAGTAATGTCCGGTGTAGCTGCCTGTACCACGCTACAGCAACTGCAAATCACAAAAAAAACGAGTCGTTTCATTGATAATCCACCACCATGGTCATACTGGCGTTAAATTCCGATGCCGCGAGTGATACACCGCTCTCTTTTACTGGCACCGCTTTCAGCTTCGGTTGGCTGTTGATGTTGAAAGGCATCCAGTTGTTTTCGCCAATCGGAAACAGCGAATTATCAGCCGCATTTTCAATTCGAATCCCAAATCCAGAAATCCCTGTGCTCAACACTGTTTCGCCATTAATCGTGGTAGTCGCTCCCTTAAACTGCATTTGCAGGTCGTCACTCAGGCTTCCATTACAGTCCAGTTTGTACTCAGCATTCATGCGATAGTTGGTGCCATTGATCTTTTTGATGATCACATCGCCAAACTCCACAGCACTGCCCGTTACCGAACAAGGTGGCGGAGCATCGACCAACACTCGCAATGTCAGCTCAACTGATTTCGAACCTCCACCTACCGCAGGATGGCTCACCACGCAAAAAACCAGCAGCAATTTAACCAGAAACATCTTTCTCATCGGATTCTCCTGGAATCAGCCTTTGCTACTTCGTTCTTCATCAACCTGACAACTGTTGCCATTACAGGTAAAAAAGAGCGGCATACGCGCGCCATAGTCGTTGACATAGGTCAGCACTGGTGTGCTATCCATTTTCACGTTTAACGGGGCGTTGGTTTTGGGCGGCATGACTAACGGCGAGAAACCCGCCGCTGGATTGCCATTTTTCTGCGTACTGGCGTTGCTGATGATGACGTAATACGCCGTTGGGTTATTGACGGTAAATTCCTGGCCGCTGCGGGTTAGGGTCACTTTATGCTGCCAGGGAGTTTGTGTGCTGCTTTTTTCCAGTGCCTTAGGACGCCAGAAAAGTTTGATTCGTGTCTGCAGAGCGATTTGCAGCGTGTTAGCTTTGTTTGATTTAGGCGGGATCTCGCGAACGTTAAAGTAGAACATCGTTTCGCGATCGGCAGGCAATTTGTGGATATCTGGCAATCCCTGAATTTTCACCTGACCGTTCATCATCGCATCAATACGCTGTACAGGAGGTAAAACAGCTAATGGCGAGCTAACCTTGTTACCCTTTTCATCTTCAATCCAGCTTTGCGCCAGGTAAGGAAGTTTAGGATCGTTATTACGCAAGGTAACACTAATAGATTTCTCACTTTCGTTAAAAATCAAACGTGTACGATCGGGCGTCACTGAAGCCTGTGCGTAAAAACTTGCAGCCGCCGCCATCAACGTCAATGCAGTGACGATCTTTTTTGAAGAGATATGTTTAGACATGGATCATTCCTTAATCACGTTATTAATTCGATGAAACAGACATTGGCGGCTCCATTGGTGCCACCTGTTGTGTCTGCACCTGAATGACGGGCTGAATATCATGTGATATTGCGGGAGCACTTCCCCCAATTTGCTGGCATGGCAACAGCAAACCATTGAAGAGATCATCCGGTAGCGGGTCCGGCAGACTGATATCGCAGTGGGATTCTCCCTCCCAGGATACCGTCATGCGTTCACCCGGTTTAACGCCCGCCAGATAGACATTCCCTTCATCATCAACCAGTCCAACTTGCTGTTTATTAACATTTTTCACTTCCGCACCAAATGGCGGATGACTACCATCCTGCAATCGCAATACCGCCATTGCTTTCTGCCCACTGATCACTGCAAATTTACGATAACCAATGGCACCTTCCGTTAGCGTTGCCTGGACCACCGACTGGGTGGCCTCAGCATTTTCTGGTAGGTTATTCAAATCGATATAAGCCTGATTACGGTAGTAGTCGTTAACATCGGCCACCACGGCTTTACCAAACATGTTGGTATAAACAGCAGCACCGTTGCCTTCTACTGGCACATTGGCAACGCCATCGGCATCAATCAGCAAACGCGTGCCGCCCATGTTCTGCGTGCGATGCAGCGCGCCGCCGTGGGCAGTCAGCGTTGCACCGCCCTGTAAAGAGATACCCGCGGAAGTGTATTGCCCTTCATGATAGTTGGCGCTCAGATCAACTTTTGCCATAGTGCCATCGTGGCTGTAATAACCATCTACACTGGCGTGGTTTTCACTGGTCCCTGTGCTCACCGTATAGTGGCTGGCGTCATCTATTCGATGGTACAAGCTCGCCTGGCTGCTGTCGGCACCACTGCCATAGTTGCCGTTGTAACTAATGGTGCTGCTCTCACCCCACGGCAGGCTTAAGGAAAGATAAATACCTTTATCGGCATTGTTATCGTATTCATAGCGATAACCGGTCAGAGAAACGCTCATGTTTCTGATACTTCCCATATTGAAATAATGAGAAAGCATCATGTTGTAGTTGGTTTGATCTTCGCGGTCCCAGTAGGTGTGGTGGGAATAGTTGAGATAGACCGAAACACGCGCATCCCTGAAGTTCTGGTTGTAAGTGACCGTATACATCTCTTTGTCGTTACCCGTGCGCGCCCGATCGGCGTTGTTAGCATCCTGGTATTCGCTCATGGTCATGTAGTTTTTTTCAGAGAAGCGATATCCGGCAAAGGTCACACGGCTGTTGAGTTCATCAAAATCTTTGGCATAACTGACACGATAAGAGTTACCATCCAGCGTTTTGTTGCCGTATACGCTGTTGTCGTCAAAACGAGTACGGGAGTGGGTAACATCAAACGCTAACGCGCCGAACAGCGCCAAATCGCGCCCAAGCCCAATTGCTGCTGATTGATAGTTTTCATCCGCTAACGCGCCGCCGTAAAGTGACCAGCCATTGGCGATCCCCCATGACGCTTCGCCTCCTGAGAAGAAACTCCCTTCGACGTGATGATCCCAGTTTTGCGGGCGCCCCATCGACACTTTATATCGCACCTGACCCGGTCGGGTCAGAAACGGCATGGAAGCCGTGCTGACGTCATATTCCTGCACCTGACCGTTTTGTTCTTCGATGCGGACATGCAGCGTGCCAGATACCGAATCACCAATATCCTGAATACGGAACGGGCCTGCGGGGACCTGGGTTTCATAAAGGTCGCGTCCCATTTGCGTTACGGTCACTTTCGCAGAGGTATGTGCGACGCCGGAAATATCCGGAGCGTAGCCGCGAAGGTTTGGCGGCAACATTTGATCGTCGGTGCTGATGCTACCGCCAATGTAGCTAAAGCCATCAAAAATATCGGAGTTGAGGTAATCTTCACCCAGCGAAAGTTTGGCTTTTAATGACGGCAAGGCGCGCCAGGCGTAATAACGGCTCCACTCCCAGTTTTTTTGCGTGCCGCTATCGTTAGCATCACCATCATCGTTACTGCGGGTATGCTGATAGTCGCTCTGCCAGTCGGCACGCAGGCGCCACGGGCCAACGTTAACGCCAACCGTACCATTACCACTAATATCGTTAGTATCATCCCCACCCTCTTCATGCCGGGTCTGGGCGTTGATACTGTAATCGGCAATAAGACCGGGAATACCTTCATCCCAACGTGAAGGTGGATCCCATTCACTGTCGGTATATTCAAGATAAGCCTGTGGCAAAGAAATCACGAGAACTGACTGGCTTAAATCACCAGTCATTTCCATGCCATTTAACGGTTCAGTATTCAGACACTGACCATCACGAATCCATTGCAAGTTTTTCGTGATATCTTCTTTAAAGCCTAACTGAGCAACCAGTTCAGGCGGTAAGCAGGCATACGATTTATCAGGATTGTTTTCGACTGCGTACCAGTAGATATCGTATTCATCAGGTAAGGATTGGTTATTTACATGAACCTGTAAATTATATTTACCCGGTTCAACATAACCTTTTTGGGAAAAACGCCCCAAATCAATTTTGGTATTCCCTTTTAACTCCAGAAATCGGGCATCAAACTGAATGGTATCATCTGCCAGGGCATAAAATGGACTTCCGGAAATTGCCAGAGCAATCCACCACGAAAGC
Organism: Escherichia sp. E14V7; assembly: GCF_004212225.1. Lineage (NCBI taxonomy): Bacteria > Pseudomonadati > Pseudomonadota > Gammaproteobacteria > Enterobacterales > Enterobacteriaceae > Escherichia > Escherichia sp. E14V7. The sequence continues at coordinate 272,506 of NZ_RHJJ01000013.1, forward strand.
CCCCGTAAACGGAGAAAAGAATGTTCGGGCATTTACGTATCCATCCGTAATTATTATATTTTAATTATCTTTTATTTAAAAACCCCATAACTTTACAGTTATGGGGGAATCACATTAGAGATACGTGATCTGGAACGTTGTTAGCGTTTCAAACGGAGCCGGAGTTGGTGTTACCGCAGCAGTTTCACCTACTAACCAGGCTTTAAATTTCAGCGTTTGTTTCTGTTTGCCTTTACCCGTTGAACTGTCCATTGCGATGGCCTGATCGATACCTTTGCCCAGGTCATAGCCTTTACCACGCTGGTCGCCAATCACCAGACTTACGTTTGGAACTTCGGTGCCATTATCCAGGTTAGACAGGGAGTAATTATTTGGATTACCGGAATATGGATTACCGGTAAATGTCGTGGTCATCGTTGTTTCAGTATTGAAATTGCAATCCTGTAAACGAATCTGGAAATCCTTTGGTGTGGTAGTTTTGCCACCCGTTAAAGAACCGGTACCGATGCTCCCCATATCCACTTCCAGCTTATGGTCATCAGGAACAATTGAGCACGGAGAGTCTTCAATTATACCGAAAAATCTCACTGTACCGTTGTTCCCTGCGGCTACGACCGATGCTGAAGTCAGCGCCCCCATAAGCATTGCTGTGGCGACGGCTGCTTTTACAAACTTACTCATTATTTGTCCTTAAATCATAAATAATTAAAATGTCAGCCAACTGACATATTAATACTGAATATAATAACTTTCAGTGTAATTTGCAGTGGCTTATAACCCACCATTGAATAGGATTTCTGAGGTCACGTGAGATGATATTCTTTGGCGTGGCGAGCATGTTGATATTATAGAGCGCGTGACACAATTTAAATTTACTAACAACAATATTTAGAAATATTTAAATGATTAACAAAACAAATAACATTTTGAGAATTTCCCTGGAATTACGTGATAAATGACTAAAATATGGTATAAACACATCATGGAGTGAATGATTAAAGAGCAAAAAACAACCAACAACAAATAACACGATTGTATTTTTATTTTTTGCCGATACAATATTAAAACACTATAATTAATATAAAATCAAGACCAAAAAATATCTCTTTTCTACTCTCTTATTCTGCGTTCACAGTGGTTAACTCTGGAAATAAAATACAAGAAAAGGTAATGAATATTTCTAGATGTAACTTTATGCAAATCGGCGATTAAACGCTAAAAAGATGCCATTTGCATCGTTATTGGGAGAATTTCAATAAGGTATGAACAATTCAGGCCCGATAGCTTGCGCCATCGGGCACTTTACGATCACATCAGATTGCTTTTGCCATTTTCAAATTACACGGGCTCATCTGCCAGTTGAACTCGCCTTTTCCGCTTTCATCAAGCGTTACGCTGGCAATAGCCGAAGTGGTAAACATAGGCGGCGTTTCGCCCGGACATAACTCGGCAACCAGATACCCGACTAACGGTAAGTGGGAGATAACCAGTACCGAAGCAACACCTTCGTTGGTCAGCGCCTGTAAATATGCACTGACCAGCCCTACATCGCCGCAGGGCGTCAACTCCGGCAGAACTTCCACGTTGGAAGGCAGGTTCATACAATCACCTACTTCCTCCAGTGTTTGCTCGGCTCGCAGGAACGGGCTCACCAGAACACGTTCGACTTCCACTTTTTGACCTTTCAACCAGTTCGCCATCAGGCGAGATTCGTCACAACCGTTAGTGGTCAGAGGACGAACCGAATCACTGGCGGCATCGAGGGCTGCGTCGCCGTGACGCATGATAAAAACTTGCATATTGCACCGCTTTTGTTAACCAGATTCGCCCGCCTTGTTTCATCTGAAACCAGAGAAACAAGGCGGTGGCCGGCATTGTGCCTTATCCATTCACCGAATGAAACGCTGTTTTTTACCTCAATGGCGCAAGTATAGTCAACATGCGTTTACATTTTGACCACCCCTCCGCCATTCAGCGCGGATTCATATAGCTTTGACCCTTTTATTGAGGGTCAGTTGCACTTGTTTTCCAAAAACTTTCCCCGCGCTCGCTCATCTCTAATAAACGCTCGCAAGGGGTAAAACGAGAACCATACTGCGTGGCCAGTCGTTGCATTGTTGCAACGACTTCCCCCGCGCCGAGAGCATCGATATATCGGAACGGGCCACCAAGAAACGGTGGGAAGCCTATTCCAAATACCGCGCCAATATCCCCGTCACGCACACTTCGGATAACCTGCTCGTCCAGACAACGTACTGCTTCATTCAGCATCAACATCACACACCGTTCAGCAACCTGCGGTGCGGAGAGTCGCCCCTGCCCTTGTACACCAATTAGCGGGTAAATGGCGGGATCGACCTGTTTTTTGCTTTTACGCCCTTTTTGGCCATAAAGATAGAAACCTCGGCCATTTTTTCTACCTTTGCGATCATCATTCAAAATTGAAGAAACAACATTTGCAGGCGCGCTAAAACGTTCTCCATAAGTTGCTTCCAGTACAGGAATAATTTTAGTCCCGGTATCAATTCCTACCTCATCCAAAAGTTGGATTGGCCCCACCGGAAAACCAAATTTCACCAGCGCGGCATCAATATGCTCTACCCGTTCACCTTCGGTCAGCATGCGGATAGCTTCATTAATGTAAGGCGCTAAAATGCGATTGACGTAAAACCCGGCTTTGTCACGCACGACAATTGGCGTTTTGCCCTGTTTTTTCGCCAGTTTTACCGTAGTGGCGATGGTTTTCGCCGATGTACCCGCATGAGGAATAATCTCCACCAGCGGCATTTTTTCCACCGGACTGAAGAAATGCAGGCCGATAACTTGCTCTGGTCGCGTGGCGTGAGCGGCGATATCGCTAATCGGTAAAGAGGACGTGTTCGAGGCAAAAATGGTATGAGAAGCGCAGTTTTGCTCCACTTCCGCCACCATCTGCTGTTTTAATTCGATATTTTCAAACACCGCTTCAATAATCAGATCGCGATGGGCAAAGCCGCGATAGTCCGTCGTTCCGGAGATTAATGCCAGTTGCTTGTCGCGTTCGCTGGCTTTGAGATGACGACGGCGCACTTTACCCTCCAGCTGCTCCCAACTGTATTTCAGCGCATGATTTATGCCCTGGGCATTGATATCTTTAATTCTTACCGGCAGACCCGCTTTACAGGCAGTAACGTAGGCAATTCCACCGCCCATCAACCCGCCGCCTAAAATCCCCACGCTGTTTAATGGCGCAAGAGGAGCATCACTGCCGGGATCTTTCTTCACTTCAGTACTGGCAAAAAAGATATTGCGCAGCGCCTGCGATTGCGGCGTCATCGCCAGTTCACCAAACGCCCGAGCTTCGGCGTCATAGCCACTGCTGGTCCCCTGCGCTAAACCGGTTTCAATAACGTCAAGAATGCGTTTTGTCGCTGGATAGTTACCCTGAGTTTTTTGCTCTGTTTTCTTGCCTACCATTTTGAACAACAATGCACGACCTAACGGCCCCGCCAGAATACGCTCGCGTACAGGTAGAGGGCGGGAAGATGGACGATCCTGCTTTGCCAGCTCAACAGCGGCTTCCAGCAAAATGGAGTGCGGAACGACGTCATCCACCAGCCCCAACTTTAATGCCTGTTTCGCCCGAAGTTGTTTTCCGGTGAGGATCATCTCTAATGCTGTGCTGACACCTGTCAGGCGTGGCAAACGCTGAGTTCCGCCTGAACCTGGCAATAATCCAAGCTGAACCTCCGGCAAACCGAGCACAGTTTTAGGATCGTCAGTACAGACACGGCCATGACATGCCAGCGCCAGCTCCAGCCCGCCCCCCAGGCAAGCGCCGTGAATAGCGGCAATAACCGGAACAGGCAGAGCATGAATCTCCGCCATCAACTGTTGGCCCTGCCGCGCCAGTGCTTCCGCTTCTTGCGCCGTTTTGCAGTTACCGATCATGTTGATGTCTGCGCCAGCAATGAAGTTGTCTGGTTTAGCGGAGACAAACACCACGCCGCGCAACTCTTTGTTTTTACGGAGTTGCTTAATAATGGCGCGCACCTGCGAGGCAAATTCCGCCTTCAGGGTATTCATTTTCTCGCCGGGAACATCAATGGTGATAATGGCAATGTTGTCCAGACGGACGCTGAGGGTAAACGCTGATGCCATTTCCATTATTCCGCCTCCACAACCATTGCCGCGCCAAGCCCGCCTGCGGCACAGGCAGTCACCAAACCAAACCCACCGCCGCGACGCCGCAGTTCATGTAAGGTCTGAGTAATCATCCGCGCGCCGGTAGCCGCGAAGGGATGGCCATAAGCAATCGAGCCGCCAAGCACGTTAAATTTGCTATCGTCAACTTCGCCAGTGGCATGTGCACGCCCCAATACGTCGCGAGCAAAACGTTCGCTGCCAAGCAACTGAATATTGGCCAGCGTCTGGGCGGCAAACGCTTCGTGCATATCAATCAACGTCAGATCGGCCATTGTCAAACCCGCGCGTTCCAGCGCCAGCGGTGTTGACCAGGCCGGACCGAGCAGCATGTCCTGCCAGACATCAATCGCAGTAAATGCGTAGCTGCGCAGATACCCCAGCGGCACCAGCCCTAATTCTTTCGCCCGGGATTCAGTCATCAGGATCACCGCTGCCGCGCCATCGGTCAGCGGCGTACTGTTTGCCGCCGTTACCGTCCCGTGTTTGCGATCAAACGCCGGGCGCAGCTTTGCGTAATCGGCAAGCGTGGAATTGCCGCGAATATTATTATCTTCCGCAAGAGGCTGTTTATAAGGCGGGATATAAGCGGTCATGACTTCTTCTTTTAATTTACCTTCTGACCACGCCTGGGCGGCACGTTGATGCGAACGGTGGGCCAACGCATCTTGCTGTTCACGGGTGATGCCGTACGTTTTCGCCATTTGTTCGGCGGTGTCGCCCATCCGTAATCCAGTGGAGTATTCCGCCACTGCCGGAGGCACCGGCATTAAGTCACGCAAACGTAAGCGAGAAAAAAGTTTCAGGCGCTGACTCATGGTTCGAGCTTTGTTGGCATCAACCAGCACGCGCGCCAGTTTTTTACTAACGCCAATTGGCAATACGGAAGAAGAATCTGCCCCGCCGGCAATCCCCGCTCGAATAGTTCCCGCCATCAGGCTTTCTGCAACGTTTGCAACCGCCTGGAAACTGGTAGCGCAAGCGCGGCTGACGCTGTAAGCATCGGTATGCACATTCATTCCAGTACCGAGAACAATTTCACGCGCAATGTTGGGCGCTTCCGGCATTTGCACAACCTGACCGAAGACCAGTTGCTCAATCACTTCTGCGGGAATTTCGCTGCGTGCCAGCAATTCGCCTACGACCATCTTCCCCAAATCAACAGCAGGAATGCCATGAAAAGCCGTCGCCTGGCGGGCAAAAGGCGTACGTAACCCGCTAACGATGGCGATACGATCGCCCTGACGGGTAATCAGCGGTAAAACCTGCCCCATAACACTCCCCTGTAAAAAAAAGACATAAAGTGGTCTGACCTGATCATAGTCTTAACCATTTTTTTACATTTAGCCAAGCGGAGAAAAGGGAAAGTGGGAGCTATGACACAGTGAAGACAGGAGAAAGAAAAGAAAACGCCCCTGCCTGTTGCTGGCAGGGGCGTACGTACCCGAGAGGAATTAACGCAGACCCAGCTGGAAGATCAGCATTTCAGCTTCGCAGGCAAAAGTGAAATCGATATCCAGGCGCACACCGTCAGACTCTTCAGTGAAAGTCGGGGTGATTTTGCACGGTTCGGATTCCACGCTACGGGCTTTTTCAGTCAGCGCCGCCAGCGTTTGTTCTGCTTCTGCGCGGTTTGCAAACACGCGGCTGTAAGACGCGGTGCAGTCGGAGTTGTCCATAATGGTGCCAACATCCATACAGCAGCAAACCGGGGTTTCATCAGCACTACATTTACTCATCGTTGATTTCCTCTGTATGTGCACCTAAGGTGCCAGATAAACGTTGCGGATATTTTACGCTTCTGAAAAGTGCCACTCCAGTTGTTAATTCTGCAAAATCGGATAAGTGACCGAAATCACACTTAAAAATGATCTAAAACAAAATTCACCCAAATCTATGAGTGCGCTACCTCCAAATTTTGCCAGCTGGATCGCGTTTCTTAGATCATATTTGAAAAAACATAGAAACATACTTGCAACATTCCATCTGGTCCGACCTATACTCTCGCCACTGGTCTGATTTCTAAGATGTACATCAGACCCTACACTTCGCGCTCCTGTTACAGCACGTAACATAGTTTGTATAAAAATAAATTATTGAGGTTATGGTCATGAGCCAGAAAACCCTGTTTACAAAGTCTGCTATCGCAGTCGCAGTGGCACTTATCTCCACCCAGGCCTGGTCGGCAGGCTTTCAGCTAAACGAATTTTCTTCCTCTGGCCTGGGCCGGGCTTATTCAGGGGAAGGCGCAATTGCCGATGATGCCGGTAACGTCAGCCGTAACCCCGCGTTGATTACCATGTTTGACCGCCCAACTTTTTCAGCGGGCGCGGTTTATATTGACCCGGATGTAGATATTACCGGACATTCTAATTTAACCGGTCAGAGTGCAAATGCTAAAAATATCGCGCCGACAGCGTGGGTACCTAACCTGCACTTTGTCGCGCCTATTAACGATCAGTTTGGTTGGGGAGCGTCAATAACTTCCAACTACGGCCTGGCTACGGAATTTACCGATAACTACGCGGCTGGTATCTATGGCGGTAAAACCGATCTGCAGACAATCAACCTTAACCTTAGCGGGGCTTATCGCCTTAACAATAGCTGGAGTTTTGGTCTTGGTTTTGATGCTGTTTACGCCAAGGCAAAAATTGAGCGTTACGCAGGTTCGCTGGGGCCTTTGTTGTCTCAACAGCTGATTGCCCAGGGTGTACCCGCTTCATTAACCAATGGTATTAATACTCCGGACTCTCAAATTGCTCATCTGAAAGGTGACGAATGGGGCTTTGGCTGGAACGCGGGTATTCTTTATGAACTGGATAAAGATAACCGTTGGGGCCTGACATATCGTTCAGAAGTTAAAATCGACTTCGAAGGGGATTACAAAAGCTCCATTAACCCAAATCTGAACAATATTTTGGGTAACATGGGCTTACCATATGGCACGATGGGTGCAACCCAAAATGGGTCCCTGACGCTGAATTTACCTGAGATGTGGGAGATTTCTGGTTATAACCGTGTTGCGCCGCAGTGGGCAATTCACTACAGCATGGCCTATACCAGTTGGAGCCAGTTCCAGGAACTGAAAGCGAAAGGCGATAGTGGTCAGACTCTGTTCTATAAAGATGAAGGATTCCGGGACGCATATCGTATCGCGTTGGGTACAACCTACTATTACGATAAAAACTGGACCTTCCGTACCGGTATCGCTTATGACGACAGCCCGGTTCCGGCAGATAAACGTTCTATTTCCATTCCTGACCAGGATCGTTTGTGGTTAAGTGCTGGGTTAACCTACGCATTTAATGAAGATGCATCCATTGACGTTGGCGCATCTTATATGCATGGTCAGAAAGTGAAATTCACCGAAGGTGAAGGAGCGGCAGCTTATTCCTTCGAATCTGAAGGTAAAGCCTGGCTGTTCGGTACTAACTTTAACTACGCGTTCTAATAACACGTTAGTTTAATAACAAAAAAGGTGAGTTTTTCAACTCACCTTTTTTATTGGCTTCTTATTCAGAATCGATATCTTTTAAATCATCCTGAATCGCTTGCGCGTTCGGGTTTTCCTGCGGTTTGAGCTCTCCGCCATTGGCGATGAAATCATGACGCTGGAAGTACGCCTCGCGCACCATGACGTAAGGATCGGACGACTGACGAAGCAGGCCATCAGAATCCAACAGTTGCGCACGCGTTTCGATACCTTCAAGTGTCCATTTACCTACCGACATCGGCCAGGTCAACCACGAAAGTACTGGATAGAGGCCATCAGCCATATCACCGCCGTCATCACGCAGCGTGAAGCTACCGTAGAACGGTAACTGAACATAAGGCCCATACCCCACGCCATAGTGACCGAGCGTGCTACCAAAACGGTGAGGTTCCGTTCGTTGCAGTTTCGGATTCGCCATCCCTGCAACATCAATAAAACCGCCCATCCCCAAAATAGTGTTCAGGAAAAAGCGGGTAAAGTGGACCATCCCCTGATAAGGGTCGCCCTGCAGGAAGTAGTTAACCATCACTGCAGGTTCTTCAAGGTTGCCAGTAAAGTTGCTTAACCCATTACGTGCCGGTTGCGGAACATAATCACGCCACACGACAGCCACCGGTCGAACCACATACGGGTCTAACACATTGAAGTTAAAATTGTACATGGTGCGGTTGAACCCTTCTAACGGGTCAGAACGCCCTTGCTGATCTGTTCCGGAACTCGCACACCCCACCAGAAGCGTAGTTCCCAGAGCAAGCGCCGACAGGCGAAGCTTCATAAATGTCTCCCTGTTTTTTTTATGGCTTATGCAGTTTGCCATCCATGACGGAACGATACCGTATCCGCCTGTTTAGGTGTGGGCGATTGTAACAGCACGTCAAATGATGTCCATACGCCCTGTTTTGCTGATTTGATCATAGCCTGGTAATCACCGCCCTGTAGGCTACTTGATTCTATAGAAACAGAAAAAGGCAAACGTTGCCTTTTATTCATTTTCAGAGTAACTCCCGCCAGTTGCGAGCAAAAAAGCCGCTACGCTTTAGCTATACGTGCTAATCAAGAGAACTCACCATGGATAACGATAAAATTGATAAACACAGTGACGAAATTGAAGTCGAGAGTGAAGAAAAAGAGCGCGGAAAAAAAATTGAAATAGATGAAGACCGGCTCCCTTCCCGGGCAATGGCTATCCACGAACATATTCGTCAGGACGGCGAAAAAGAGCTGGAGCGCGACGCAATGGCGCTACTGTGGTCAGCTATTGCAGCAGGTCTGTCGATGGGGGCGTCGCTACTGGCAAAAGGGATCTTTCGTGTCGAACTGGAAGGCGTGCCGGGGAGTTTCTTGCTGGAGAATCTCGGTTATACCTTTGGTTTTATTATCGTTATTATGGCACGCCAGCAATTATTCACCGAGAATACAGTTACTGCGGTACTGCCCGTAATGCAAAAACCGACAATGGGCAATGTTGGTTTATTGCTGCGACTTTGGGGCGTTGTTCTGTTAGGTAATATTCTGGGAACGGGTATTGCGGCGTGGGCTTTTGAGTATATGCCTATTTTTGATGAAGAAACCCGCGATGCGTTTGTCAAAATCGGCATGGATGTGATGAAGAACTCGCCCAGCGAGATGTTTGCCAATGCGATCATTTCCGGCTGGCTAATAGCTACTATGGTATGGATGTTTCCGGCGGCGGGTGCGGCAAAAATAGTAGTGATTATTTTGATGACCTGGCTTATCGCCCTGGGAGACACCACTCATATCGTTGTCGGTTCCGTAGAGATCCTCTATCTGGTATTTAACGGCACACTACACTGGAGCGATTTTGTCTGGCCATTTGCGCTTCCCACTCTGGCGGGAAACATCTGTGGCGGCACCTTTATCTTCGCGTTGATGAGTCATGCGCAAATTCGCAACGACATGAGCAATAAGCGAAAAGAAGAAGCACGTCAGAAAGCAGAACGTGCGGAAAACATTAAGAAAAATGATAAAAATCCGGCATGAGTGGCGAGCGTTTAAGCAATCGAGCGGCAGTGTACTTACCCCGCAGTCCATTAGCGGGTATACTCATGCCGCGCTGTCCTCTTAGTTAAATGGATATAACGAGCCCCTCCTAAGGGCTAATTGCAGGTTCGATTCCTGCAGGGGACACCAGTTATCAGTTCGCCCATCCGTACCAGTCCGCAAAATCCCTTGAATATCAAGCCTTCCGAATCCACCGTTCGTCATGGTCCGAGTCAGATCGTAACAGCCGCACTCCATGACGGGTAAAAAGTGGATAAAGTTATTTTACCCACCGGATTTTTACCCATGCATACCGTTAAACAGATTGAAGCAGCAAAGCCGAAAGAAAAACTGAGGAGGCTGCCCATCGCACTCTTTATCCTTGCTTGCCGCAAGTTGGCAGAAGTCAGCAACGCGAACGTGATGGACGCTGCTGTCCAGGTGTTTCGCATACATGTCAAAACACCTTCGACGGGCAGTGCTTACATATCACTGCCCGTTACTTCTGCACGGCCTGTCAGATCACGTAGGCCGTGGTGACGTTTTCAACCCACAGAGGCGGATTAACGAGTTAATGTTCTTCAGCCTTTCAGCACTCAACCTTGAGGATCATCCTGGCTTAGTGATCTCGCTTCAATCCCCGTTGTCAGCGGGTTACATCACCCTGCGGGCATGCCGCAGGTCACTGCCGCTCAGGTTCTCCCCCATCACCCCCGGTGGGATTGTTGGGTTTCTCATCGTGAGTTATCGGTTCAATATTCCAGACAGACTCGTGGTTTATTTGAGCCTCCATGCTCGCCCTGAACTCCGGGCACACTATACGTTACGTCGCCACATCACACTTAATTTGGCTCTGTCACGGCGAACTGCCGTTCAAGATAGTTAGGGATAGCAACATGTTCATGACCGACTCGCCTGTACCGGTGAGTCGGCTGCTGGCAACTGACCAGTCCCAACTCTTTCATAAGTCTGCCAGCAAGCCAGCGCCCCATCTGATAGCCTCTCTGGGTTGCCATTGTGGCGATGCTTCTTGCTCCTGCCGAACCGTAGCTGATGCTATGTAGCTCAGTACCTGACTGCGTAATACAGCCCGTCTGCCGCCTGGTTTTCCAGAACGGTTTTTCCAGTATTTGTAGCTACTGCGATGAACCCCGAACACGTGGCAGAGAGTGACCACAGGATAACGCGCCCTGAGTTTCCCGATTATCGAGAACTGTTAAGATAGTCCGACATCAAGAGCACGGTAGCCTTTTTTAATATTTCGTTTTCCATTTCAATTCGTTGTATCTTTTTCTTTAGCTCACGTATTTCGATTTGTTCCGGAGTTATTGGGGAGGCTTTTGGTGTTTTTCCCTGACGCTATCACGCAGTTGTTTGCCCCATCTTGTCATTGTGGAAAGGCCGACATCCATAGCTTTGGCGGCATCTGCCACCATTTAGTTCTGGACAACAACCAGTTGAGCGGATTCGCGTTTGAATTCAGGACTAGATTTTCGGCATTTCATTTGTGCACCTGTATTGTTCTGAGGTGAGCATATCACCTCTGTTCAGATGAACAAATTAAATAAACCACTAAAATTCACAATAGACTTCCATTCATCTAACGAATTAAGTATTATCCCAATATTAAGGATAATCTAAAAATATAACCGCAGTTAAATTTTTGTACGCCCAAACTTACCAACATTAATGCTTATCAACATTAATACTTATCAACGTTAATACTTATAAACATTAATACTTACCAATATTAATACTTCTAGTTTTAACGTATTTTCGGAGGTTTCGATTATGGGGAGTAAAAATATTGCAATCGCAGGAGGCGGTTTTTTTGGTTTGTATCTGGCAGAACAACTTGCATTGAAGGGTTGTAAAGTTACAGTTTATGAGAAAAGTCAAGAACTCATGTCCCGAGCATCCTATGTTAATCAGGCTCGAGTGCACAATGGCTATCATTATCCACGCAGCATCTTGACAGCGTTACGCTCTCGTATCTCTTTCCCCCGTTTTGTTACTGAATTTCGCGACTGCATTGAAGATGATTTTGCCAAATATTACCTTGTTGCAGGTGCGTTAAGTAAAATAACAGGTGCACAATTTAGCCGATTTTGTCAACGTATAGGTGCTGAATGTGAAGATGCTCCTCCGTCAGTGAAACGTTTGATTAATCCTGTACTTATCGATGCGGTGTTTACTACCCGTGAGTATGCATTTGATTCCCATAAGCTGCGTAATATAATGCTACAACGGCTTTCAGCGGCAAAAGTTACTATTGTAACGGACGCGGTTGTTGAAAAAGTTAGCAAATCTGGTGAGGGGTTAGAGGTAATCACAACAATATCTGGACAACCAGATATTAGCTATGTTGATCATCTTTTCAATTGTACTTATTCAAGAATTAATTATCTCTTGAATGGTTCTGAGCTTACATTAATTCCCCTTCGTCATGAAATGACGGAAATGTGCCTTGTAACTGTTCCAGATGAGCTAAAAAAAATGGGGTTAACACTAATGTGTGGTCCATTTTTTTCTGTTATGCCATTCCCACCAGCTCAACTACATTCCTTCAGCCATGTTCGATACACACCCCATTACCAATGGAATGACAGACCAAATGAACCTTACGAGGATGCATATAGAAAGTATGAACTGAATGAACGGCATTCGGCCTGGGGGCATATGATAAGAGATGCCACGCGTTATATCTCTTGTTTGAGTGAATGCCAATATCAAAGCTCTATCTGGGAAGTAAAAACAATCCTTCCACGAAGTGATAGCGATGATTCTCGCCCAATTTTATTTCGCCCGAATTATATATTGAAGGGGCTTCACTGCGTGATGGGTGGGAAAATTGACAATATTTATGATGCTCTACATGAAATAGAACGCGTGATCGAGTTGAGTTGATAAAAATGAAAAGTGAATCTTTTGTATCAGTCGTTATTGTCATTCCAGACCACTTGAATGATATCTATACTCCTTTATCTAAACTAGCCTCACTTCTGGATACGCTATACAGTGATTACGAATTAGTCGTTATAGCACCGGGGTTAGACAATACTAGTGCACAGGTAGAAGATCGTGTGTTGAAGGATATTCCTTGTGTACGAATAATCCAGCTATCCACTCCCGTATTTCATGATGTTGCGTTAGCGGCTGGATTAGAAAGTGCTATCGGTGATTTTGTTGTTTTATGGAATCCACTGGCCGATCCGGTAGAAGTCGTACCTCAAAGTGTTAACAAATGTCGTGAAGGTGCCGATGTCGTAATTGGTGTCTCGAATAGCGTTCGTTCACTACGTTATCGGATACTTCGTCGACTCATGAATGTTGCATTGCGCACCATAGATTATGAGATTCCTTCTAACTCAACGGGGTTACGTTGTTTAAGCCGTCGCGCTGTAAATGCCGTTACTCGAATCGGGCGATTTCACCACCAATTCTATCTTCGTATTCACAAAACCGGCTATCCAGCCGAAGCCCTCATCTACAAACCTCTAAAACAATCAGAGGGCGCCGGGGTAGTAAAATCATTGCATCGATTGATGCACTTGGTAATATTTAACTCCACGAAGCCGCTACGTTGGATGTCTATTCTCGGTTTCGGCGGAAGTCTTGCAGGTTTTCTATTTGCTTGTTATAGCGTGTTGATCCATCTGTTCAGTGGACTTGTTGTTGAAGGCTGGACAACGTCTATATTAGTTGTAACTTCATTATTTATAATTCAGTTCGTCATGATGGCTTTTTTTGGCGAGTATTTGGGACGCCTGCTGGATGAAAGCAACTCACAGGCAGAGTATGCAGTGGTTTATGAACGAACAAGTGAGGTCATGGTTAATACCGATAGGTTTAATGTTATGCACACTTCTCTGTCACCAGAGTCTAATTATGTACAAACTGGTCGTGATGGTTTAACACCACAGGCTATGGGGGAAGAATGGACGCATTGATTGGATATTCCGGTTTTGTCGGTACAACTTTATTAAGACAACGTCGTTTCGATGCACTATATCGCTCAACCAACATCGACGAAATTTTTGGAAAAACATTTGATACTGTAGTTTGTGCCGCTGCCCCTGCACAAAAATGGCTTGCAAATAAAGACCCTGCCGACGACATAAAAAAAATCAATAACCTAATTGAAAAATTAAAAACCATATCTTGTCAAAAATTCATTTTGATTAGTACTGTGGATATTTTTAAAGTTCCAGTTAATGTTGATGAGACTACATCAATCGAAACAGAAGGATTACATGCTTACGGTGCACACAGATATTATTTAGAACAATTTGTTAGCAAACAATTCCCTGACAATCTAATTATACGATTACCAGGCCTCGTTGGGCCAGGTCTCAAAAAAAACATTATCTATGATTTTTTGCATAAAAATAATATTTTACAAATTGAAAGTCGTAGTGTTTTTCAATTTTACCCGATGATCAACTTGTGGTATGACATTAACATTGCGCTACAACATAAATTATCACTGGTACATTTGACTGCGGCACCAATAAGCGTCGCTGATATAGCACAACATAGTTTTGGCTTCGAGTTTTGCAATCACATTCAGGATAAACCTGGATATTACGATATGAAAAGTTGCCATAGCCACCTATTTACTAACGATCATGACTATCAGTATAACCGTCGTGAATCATTGATGGCAATACGCGCTTATGCACAATCTGAAATAGGCAGTAATTAAAATGAGACTTTCACTCTCAGGTTTGGCCTGGAATATAACCGATGATGATTCTATCTGTCACCTACTACATTCCAGACAGATTGATGCAATAGATATTGTCCCTGGGAAATACTTCCCCAATCCGTTAGATGCTAGTGAACGCGAAATATTTGCCGTTCGTAATTACTGGCATGACAATGGAATTTCATTAGTTGGTATGCAATCATTATTATTTGGAACCCAAGGGTTAAATCTTTTTTCAACCAACGAAGTACAAAAAAAAATGTTGGTTCACTTACAGGCTATCAGTCGTATTGCTGCTGGTTTAGGAATTCCAGCATTAGTGTTTGGATCACCTAAAAACCGCGACCGAAAGGGATTATCAGATAGTATCACTCTTGAAACTGCAATAAATTTCTTTAATCATCTTGGTGATATTGCGCGGCAAGAAGGCGTTTATTTTTGCCTTGAACCTAACCCAGTCTGTTACGGGGCAAACTTTATGATTGACAGTGCTGAAACTGCTTTTGTTGTTCGGCAAGTAAATCACCCAGCAATTAAAATGCAGCTGGATACTGGGGCCATCATAATTAACAAAGAAAATATTAATGATATCCTTCAGCAAGACGCTGACATTATAGGTCATATTCATCTCAGTGAACCAGATCTGGCTCCTTTAGGCTGTAGTGGTGCGAACCATACACATATTGCTAATGCTCTCTATCACGCATTACCGAACTCTATTGCAACAATCGAAATGCTCGATCCCCAAAATAAACATTCGCTTTCCTCTATTGAGGATGCTCTTAATTTCGCAATTTCTCATTATCGCCAGTAGAAAGGGGGAATAGCATGAAGTGGCTCATTTTAATTCTTGGCATATTTTCTAATGCCTCGGCCAGTGTTCTTATAAAATTAGCAATAACCCCTCCCAGAAGGCTCCCAAGTCTGGCTGAACCTCTTGCCGCGCTTGCAAATTGGCCATTATGGTTAGGGATATTTCTATATGGAATTGCCTTTTTGTTATATGCTGTTACACTGGCATTTTTACCTTTGAATGTAGCACACCCAATACTGACATCTGGTGCAATTGCCTGTGTCGCATTATTCTCTGTCATTATTTTCCGCGAGCCAGTTTACTGGTCTACCATTACTGGAATTCTGTTGGTGATGAGTGGTGTCGCCCTTATTACCCTTAAAGTTAAGTAAACATTATGACTGAATTCATATCTCAAACACTTCGCGTCAAATGGCAAGTCCCTGCCTACGAAAACCAAATGTGGCTTGGTAGAAAACACAATTATTGCGTCGTTATCCCCGTAATTAACGAAGGCAATCGTATACATAACCTATTAGCAAGAATGGCTGCCATAAATGTATCAACTTATGCAGATATAATTATTGTTGATGGTGGTAGCACCGATGGTTCTCTGAATCCCAATATCCTACAGGAAAAAGGCGTTCGTGGTCTAATACTGAAAACAGCACCGGGTAAGCTAAGCGCACAGCTAAGATGTGCCTATGCTTTTGCTCTTGAGCGAGGTTATGAAGGCATTGTGACTATTGATGGAAATGACAAAGATGATCCTGTGGCTATTCCACAATTTATCACAGCTCTAAAAAATGGTGTACATTTCGTCCAGGCGTCTCGTTTCCTTAATGGTGGTTTAGCAGAAAATACTCCTCTCACCCGAGATATTGCAATACGTTTTATCCATGCGCCTATGCTTAGTTTCTTTTCAGGATTTAAATGGACAGATACCACTCAAGGATTTAGGGGTTATAGTAGTAAAATGCTGCTTGACGAGCGTGTTGCACCGTTCCGAGATATTTTCTCATCTTATGAACTACTGGCATATCTTTCATACCGAGTCCCACAACTTGGTTATCGTTGCTTAGAAATTCCGACCATTCGTCGTTATCCTAAAGGTGAAATACCTACAAAAATAAATGGAATCAAAGGAAATTTTTCCGTATTGATTGTCTTATTTAAAGCGTGTTTTGGATTTTATAATCAGAGAAAATGAAAATGAAAAATATAAACATCAGCAGTTATATTATTTTAATAATATTTGGCATGATAATTTTGGCTATACGTTATACGACTCCAATCATCAACCCCTGGCTTTATGCGGAAGATGGCGTCTGGGTTGCTAATGCATTGAATCATGGTTGGCTAGAAACCTTCATTAATGCCAGAGAAGATTATTTTGTATTCTTTAATATTTTCTTTTTGTTTGTATCAACATCAATCAGCAGTATTATAAGCGGGAGTCCATTATTACTTCTTCCGCAATCCCTGGCTATAGTATCGTATTTTTTCTATAGTCTAATGGCCGTTATGGCTTTTCATTTAATCATTAAAATATCCAATCCATTATTTTCTATTTTAGCATATTCCATAGCTCTCTTATTGCCTTTAGGTCATTCTCAATCTGAAAATATCGGTCATTTGCTACAAATTGGTTTTTATATGCCAGCTATAGCGAGTGCTCTTATTATACAGAGAGAGTACGTCAATAAAAAAATTGCTAAAATTATTATTGACATAATGATCTGGTTAACTGCCGCAACAAACCCAGTCGTATTTATAATTGTAGGGGTTTATTATTCCTTCAAGTTATTGAATGTTAAAAATAAATATATTTTAATTAAGGATATGCTACCTTTAGCTATATCCATGGTCATATTAGCTTTATTTATACTTCCTCGACTCAATGGTTCTGGTGGACTTGGTGACTATGGCTATAACCCTAATAATATTATTGAAATGGTAACGGCTCGACTACTCCTTTATCCATTTATATTTCCGTGGTACGAAAAATTAAATGATTCAATATCGATAATCCTATCATTTGTATATATTATCTTTTGTACAACAATTATTTTCAAAACTAAAGATATAACAATAAAAAGACATTTACTTACTTTAGCGATCGCACTTTTCATTTGTCTTGTTACGACTGTTTTTGGTAGAATCGGTCTTAGCGACCTCCTGAATAACTATCAAACTACATTTCCCGATAGATATTTTGTAGGAACAAACTTTCTCTCTATCTTATTGTTCATAGCATGTTTATCTCAATGTAATTTCTCAAAGCCAATCAGTTATTTATCTTATTTTATTTCCGGAGTGTTATTGTGTGTTTATATTGTGAATGCAGACATAATATCAGAAAGCGAAATGGCGAAGAAAAACATTTTTTTAAATGATCATTTTTATTATTCAATATGTCACGCTGAAAAAATTGATAACGCAAATTCAGCCATACAAATCAAACCAGCAAACTGGGTTATGATTGTTCCAACAAAATTAATTAGCGAAATTCACTGCCACTAAAGTATTGCATGATTTATGCCCCGAAGCAGGGGCTTTAATTTTACTGGTCACTTAATACAAATGACCAGAAACTAGCGATTCTTTTTTTAGCCGATACAGACTCAGAACTTCTTTTTACTTTCCAGATTCAGCTCTTGTATCGTCTTAACTGCTTTGTCCTGATAACGGTCATCTTCCTGTATTTTATATTGAATGGCAGGCATCCAGACAGACGATAGAACTTTTCCAGTGGACGTTGTTGACACTGGTTTAACTCAGAAATGACCTTATTTGTCATGGCGATGATGGTCATAGCGGGCACGCTTAAAGCATATAAATCTTCAATCTCACTGCAGAGATCCCGCAGCGTCCCCCAGGCACAACAAGAGAATGATTATCCGTTCGAGCTTATCGGGGAACGTTATCTGGCGCCTTTTCACTAATTGGGAGTCAACCGAGTGATTAGAGTCGCGTGACGTAGTCCATTCGAAACTGCCCGTTGTGGCTTTAATATAATAATCTTTTACTGGAACCGTTTTTAGATCTGGCTTCCAACTACTGAACCAGACGAGAGCCAAATTCCGCAGTCAATGCAGCTGAGGTTAACTGTTCGATTAAATGGTCTAAAATGCCGTCTTCATCCGTTAGCTCCGGACTGAAGCACCTAAGGGTTTTATCAAAATCGAAGGGCCGGTACATACGTCATTCCTTTCTGAATGCAATTTACTGAAATGCCATAGAATTTCTAACACTCTCTTTTTTCGTGTTTGTACACAATTCTATGCAAAGACCTTTTATCGGAAATGACGTAAAAACGGCCACTAACTCAACAATAACGATCATTTCCAGCCGATTGCTCTAAAGTGGCATTATATATTCACGAAATGGATGGTCACAGGTGAACAATCTCTTCAGTTGGTGCTCTGAACACCTGCCATTAAAATTTTCGCTCCACTACCGCCTTCCATACCCCACCATAAAGCGAATCATCAATCCGCAGGCTGGTGCAAGAAACATAAATATTCCCGTGACCAACTCATTGCCACTGGTTAACCACATCGTGGAGTAATAAATGAGTGCGGCAAGGATGACCATGCCGAAGAATGAAGAGACAGCAGAAACTACATTTAATACCTGACCGATATATCCGCTAACGCAGACGATACACAGGGCGAGAAACATCCATAAATAAATCATAGCTCAACCTCCTGCCGTGCTAAAAAACGTGTTACTTCAATTACTCCAATAGTAAGACAATTCTTAACCACTGGCAATTTCAGCAAAATATTAATAAAAACAATACATTATCGATATGACTATAAATCACTGAAAAATATTCACTTGAGCAATAAATAATCACTAGCTGAAAATAATCAGCTAGTGATAAAATAGAAATACCGTATTCATGCTCCTCGTGGTTATGTCCTGACTAGTCTTTACACTCTTTACAGGAACCATTGTCGTACATGATGGCCCAATCAATTGAGTGTACCGCTGTAGACATGGAATCTTCTGCGATACAACAATTCGTATCTACAGAAGGTAACTATGTTTCCACAATGCAAATTTTCCCGCGAGTTCCTGCATCCTCGCTACTGGCTGACGTGGTTTGGTCTTGGCGTACTCTGGCTTTGGGTACAACTTCCTTACCCTGTTCTGTGCTTCCTTGGCACGCGTATCGGCACAATGGCCAGACCGTTCTTGAAACGTCGCGAATCCATCGCCCGCAAAAACCTTGAGCTTTGTTTCCCGCAGCTTTCCTCCGAAGAGCGCGAGAAGATGATTACCGACAACTTTCGCTCGCTCGGAATGGCGTTGGTAGAAACCGGAATGGCGTGGTTCTGGCCAGATCGTCGCGTGCGTAAATGGTTTGATGTCGAAGGGCTGGATAACCTGCAACGCGCGCAAATGCAAAATCGTGGCGTGATGGTTGTCGGTGTGCACTTTATGTCGCTGGAATTGGGTGGCCGCGTAATGGGGCTTTGCCAACCGATGATGGCAACTTACCGTCCGCATAATAATCAACTGATGGAATGGGTACAAACCCGTGGTCGCATGCGTTCCAATAAAGCGATGATCGGTAGAAATAATCTGCGCGGCATTGTCAGTGCGCTGAAAAAAGGTGAAGCCGTATGGTTTGCACCTGACCAGGATTATGGTCGTAAAGGTAGCTCCTTCGCGCCGTTCTTTGCGGTAGAAAATGTTGCTACTACCAATGGCACCTACGTTCTCTCTCGCCTCTCTGGCGCAGCTATGCTAACTGTGACGATGGTACGAAAAACCGATTATAGCGGTTACCGTCTGTTTATTACGCCAGAAATGGAAGGCTATCCGGCTGATGAAATTCAGGCCGCCGCCTATATGAACAAAATTATTGAGAAAGAGATTATGCGCGCACCAGAGCAGTATCTCTGGATCCATCGCCGCTTCAAAACGCGTCCGGTGGGTGAAGCCTCGTTATACGTTTAACAAATAACCCAGGCTTTTTCCCTCCTCAGATAAGCCATAATAACATCATGGTTTTTATGGCTTTTTCCTTAAGATTTTTCCCTTCGCTGAATCGTGAATTATTACTTCCAGAAATCAATCTGTCGCCGATATGCGACACTCGTAAGTTACTAAAAGTAAATAAGAAAATGCCACTTGTTTCGATTTAGTTTTAGGCGTACATTAGCGCCGTCTCGAGCCAATATGCTCAGAATTCTGAGGTGATGCTCGCGGGTGTCAGCTCACTGTAACAGGTGTAATGAAGTCATTCAGGCGTAACAGTAATTACGCGGAGAGATGTAAAGTGAAATATTTCTTTATGGGCATTTCTTTTATGGTCATCGTTTGGGCCGGTACTTTTGCCCTGATGATCTAAAAGTAAACTGCGAAACGAAAAACAGGAGCCATCAGGCTCCTGTTTGCATTTCTGGCGATGGTGTTTATTCCGCGTTTTCGTGAATATGTTTGCTGCTGGCGGGCAGTAAACCGTCGGCACGGAACATCGCTTTAATCCCTCTGATGGCCTGACGAATACGATCACGGTTTTCAATCAGTGCAAAGCGTACATGCGTGTCGCCGTAGTCGCCAAAGCCGATGCCGGGTGAGACACACACTTTCGCTTCGTTAAGCAGCTTCTTGGCAAATTCCAGCGAGCCCATTGCCGCATACGGTTCCGGGATTTTCGCCCAGACATACATCGAGGCTTTCGGCATTTCAACCATCCAGCCCGCTTCATGCAGCCCTTTTACCAGCACATCGCGGCGACGCTTATACTGTTCAGCAATATCACGCACACACTGCTGATCGCCTTCCAGCGCCGCGATGGCGGCAACCTGTAATGGCGTAAAGGTGCCGTAATCGTGATAGCTTTTGATGCGCGCCAACGCGCTGACCAGTGTTTTATTGCCGACCATAAAGCCGATACGCCAGCCCGCCATATTGTAACTTTTCGACAGCGTAAAGAACTCGACCGCTACGTCACGTGCGCCCGGCACCTGCATGATTGACGGCGCTTTCCAGCCATCGTAGACGATATCCGCATAGGCCAGGTCATGGACCACCAGTACATCGTAGCGTTTCGCCAGCGCCACTACTTTTTCGAAAAACTCCAGTTCCACGCATTGCGCGGTTGGGTTTGACGGAAAGCCAAGGATCATCATCTTCGGTTTCGGATAACTTTCACGAATAGCGCGTTCCAGTTCGTTGAAAAAATCGACACCTTCCACCAGCGGCACTGAACGTACCTGAGCACCAGCAATCACCGCGCCATAAATATGAATGGGGTAGCTTGGATTCGGCACCAGCACCGTGTCACCGTGATCGAGCGTCGCCAGCATCAGGTGCGCCAGCCCCTCTTTCGAACCGATGGTGACGATGGCTTCTGATTCCGGGTCGATTTCAACGTCGTAACGTTCCTGATACCAGCGGGAAATCGCGCGACGTAACCGAGGAATACCGCGTGAGGTGGAGTAACCGTGTGTGTCCGGTCGCTGCGCCACAGTACATAATTTTTCGACAATATGCGGCGGAGTCGCACCGTCTGGGTTACCCATGCTGAAATCGATAATATCTTCGCCACGACGACGCGCAGCCATCTTCAGTTCAGCGGTAATGTTAAAAACGTAGGGCGGGAGACGATCAATGCGCGTAAAGCGACGTTCAGGGCGAGTGTCAGCCATAATTTCCTCAGATTAACGTTAGCGCCCGGACCGTCCGAGCGACGCTGCCACGATGGTGGCTGTTTTGAAAATAGCCTGATTAATTTCTGTCTGTCCAGCGTTTTGGAAAATTTTTATCAATGCGAAAAAAGAGGAACAAAACCTTAAAAACAGGAAAGTCAGATTCGCCAACAAGAAATTATCACCCATTGTATTAACAATATAATTTCAATAAATTTACCTATTAGCTTGATGCTGACAAGAGATGTATTGCCTGTACACCATTTATCTTTCAATCCCCTTTTAAATTTGTGGTTTTTCCTCAAAAGTAGCGCACTGGTCATCAGCCTTCAGGTTACCTATCATAGAGGTTTAAACCTTATTCAGAGTCACCCGTGCACGAAATATTCAACATGCTGCTGGCGGTCTTCGATCGGGCAGCGCTAATGCTTATCTGCCTGTTTTTCCTCATTCGTATTCGCCTGTTTCGCGAGCTGTTGCACAAGTCGGCTCACTCAGCGAAAGAGCTACTCGCTGTTACCGCCATTTTCTCGATGTTCGCCTTGTTCAGCACCTGGTCCGGCGTACCGGTGGAAGGTTCGCTGGTTAACGTGCGTATTATTGCGGTGATGTCAGGCGGGATTCTGTTTGGCCCATGGGTAGGCATTATTACCGGGGTAATCGCAGGTATTCATCGTTATTTAATTGATATCGGCGGCGTGACGGCTATCCCCTGCTTTATCACCAGTATTCTGGCGGGATGCATCTCTGGTTGGATCAACCTGAAAATCCCTAAAGCGCAGCGTTGGCGCGTCGGTATTCTCGGCGGCATGCTCTGTGAAACGTTGACCATGATTCTGGTGATTGTCTGGGCGCCGACCACTGAGCTGGGGCTGGATATCGTCTCCAAAATCGGTATCCCGATGATCCTCGGCAGTGTCTGTATCGGCTTTATTGTGCTGCTGGTACAAAGCGTTGAGGGAGAAAAAGAAGCCAGTGCCGCGCGCCAGGCCAAGCTGGCGCTGGATATCGCCAATAAAACCCTGCCGCTGTTTCGCTATGTGAATAGCGAATCATTACGTAAAGTTTGCGAAATTATCCGCGATGACATTCACGCTGACGCGGTAGCAATCACCAATACCGATCATGTGCTGGCGTATGTCGGCGTGGGCGAACACAACTATCAGAATGGCGATGACTTCATTAGCCCGACTACCCGCCAGGCGATGAATTACGGGAAAATCATTATTAAAAACAATGATGAAGCCCACCGCACACCAGAGATTCATTCCATGCTGGTGATCCCATTGTGGGAGAAAGGCGTGGTGACCGGAACACTGAAAATTTACTACTGCCACGCGCACCAGATTACGTCATCATTACAGGAAATGGCGGTCGGTTTGTCGCAAATCATCTCTACCCAACTGGAGGTTTCTCGCGCCGAGCAGCTACGGGAAATGGCAAATAAGGCAGAGCTTCGCGCCCTGCAAAGCAAAATTAATCCCCATTTTCTGTTTAACGCTCTGAACGCTATTTCATCGTCGATTCGTCTGAATCCAGACACTGCTCGCCAGCTAATCTTTAATTTGTCGCGCTATCTGCGCTATAACATTGAATTAAAAGACGATGAGCAAATTGATATCAAAAAAGAGCTGTACCAAATTAAAGACTATATCGCCATTGAGCAGGCCCGCTTTGGCGACAAGCTGACGGTTATCTATGATATTGATGAAGAGGTGAATTGCTGTATTCCCAGTCTGCTGATCCAGCCGTTGGTGGAGAACGCCATTGTCCACGGTATTCAGCCTTGCAAGGGAAAAGGGGTTGTCACCATCAGCGTTGCGGAGTGCGGTAATCGGGTCCGTATTGCGGTAAGAGATACCGGGCATGGCATCGATCCAAAGGTGATTGAGCGGGTCGAAGCGAACGAAATGCCGGGCAATAAAATCGGCCTGCTGAATGTGCATCATCGCGTGAAGTTGTTATATGGCGAGGGGCTGCATATCCGCCGCCTGGAACCCGGAACGGAAATTGCGTTTTACATTCCTAACCAACGCACCCCTGTCGCCTCACAGGCTACGTTATTGCTTTGAGCCGGAGTGATATTGTGAAAGTCATCATTGTTGAAGACGAATTCCTGGCACAACAGGAACTTAGCTGGCTTATTAAAGAGCACAGCCAGATGGAGATTGTCGGCACCTTTGACGACGGTCTGGACGTGTTGAAGTTTTTGCAGCATAACCGCATCGACGCCATTTTTCTGGATATCAATATTCCGTCGCTGGATGGCGTGCTGCTGGCACAAAACATCAGCCAGTTCGCCCATAAGCCGTTTATTGTGTTTATCACCGCGTGGAAAGAACATGCGGTGGAAGCGTTTGAACTAGAGGCGTTTGACTACATTCTCAAACCGTATCAGGAGTCACGCATTACCGGGATGCTGCAAAAGCTGGAAGCCGCCTGGCAGCAACAGCAAACCAGCAGCATGCCCACTGTGCCGTTAACGCGTGAGAATGACACCATCAATCTGGTGAAAGATGAACGCCTCATCGTGACGCCGGTTAATGATATCTACTATGCCGAAGCGCACGAGAAAATGACCTTTGTCTATACGCGGCGTGAATCTTATGTGATGCCAATGAACATCACCGAGTTTTGCAGCAAACTGCCGTCGTCGCACTTTTTCCGCTGCCATCGCTCGTTTTGCGTCAACCTGAACAAAATCCGCGAGATAGAACCGTGGTTTAATAATACCTATATTCTGCGGCTGAAAGATCTGGATTTTGAAGTGCCAGTCAGCCGCAGCAAAGTTAAAGAATTCCGCCAGTTAATGCATCTGTAATCGGGAACTTTCATGAAAGCAGCAGGCTTGCCCGCCGATCAACAATTTTTCGCCGATCTGTTCAGCGGCCTGGTGCTTAACCCGCAACTGCTTGGGCGCGTCTGGTTTGCCTGCCTGCCCGCCTCACTGCCGGTAGGCAGTTTGTGTATTGATTTTCCCCGACTGGATATTGTGCTGCGCGGCGAATATGGCAATCTGCTGGAAGCAAAGCAGCAGCGTATGGTGGAAGGAGAAATGCTGTTTATTCCGGCGCGCGCGGCTAATTTACCGGTCAACCACAAACCGGTAATGCTGTTAAGCCTGGTGTTTGCGCCGACCTGGCTGGGGTTATCGTTTTACGATAGCCGCACAACGTCGTTGTTGCATCCGGTTCGCCAGATCCAACTTCCCAGCCTGCAACGCGGCGAAGGTGAAGCGATGCTCACCGCCCTCACCCATCTCAGCCGTTCGCCGCTGGAGCAGAGTATCATTCAACCACTGGTGTTAAGTTTGCTGCATCTTTGCCGCAACGTGGTCAACATGCCACCGGGCAATTCGCAACCGCGCGGCGATTTTCTCTACCACAGCATTTGTAACTGGGTTCAGGATAACTACGCCCAACCACTCACCCGCGAGAGTGTGGCGCAGTTTTTTAATATCACGCCCAATCATCTGTCAAAACTGTTTGCGCAGCATGGGACGATGCGTTTTATCGAGTATGTTCGCTGGGTACGAATGGCAAAAGCGAGGATGATTTTGCAAAAATATCATCTGTCGATTCATGAAGTGGCGCAGCGTTGCGGGTTTCCGGATAGCGACTATTTTTGTCGCGTTTTCCGGCGTCAGTTTGGTCTGACGCCGGGAGAGTACAGCGCACGTTTTCAGGGCTAACTTCAGAAGGTTAATTCCGTTTCCAGCAGCGTCAGAATACTTTGTGCATCTTGCGCGGCAAACAGCGACTGGCGGAAGTTTTTATTCACCAGTTTACGCGCCAGCAGCGAGAAGACTTTCACATGATTCATCCCTTCGTTAGCGCCCAGCGTCAGCATGATCACCAGTTCGACTTCGCCCATTTCTGACTGCCAGTCAACCGGTTTCACCAACCGGGCAATGCTGATACTGGAATGACGGATCCACTGTGATTTGGTGTGCGGGATCGCTACGCCAAAACCAACGCCAGTAGTAACAATCTCTTCCCGCTGCCAGACATCTTCTTCCAGCTCGAACGGATGCTCAGTACGCCCGTTAACGCCGAGGTTACCGCACAGGAACTGGATCGCCTGCTCTTTATTGCTAAAGGCCTGATCAACGAAGATATTCTCCAGCGCCAGCAGTGGGCGAACGTCTTCTTCCGGCGTAAACGCGGTAAGTAACGCTTCAATTTCCTGCGCGCTGCGGCACTCGCACGCCTGACGCGCCAGTTCCCGACATGCCTCGCTATCCAGTTGACGAAGCTGGCTTTTCACTGCCGGAATACGCGGGCTACTCATACTCAGCTCATCCAGGCCCAGCCCAAGCAGTAGCGGCAGATAACGGCTTTCACCACCCAGTTCACCGCAAATGCCTACCCATTTGCCCCGCTGATGCGCAGTGGTAACTATTTGCTGCAACATGCGTAGAAACGATGGCGTAATCGGGTTATACAGCGGCGATACGCGCGGGTTATTACGATCGACCGCATACAGATACTGGGTCATATCGTTGGAGCCGATACTGAAGAAATCGACCTCATCGCAGAAGTGATCGATGATGTAGCACACCGACGGCACTTCCACCATGATCCCAAGCGTAATCGTCTCTGCATGACGCAGGCCATCGCGCTTAAGCTCAACGATCGCTTTTTGGATCTCGCCCTTCACCCATAAGATCTGATCGAGACTGTGGACCATCGGGATCATCAACTGGGCGTTGCCGTAACTGGCGGCGCGCAAAATGGCCCGCAGTTGAGTGCGGAACAGGCCCGCAAATTCCGGGTAAATACGTACCGCACGATAGCCGAGGAACGGGTTCTCTTCCTGGGGAATGTTGAGGTAAGGAATGCTTTTATCGCCGCCGATGTCCATCGTGCGGAAGATAATCGGCTTGTCGCCCGCTGCCAGTAGCACCTGCTGGTAGGCTTCAAATTGCTCCTGCTCGTCCGGCGCGCTGTCACGATCCATATAGAGCATTTCGGTACGGAACAGCCCGACGCCTTCCGCGCCGTTGGCAAATGCGCCTGGTGCTTCCAGAGCGGTGCCGATATTCGCTGCGATATCAATGCGCTTGTTATCACGGGAATAGGCCAGCTGCGCGGCGGCCTGCGCCTGTTGTTTTTGGCGTTTATCCGCCAGCGTCTGCGCAACCTGATAATAACCGCTCACCGCGTCATCAGGATTAATCGCCAGTACGCCGCACTGGGCATCAAGCACCGCCGGTTGCCCGGCATAGCGGGCAATCGCATCCAGCGGCAGGCCGCTAAGAACGGGGATCGCCGAGGCGCGGGCCAGAATCAGGGTATGCGAGGTGCGCCCGGTTTTCTCCAGAATCATGCCTGCGAGATTTTTCAAATCGAGGCTCAAAAACTGGCTTGGGGTTAAATCTTCAGCCACCAGAATGGTCGGTTTTTCAAGCACCAGATTGTTGCGCGGCTTCAGTTCCGGCCAGGTAATATGCAGCAACTGTTCGCTGATATCACGAATGTCGCTGACCCGCTCGCGCAGATAATCGCTGGCAGAAGCAGAAAGCTTGTCACAAACCTGCTCCATATTGCTGATGATCGCCGCTCCCAGCCCCTGATGCTGTTCTGTCATCAGGCGACGGATATTGCCCGCGAATTCATCATCCTGAATCAGCGACAAATGGGCGCTTAGGATGGTTTTGCTTTCGCCGTCGCGCTCGCGCAGCTGCTGGTTCAGTTGCTCGGCAAGCGTTGCCAGGCTGTGTTCCAGCCAGGTGGAGTCTTGCGCACTGGCCGGGGTTGCCCGATAACTGTCGAGGCTGTTGCTCTGTAACAGAGTCAGCGTACCCACGCCGACGCCGCTTGCCAGCACATTGCCGTACAGTAAATCAGGATTCAGGCGGCTTAATGAACGCGGCAGCGGGTGCGCCGTCAGTTCTGCCTGCGTCGGCTGGACGCTGTCGCTGTCGATAAAGCGCACCTGGATGTACTCTTCCAGCACGCGCCGCGCCTGCTCTTCATCGCTGCCGCTAATGTTCAGGCTGCAACTGTCATTAAATAAGGTGCCGGTGCCAATCAGCGCCAGCGAGCTTTTGGCATCCGCCTTCGCGTTCTGGCGATGGTTGATGAAGGTGATTTCGCTTTGCCACTGGCTGCACTGTTCTTTAAGTTCCCACGCCGGACGGGCATGAAGACCGTTAGGCAAAGGACAGAGAAATTGAATCGTTAGCATAACCGCTCCGGGTTAATCAGGAGATCATCTGAAATCCGTCAGTTGAACAACCGTCTCACGCGTAAGACGTTGAATAAGGGCAGATAAAAGCTGCTGCATCTGCAAAATGTCGCGGCAGTCGGCAATCGATGCGGCGCAATGTCCATGGCGGGTTGCTGGCCCCATCACCACTGTTGGTATGCCAGTACCGGTTAAGTGCACCGCTCCGCCGTCCGTACCGCCGTTACTGAACATATCCGCCTGTAACGGCACGCCAATTTCTGCCGCCACGGTTTCAATCCAGACGGTAAGTTTTGGCGGCGCAATCAGTGACTTGTCGCTTAACACCAGCATCGGCCCGTTACCAATCTGGCGATGGTTAGCCGCGCCATAATCAAAGTTTTTCGCCCAGCAGGCGGTATCAAGCACAATGGCGACATCCGGCGACACCGCGCGGGTGGCAGTTTGCCCGCCGCGTAATCCCACCTCTTCGCTGGAACTTGCCACCAGCCACACTTCCGCAGGCAATTCGGCGTCGTGCAGTTCGCGCAGTAACGTCACCAGCAGATAGCAACCGAGGCGGTCATCAAAGGCTTTCCCCATCACCCGCTGGTGGGGGAGAACCTGAAAAGTAGTATCAAACGTGACGCGATCGCCTGGACGAATTCCTGCCTGCATCACTTCGTCATACGAGCGCGCGCCAATGTCCACGCGCATGGCGCTGACATCATTCCCCTGCCGCTCGCCATCAAGCAGACCGGGAATTTTGCACTCTTCACGGGTAGTGATGCGCACCGACTGCAGCTGGCGGGCAGCCATGCGCACATTGCCAACTGGCAGCACATCAATCGCCCCTTCGCGGGAGACGCTGCGCACCATAAATCCCACTTCATCCATATGGGCGCAGATCATCACTTTCGGACCTGTCGATTCATTGAGGCGGATCAGCACCGATCCCAGGCCGTCAAATCGCACTTCTTTTTGCAGGCGATCCGCTTCATCCAGCAGGATCTGCCGCACTTCCTGTTCCGACGAGGCGATCGCATCTGCCTCGCTCAACGCTTTTAATAGCGATAAATCCATTATGCCTCTCCCGTGAGCAACACTGTTTTCGGCATGGCGTAGAGCACTTCTGCGCCTTGCGGGGTGACCAGCACAACATCTTCGATGCGCACGCCCCCTTGCCCTGGCAAATAAATCCCCGGCTCCACGGTCAGTAACATGCCTGGCTGTAGCGTCGTGGTGTCCCGCGGTGAAAAACGCGGATCTTCGTGTACTTCAATGCCGATGGCATGACCGGTGTTATGACCGAAATAGTCGCCATAACCGGCTTCTGTAATGACCCGGCGCGCGGCATCGTCAACCTGTTGGCAGCGCACGCCGGGGCGAATCGCGGATATTGCCGCCAGCTGTGCTTGCAGGACAATCTGATACACGTCAAACAGCGGGTGAGATTCGGCGCTCACCCCTTCGCCATTCACCAGCAAGGTGCGCGTCATATCAGAGCAGTAACCCTGATACAGCGCACCGAAATCGAGAGTGACAAACTCGCCTGCTGCAACAATCTTGTCGCTGGCTTTACCGTGCGGCAGCGCCCCACGCCAGCCGCTGGCGACAATGGTGTCAAAAGAGGCTTTTTCTGCGCCCTGCTGGCGCATAAACCACTCCAGTTCAGCGGCTATCTCGCATTCGCTCATCCCCGCCTGAATAAAGCGGCGAATATGCTCTGCGCCACGATCGGCAATCCCACAGGCGAGGCGGATTTTCTCCACCTCCTCTGGCGTTTTGATTTGCCGCAGCACATCCGGCGTGGCGCTTACCAGTTTCGCATTGAGTTCAGACTGCCAGCGGTGCGCGGTTTCCCAACTCACCTGCTGGCCTTCAAAACCGAGCGTTTGCAATTGCTCATCGGCAATGATTTGCCTGACGATGGTGGCAAGCGTGTGCATCGCGTCGAGCAAATGCAGCTGGTAACCTTGCGTGCGGGCTTCTACATCCGCGTAATAGCGCGAGTCCACCAGAATGTGCGCACTTTCACGGCTAATCACCACATAACCTGATCCGGTGGAGATCCCCAGATGCGGCTGTTTGTTCTGCCGTGAGGAGATAAGCACCGCATCCAGTTGTTGCGTCTTAAGCCAGTTGCGCAGCGAAGCGAGTAATGTCATCTGGATTTTTCCTTCTTACAGGCTATCGATTAACAATTTGCCTTTGCGGAACATCATCAGACGCAGGAACACCACCATCAGCGCAGTAATGATTGCTCCCAGCGCGATCCCCGCCATATAGACGCCCAGATTAGTGACCAGCGGCCACGCCCAGATAGCGGATTCCGGGAACCATTGCACTGCACCCAGCCAGACAGCAGCGGTGGAACCGACAATCGCGCCAACCATATAGGACGGAATGGCGGTGATGGGGCTTTCCAGCGCAAACGGAATCGCACCTTCACTGATCCCCATAAACGCCAGGAACATCGCGGTTTTACCCTGCGGATAAAGCTGGGCGTTGAACAGGCGTTTGCCGGTTAAACGACGGTCGATAATGGTCGCCAGACCCAGACCAATCGGCGGAATAACGATAGCGATAGAACGCGCGGTGACTGGTAATACATGGTCGGTGGTAAAGCTGAAGGCGACGAAACCAGCTGCTTTGTTGATTGGACCACCCAAGTCGATTGCGGTCGCCGCAGCAATGCCCATTGCGTACATCAGCGCGCCCTTCTCACCAGCAGCGGTCAGCACGGTACGGATACCGCCGTTGATCCAGCCACCAAACGGCGTGATCACGTAGTACATCGCCAGCATGACAAAAATGGCGGAAAGAATCGGTAGCAAAAATGTGGTTTTGAACGCTAACAGGAAATCCGGTAACTGGATTTTCTGGTTCATCCACTTCACGAGGTAACCCGCGACGATAGAAATAATCAGCGCACCAATGAAGGTAGACGGGACTGGTGAAGAGGTCGCCCACTGCATAGTGCTGGGATCAAAGTTCAGCAGTTGCGTGGGTTGGGTAGACATCAAGCCGCCGATAAACCCAGCCGGGAACGCCAGTTTGCCACCGATAGAGTTCGCCACAAAAGCGGCAAACATCGGAATGGCAAAACCAAACAATACGCCGCCGAAGGACTGCGACAGCCAGGCAAATTTCAGTAAGGAGAGATCGAAACCGGAGAATTTCCCGCTATTAAGAGCATCCATGATGCCGATGTCTGCGGGAATTTTAAGCCAGCTATAAGCAATCAGCTGGCTGAAAGCGAGGATCACACCGCCCATAATTAAGGTCGGCACCATGCGTGAAATCCCTGACATCACATGCTGCGGGAGTTCACCCCAGAAGCTGGTTTTAGAGGCCTGCGGATTCTTAACTGCCGCTGCCGCACCGGATGCGCCAGGCACAACGGTTGCACTGCGTTTTTTAATGGCCATAATAATTATCCCTGTCGAATATTACTGTTGTTCAGCGGCAATCATCTCTTCGATTTCTTTGATGATGCCCGCAGCGTTTTTAATTGCGTCCTGCAAAGTGATTTCATAAACGTCGCGTGATTCGAAACGCTCGTTATCTTCTGGTGTTACTGCCACGGAATGAATGATGATGGTCGCTTCGGCGATATCCTGCGCCGTCAGGCGGTTCTGGATGCCATCCGCGCCCTGAGTTTCAATTTTCACTTCATAGCCGGCTTCCACCGCCGCTTCTTCCAGCGCCTGGGCGGCCATAAAGGTGTGAGCCAGGCCCATTGGGCAGGCACATAAGGCAATCAGTTTCTTACTCATCGTTATTTCCTCGTTCGTTTATAGTTGACGAATGAAATTATGAACGTGCAAAACAAATTGCCGTTACCAGACAAATAATGCATTTACTGGAGAATTAATCCCGTAGTGCGGAAGTGTGACGCAGGTCGGCCTTGTGAGGAGACACAAAGAAAAATTGAATTAACTGATTGATTTAAAAGATTATCGGGAGAGTCACCTCCCGATATGACAGGAAGGATTTACAGAATGTGGCCTAAGGTCTGGCGTAAATGTGCACCGGAACCGAGAAGCCCAGGGTTATCGTGCACAATTAAATAGAC
This sequence comes from Escherichia sp. E14V7, assembly GCF_004212225.1. Lineage (NCBI taxonomy): Bacteria > Pseudomonadati > Pseudomonadota > Gammaproteobacteria > Enterobacterales > Enterobacteriaceae > Escherichia > Escherichia sp. E14V7. The sequence goes on from NZ_RHJJ01000013.1 coordinate 304,597, forward strand.
CGGAATATCATGAACATAATCTTTAAAGCGCCCTTTATCTTCAAATGCGGCACGAAAACCAGAGGCTTTGAAGAACTCAAGGAAACGCGGAACGATACCGCCCGCAATATAGACGCCGCCAAATGTTCCGAGATTGAGCGCCAGATTGCCGCCAAAACGCCCCATAATGACGCAAAATAGTGACAACGCACGACGGCAATCAGTGCAGCTGTCGGCCAGCGCGCGTTCGGTAATATCTTTTGGCTTGAGATTTTCCGGCAGGCGGTTGTCGGCTTTCACAATCGCGCGATACAGATTTACCAGACCAGGGCCAGAGAGCACGCGTTCAGCCGAGACATGGCCAATTTCCGCGCGCAGTATTTCAAGGATAATGGCTTCTTCTTCACTGTTTGGCGCAAAATCAACGTGACCACCTTCACCAGGCAGGCTTACCCAGCGTTTATCGACATGGACCAGATGTGCAACCCCAAGCCCTGTCCCGGCACCGTACACCGCGACAGGTTTACCTTCAACCGGTTCTGCGCCGCCAAACTGGATCAGATGCTCTTTTTTCAGCATCGGGATCGCCATCGAAACCGCCGTAAAATCGTTAATAATCTCCAGGTGGCTAAAACCGAGATTCTTTTTCATTTCGGCAATCGAAAACGCCCAGGTGTGGTTGGTCATTGCCACCCAGTCACCAGTAATTGGGCAAGCAATGGCGATGCAGCCATCTTTCACCTCGACTTTATGCTCTTCAAGATAAACGCGAATGACCGCTTCCAGGCTGGGATAATCAAGCCCTGAATAGGTTTTAGCCTGCGAGATTTCACCACTGGCAATATCACACAGAGCAAGACGTGCGTTAGTACCGCCCACATCACCGACTAATGCATACTTTGTCATTCTTCAACTGCTCCGCTAAAGTCAAAATAATTCTTTCTCACACTGTAAGTTCATGGGGGCATAACAACAACGCCGTAGAGGCAGGCTCCCTGTAAATATCGATCTGGGTCACACATTTACTTTATCGTTTCAGCACCAATTGCAGCGATGTCTTTATGCAAGCTGGGCAAACTAAATATCTGAACCCGCATAAAGGAATAGAACATGCTCCATCCGCGAGCCAGAACCATGTTGTTATTATCGCTCCCCGCTCTGGCAATTGGGATTGCGTCCAGTCTTATTCTGATGGTGGTAATGAAAATCGCCTCGGTATTACAGAATCTGCTCTGGCAACGACTGCCGGGAAGTCTGGGGATAGCCCAGGATTCACCGCTCTGGATCATCGGAATTTTAACGCTGACAGGGGCCGCTGTTGGGCTAGTCATCCGTTTCAGCCGGGGTCATGCCGGGCCGGATCCTGCCTGTGAAGCGCTGATTGGCGCGCCAGTCTCCCCCTCTGCGCTACCTGGACTTATCGTAGCATTAATTCTCGGTCTTGCGGGCGGCGTCAGTCTTGGGCCGGAACATCCCATTATGACCGTCAATATCGCCCTCGCGGTGGCGATTGGCGCGCGTCTGTTACCACGAGTGAACCGGATGGAGTGGACTATTTTAGCCTCTGCAGGCACCATCGGCGCACTGTTTGGCACTCCTGTTGCGGCGGCGTTGATATTTTCGCAAACCTTAAATGGCAGCCACGACGTTCCACTTTGGGATCGTCTCTTTGCGCCGTTAATGGCAGCGGCGGCTGGCGCACTAACCACCGGATTGTTTATCCATCCTCATTTTTCGCTGCCCATTGCTCATTACGGACAGATGCAGTTAGCAGACATTATCAGTGGTGCAATTGTGACGGCGATCGCCATTGCGGCAGGTATGGTTGCAGTGTGGTGTTTCCCACGGGTGCACGCGATGATGCATCAGATTAAAAATCCGGTCCTCATGCTGGGGGTTGGCGGCTTTATTCTCGGTATTCTGGGCGTTATTGGTGGGCCTGTTTCGCTATTTAAAGGGCTGGACGAGATGCAGCAGATGGTGACAAATCAGGCTTTCAGCACCAGCGATTACTTATTGCTGGCGGTAATCAAACTTGCCGCCCTGGTCATTGCCGCCGCCAGCGGGTTTCGCGGCGGGCGAATCTTCCCGGCGGTATTTGTCGGCGTAGCGTTAGGTTTGATGCTGCATGCGCACGTTCCCGCCGTTCCAGCGGCCATTACCGTCTCCTGCGCGATTCTCGGCCTCGTACTGGTGGTAACGCGCGATGGCTGGCTAAGTTTGTTTATGGCGGCGGTCGTTGTACCTGATTCCACATTGTTACCGCTACTGTGTATCGTCATGCTTCCGGCATGGTTATTACTGGCAGGTAAACCGATGATGATGGTGAATCGTCCAAAACAACAGCCACCCCACGATAACCTTTAGCAAAAAATGCTCTCCCTTATGATTTAAGAGTTATGGCGATGAAACGGGGCTTTACCTCCCCGTAATATTGCGTTAACAGGCCGCTGACGGCTTCGATCGTGAAGGAGAATAACAATGTTCAGGTCACTGTTTCTGGCGGCCGCCCTGATGGCATTTATCCCGCTTGCAGCAAACGCAGGTGAAATTACCTTACTGCCATCAATTAAATTACAAATTGGCGATCGCGATAATTATGGTAACTACTGGGACGGCGGCCACTGGCGCGATCGTGACTACTGGCACCGTAATTATGAATGGCGTAAAAACCGCTGGTGGCGTCATGATAATGGCTATCACCGTGGTTGGGATAAGCGTAAAGCGTATGAGCGTGGCTATCGCGAAGGCTGGCGTGACCGTGATGATCATCGCGGAAAAGGCCGTGGACATGGGCATCGTCATTAAACACATTCGCTAATGGAGCGCAATGCCTGATGCGACGCTTGCGCGTCTTAGCAGGCCTACAAACCCACTTCATTTAACGCGTAGGGCGGATAAGGCGTTTTACGCCGCATCCGCCAGTGGTGCCTGATGCGACGCTTGCGCGTCTTATCAGGCCTACAAACCCGCTCCATTTAACGCGTAGGGCGGATAAGGCGTTTTACGCCGCATCCGCCAGTGGTGCCTGATGCGACACTCATTCAACTACAGCCCCAATGCCGTTCCCACCAACAACCAGATATTCAGCGTTACCACCAGCACCACAATCATCCAGCCGATTTGTTTAACCCATTTGCTATTCACCAGATCGCCCATCAACTTGCTGTCACTGGTGAAAATCAGCAGCGGCACCAGCGCCAGAGCAATACCAAAACTGAGCAGCACCTGGCTCATAACCAGAATCCGTGTCGGATCTAATCCCATCAGAATGACAATAAATGACGGCAGCATGGTTACCGTACGGCGTACCCACAGCGGAATATGAAAGCGAATGAACCCCTGCATCACCACCTGCCCTGCCAACGTACCCACTACCGTTGACGAAAGCCCCGCCGCCACCAGACTTAAACCAAAAACCGTTGCCGCTGCATTACTTAACAGCGGTTGCAGCGTCAGGTAAGCCTCATCAAGGTCGGCAACACCAGTATGACCAGAAAAGTGAAACGCGGCGGCAGCCGTTGCCATCATCGCCAGATTGACAAAGCCAGCGATGGTCATGGCAATCGCCACATCCCATTTGGTCGCAGAGTAACGTTGCTGGCGTGAACCACCGTGTAGATGCTGGGTAAGCGAAGAGTGAAGATAAATCACATGCGGCATAATCGTCGCCCCTAACACGCCAGCCGCCAGGAAGACCGCTTCCGAGGTCGGTAAACTCGGTATCGCCATACCTTTGCTCAACTGCACCAGATTCGGTTGGGAGAAAATCAACTCAACAATGTAAGCCGCGGCAACAAACAACAGAAGCCCACCAATCACTTTCTCCAGCGGTTTTTGCCCGCGACGTTGCAGCATTAAAATCAAGAAGGTGGCGATACCTGTCAGCACCGCCCCTTGCAATAAAGAAACACCAAGAATGAGTTTGAAACCGATCGCCGCACCAATAAATTCCGCCAGATCGGTCGCCATCGCAATAATTTCCGCCTGGACCCAATAGAACCAGACTACCGGACGTGGGTAGTGGTCGCGAATTTGCTCCGCCAGATTTTTACCAGTGGCAATCCCGAGTTTGGCCGAGAGGATCTGAATCAGCATCGCCATTAAGTTGGCCCAGACGACCACCCACAGCAGTTGATAGCCGAAGCTGGCGCCCGCCTGAATATTGGTCGCAAAGTTACCGGGATCGATATAACCAATTGCCGCAATGAACGCAGGTCCCATTAATGCGAGCCTCATCTTGCGCGCTGCCCGACCGCTGCTACTCTCAACGCGATAGTTCGTCATCTTGTGCCTCTAAAACATAGCCTTTGCTATATTTCATGCTATGTCAAACGAGAATGATTATCAAATTCATTTAAATGGATTGTGGTGATTTCTCTGATAGACCAGGATTATGACTACGAAAAGATTGATGATTTGAATGTTATAATTATGTTTAATGTTAGCACATTTACATAACTTTCAGCTTCCATACACAACATAGCAAATATGTATGACAGGTCACTATTTTTGAAGCTTGTCACAGGACGTCATTATAGTGTGTGTCAGATCTCGTTTTCCTTACCCATGTTACATAGAATGTGCACGGAAATTTAACCTGCCTCATATTTGGAGCAAATATGGACCGCGTCCTTCATTTTGTACTGGCACTTGCCGTTGTTGCGATTCTCGCACTGCTGGTAAGCAGCGACCGCAAAAAAATTCGTATCCGTTATGTTATTCAACTGCTTGTTATCGAAGTGTTACTGGCGTGGTTCTTCCTGAACTCCGACGTTGGTCTGGGCTTCGTGAAAGGCTTCTCCGAAATGTTCGAAAAACTGCTCGGATTTGCCAACGAAGGGACTAACTTCGTTTTTGGTAGCATGAATGATCAAGGCCTGGCATTCTTCTTCCTGAAAGTGCTATGCCCAATCGTCTTTATCTCTGCGCTGATCGGTATTCTCCAGCACATTCGCGTGTTGCCGGTGATTATCCGTGCAATTGGTTTCCTGCTCTCCAAAGTCAACGGCATGGGCAAACTGGAATCCTTTAACGCCGTCAGCTCCCTGATTCTGGGTCAGTCCGAGAACTTTATCGCCTATAAAGATATCCTCGGCAAAATCTCCCGTAATCGTATGTACACCATGGCAGCCACGGCGATGTCCACCGTTTCTATGTCCATCGTTGGTGCATACATGACCATGCTGGAACCGAAATACGTCGTTGCTGCGCTGGTACTGAACATGTTCAGCACCTTTATCGTGCTGTCGCTGATCAACCCTTACCGTGTTGATGCCAGCGAAGAAAACATTCAGATGTCCGACCTGCACGAAGGCCAGAGCTTCTTCGAAATGCTGGGTGAATACATTCTGGCAGGCTTCAAAGTGGCCATTATCGTTGCCGCAATGCTGATCGGCTTTATCGCCCTGATCGCTGCACTGAACGCTCTGTTTGCTACCGTGACTGGCTGGTTTGGCTACAGCATCTCCTTCCAGGGCATTCTGGGCTACATCTTCTATCCAATTGCATGGGTGATGGGTGTTCCTTCCAGTGAAGCACTGCAAGTTGGCAGCATCATGGCAACCAAACTGGTTTCCAACGAGTTCGTTGCAATGATGGATCTGCAGAAAATTGCTTCCACGCTCTCTCCGCGTGCTGAAGGTATCCTCTCTGTGTTCCTGGTATCCTTCGCTAACTTCTCTTCTATCGGGATTATCGCGGGTGCCGTTAAAGGCCTGAACGAAGAGCAAGGTAACGTGGTTTCTCGCTTCGGTCTGAAACTGGTTTACGGCTCTACGCTGGTGAGTGTGCTGTCTGCGTCAATCGCAGCACTGGTACTGTAAGCGAATCCATTAAAAAAGCCGGGGATAATTCCCCCGGCTTCAGTTTGTTGACAACGTGCGCTTTGTTTATGCCGGATGCGGCGTAAATGCCCTACCAAGCTGACAAAACAACGCAAATTCAATAGATTGTGTTTCCATGCAGGCCCGATAAGCGCAGCGCATCAGGCAATTGTCCGTTTATCATCAACCTCAAATGCCGGGGATAATTCCCCGGCTTTTTTACGCCTGTTAATCAACTAATGGTTGCGGGCGACCAATTAAATACCCTTGCAGATATTGCACCCCGAGCTTATGCAATAGCGCCTGCTGCTGTTGAGTCTCGACAAACTCCGCGACCACACTCAATGACTTCGCTTTCGCCAGATCGGTAATTGATCTCACTATCATCGCATCCAGTGTATTAGTGACGATATCCTTAACGAAGACGCCATCAATCTTGATGATATCAGCCTGCAAACGTTTTAACCGTTCGTAGTTGGCATAGCCTGTGCCAAAGTCATCAATCGCAATACGGAAGCCAAACTTATGCAGTTGTTCGATATTGTACATACTGCTTTCTGCGTTAGAAAACGCCTGCTCCTCGGTGATCTCAATAATCACAGCCTCCGGGGAGACACGGTAACGTTTAAACAGACGAATAATTCGCCCGGCGATATTCTTTTGCAGCAGAGTGAGCGGCATTAAATTGACTGAAAAGCGCGGGCCTTTCTTGTCGCAAGGGTGGGTTGCCAGCCACTTCAGCAGGGATTCCAGCACCTGTAAATCGAATCGCGCGCTAAGGTTAAATTGGGCAATAAGCGGCAAAAATTTATCAGGCGTCATTATGCCACCGTCGTATTTCAGACGCGCAAGGATTTCATCGTAACCTTCTCCATCCTTGTTGCGAATTGGCTGGGCATAGAGCAGCAAATCACCCTTATCTAACGCCTTACGGATTGTATTGAGTAACAACACCTGTTTGGTTGTCTGCCCGGATGCAATCTCTTCTCGATTATCCAACGCCAGCACGTGATGATGAACGCAGGATTGTTCTGCCAGCCAGCTTAACTGCCCCAGCATTGGCTGCAGGGTATCCTGATTACCGTCAAAACGTCCCCAGGCAGCACCATAGCCCATATCCAGCCCGGTGTTGTTCCAGTGGATTTGCCGACTGTTGAGAACGTTAACCATATGCTGTAGCCGCCCTTCCGTTTCCGGCCCGGTCAGTACCAACAGCAATTCGCTCCCCGGCAATTGATACAACTTTTCGTTTTCCTGCATCAATGGCAGCAATGTACGGTAAATTGAGCGGATACAATGAACGCGCATTACTAACCCGTAATGGCGACTCATAAACTCAAGATTATCAATGCGCAGACAGCAAAAACTCTTACCAGCCTCTTGCTCCTGCGATTGCTCCAGTGCACGAAAGTTGGGTAATAGCGTTAACGGATCGGTCAGTGCCTGCAAATGCCAGCGACGGTTAAGCCATTCGCTACGATAATAAATGCGTACCATGTAAAGCAGGCAAACGCTAAAGGAAATCAGCACCGCGAGAATAAATGCCAGCGAATATTCTGTTTCCACCCCTTGTAAAAAATTCTGGTTGTAATTCAGGAGGAAAAGCGTCGATACAGCCCAGGTAAGATTTAAAAACGGATAACGAAGTTTACCGACACCAAGGGTAAAGATGATAAAGAAAACAGGTACCAGATAACCGGCGATAAAGTCGTTTTCATAAGGCGTGCACATCAAAAGTAGCAGAACGCTAAGAGCCGCCAGCCAACTTAAGGTAAATGTGCGTTTTTCTTTACTCAGTGACGGTGCGATATCTCTGCGCCACAATATCTGCGCAAAGTGAGGACTTACAATCATGCGAGTGAGATAGTAAAAGAGCATGTTGTAAATCAACACGGCGGTGAAAAGGCTTAGTAAATCAACGACCGTGAAAATCGCGTCGGCATCGCCGAAAAAGGTTGATATCTTTAGTGGGAAATCAAAGAACCTGCCCACGAGATACATGCTGCCTTTGATGCCGAACGGCGTCACCAAACCAAGCCAGAAGAGACGTTTCCATACGTTTCGGGTGGTTAATCCGTAGCGCCAACGCGTTCCCAACTGCCAGCGTAATATTGCGCAGGCACACAGCACAGCAAACGACTGGCTGCCAAGCATGACGGCGGTTTGCAAAAATGAGAGATGAAAATTCCACAGATTGGTGCAAAACATTCCGCATAAAACGGGAACGACACCGCGCCAGCCGAAGATAAAGAATATTGATAGCATTACGCACAGTGGCATCCACGCCAGGAAAATATAGCTGGAATGGATAACAGCAAGTGGCGAGATAAAACGGGATAGCTGAATAAGTACCACGGTGAGCGTAAACGCTAGTGCAAATATCTTGATATTTTTTATCAGGTTATGCTCCACAAACATGAGTACACTACTCTCACTGATCGGGGTTTTAAGGCACACAAATAATATGTTTATTCGCATCGCGAAGCAAACAGGGACCGACCTGTTGCCGATATTTCATCCAATGATGTTTCCAACAGGCAACACTAACCTGGGAGGTAGACTGTATTACAAAAGCGGCAAAAAGCAGAGACAAAAAACCCCCGCTTCGCAGCGAGGGTTTGAAATTTGGTGGAGCTAAGCGGGATCGAACCGCTGACCTCTTGCATGCCATGCAAGCGCTCTCCCAGCTGAGCTATAGCCCCACGAGTTGTTTACGTACCAAATTTGCTGGGTGCAAAATTTGGTGGAGCTATGCGGGATCGAACCGCAGACCTCCTGCGTGCAAAGCAGGCGCTCTCCCAGCTGAGCTATAGCCCCATCACGTAAAGCTTGTCGAGTTGACGGGCGGCATCATATGAATTCCGCCCGAATGTGTCAACGGCAAATTGCAAGGCGTAGTTTCAATCGCTGAAAAATCAGGCAAATGAACTATTTTGGATAGTCGCTCGCATTCAGTAGTTATTCCTGTCACGGTTTCTTGTAAAGTGGTGTTATAAAATGAACCACTAATAGACCCGCAATCATTCAGGGAATTGTTATGTTCAAGGAGAGGATGACGCCAGATGAACTTGCCAGGCTGACCGGTTATAGCCGCCAGACCATTAATAAATGGGTACGCAAGCAAGGCTGGACGACATCACCAAAACCAGGTGTCCAGGGTGGCAAGGCCCGACTGATTCACGTCAATAAACAAGTTCGTGAATATATTCGTAATGCAGAACGTCCGGACGATCAAAGAGAAGCTCCTGAACTGTCTGCCGATACGCCGCTTGAAGTGCTGCTGGTGACGCTGGCGAAAGAGATGACGCCTCTTGAACAAAAACAGTTTACATCCTTGCTTCTGCGGGAAGGGATTATCGGATTATTACAACGCTTAGGGATTCGCGACAGCAAATAATATGAAAAGATTACGTAATAAAATGACCACCGAAGAGCTGGCGGAATGCCTGGGTGTGGCTAAACAAACTGTTAACCGTTGGATCAGAGAAAAAGGCTGGAGAACGGAAAAATTTCCCGGCGTGAAAGGAGGTCGTGCCAGACTTATTCTGGTCGATTCGCAGGTTTGCGAGTTTATTCAGAACACGCCTGCGTTCCATAACACACCAATGTTGATGGAAGCTGAAGAGAGAATTGCTGAATACGCTCCTGGAGCACGCGCCCCGGCGTATCGACAAATCATCAACGCGATAGATAATATGACAGACATTGAGCAGGAAAAAGTCGCGCAATTTTTGTCACGTGAAGGAATTCGCAATTTCCTCGCCCGTCTCGATATTGACGAATCAGCATAAATAAAAAAACGGCAGGATATTATCTCCTGCCGTTTATCTTTTTATACGCTAATTACTGCTGATTTTCGCGTTCAGCAATAAAGGCCAGCGCTTTGTTGATACGCTCAATGCTACGTGTCTTACCGATCGCGTGAACGGTAACATCCAGTGCCGGGGACTGCCCTGCACCGGTTACGGCTACTCGCAGCGGCATCCCAACTTTACCCATTCCCACTTCCAGTTCATCCGCCGTTGCCTGAATTGCGTGGTGAACATTTTCCGCCGTCCAGTCAGTGATAGCAGACAGTTTATCGCGCACTACTTCCAGCGGCTGACGCGCTACCGGACGCAGATGTTTTTTCGCAGCATCGGCATCAAACTCAGCAAAATCTTCGTAGAAATAGCGGCAGCTTTGCGCCATCTCTTTGAGCGTTTTGCAGCGTTCGCCCAGCAGTTTCACCAGCTCAGCAAGCTGCGGGCCGTTACGGGTATCAATATTTTCCTGCTCGATGTGCCACTGTAAGTGAGTAGCCACATACTCCGGCGGCAGCGCGTTAATATAGTGATGGTTCAACCACAGCAGTTTATCAGTGTTGAACGCACTGGCAGATTTGCTGACGGCATTCAGGGTGAAGTATTTGATCATCTCTTCACGAGTGAAGATTTCCTGATCGCCGTGGGACCAGCCCAGACGCACCAGATAGTTCAGCAGTGCTTCTGGCAGATAGCCGTCGTCGCGGTACTGCATTACGCTGACTGCACCGTGACGTTTGGACAATTTTTTACCGTCATCACCGTTGATCATAGAAACGTGCGCGTAAACCGGTACGGGCGCTTTCAGGGCCTTAAGAATGTTGATCTGGCGCGGCGTGTTGTTGATATGGTCTTCACCACGGATGACGTGAGTAATTTCCATATCCCAGTCGTCGACAACCACACAGAAGTTATAGGTCGGAGAACCATCGGTACGGCGGATAATCAGATCATCCAGCTCCTGGTTGCTGAACTCGATCGGACCACGGATCTGATCGTCAAAAACAACGGAACCTTCCTGTGGGTTAGCAAAACGTACAACGCACGGTTCATCATCAGCGTGATGTTCATGGCTGTGGCGGCAACGGCCGTCATAACGCGGCTTCTCGCCTTTTGCCATCTGCTCTTCACGCAGCGCTTCGAGGCGCTCTTTAGAGCAGTAGCATTTATAGGCAGTACCCTCTTCCAGCATCTGATCAATAACCGCGTTATAGCGATCGAAACGTTTGGTCTGGAAGTACGGGCCTTCATCCCACTCCAGACTCAGCCAGTTCATGCCATCCATAATGGCTTCGATAGCTTCCGGCGTGGAACGCTCAAGATCGGTGTCTTCAATACGCAGCACGAACTCACCGCCGTGGTTACGTGCAAAAAGCCAGGAGTAAAGAGCAGTACGCGCGCCGCCAACGTGCAGATAGCCTGTTGGGCTTGGCGCGAAGCGAGTTTTGATTTTCATGAAATGGCCTTACGTTTAGAAAGATGCCGACAACCGGCAAATCCTGGAAAAATTGAGTGGGCGATATTCTATCACTCCCGCCTGATTCCTCAATGTAGTTCGGGTTGCTACCTTACGCATTATTGTTTTCGTTGACAAATTGCGCAACACGGTCTGTTTTGCGATCACCTTGCTTAAATTTACGACGAACGAACAATTTCTTTAGAAAATGCGTTGACTCATTTCCAACTCTCCCTATAATGCGACTCCACACAGCGGGGGTGATTAGCTCAGCTGGGAGAGCACCTCCCTTACAAGGAGGGGGTCGGCGGTTCGATCCCGTCATCACCCACCAACTACTTTATGTAGTCTCCGCCGTGTAGCAAGAAATTGAGAAGTGGGTGATTAGCTCAGCTGGGAGAGCACCTCCCTTACAAGGAGGGGGTCGGCGGTTCGATCCCGTCATCACCCACCACTTTCTCGCCAGCTAAATTTCTTGTAACAATGTGAAGTACCGAAGTGGGTGATTAGCTCAGCTGGGAGAGCACCTCCCTTACAAGGAGGGGGTCGGCGGTTCGATCCCGTCATCACCCACCACTTCGGGTCGTTAGCTCAGTTGGTAGAGCAGTTGACTTTTAATCAATTGGTCGCAGGTTCGAATCCTGCACGACCCACCAATGTAAAAAAGCGCCCTAAAGGCGCTTTTTTGCTATCTGCAATACTCAAAGATTCGAACCTGCAGCAGGTTCGAGTTGAGCGCAGCGAAACAACGGAGCCGCTTGCGGCGACGGCCCGAAGGGCGAGCGAAGCGAGTCATCCTGCACGACCCACCAATGTAAAAAGGCGCCCTAAAGGCGCCTTTTTGCTATCTGCGATATTCCTTCACGCGATCAAAGCATTAACCAACCTCTCCAGCGCAGGCGTCGCGTGTTGCTGTTCATAGACAATATACAGATCTGCCGGAATACGTTCTTCCAGTGGACGAAATACCACACCGGGCCAACTCATCTGGGCATAGCTATCTGCCATTAATGTCACGCCCAATCCCATACTGATCATCGCCAGCACAGTTTGCGGCTCTACGGCCTCCCGGACGATCATCGGTGAAAAACCTGCCTGCTGACAAACGCGCTGTAAAAACGCCCAGTCAGAATGGACGGAAGGCAGCGTTACAAAGTATTCATTGCGTAATGCAGTTAGCGGGATAGCATCTCGCGATGCCAGATGATGGTCTTGCGGAATAGCAACCAGAAAAGAGGATTCATGTAAGCGTAAGCTGGTAAACCCCGTGGTTGGTTCAATCGCCATCCGCCAGATACCCGCATCCAGTTCCCGCCGCTCCAGCAACGCCATTTGCATGCCTGGTGATTTTTCACGAAATGAGACATGAACATTGGGGCATTCTTTCAGAAAGCACCGCATCGCCGGACGCATTCGCCCCCACATTGCAGTTCCCACCACGCCCAGCTCAATCCGCCCTGCCTCACCGCGACCAATCTGCTCAACCCGTGCCATCGCCTGACTGGCATTCGCCAGTAACCGTCGTGATTCTTCCAGTAAAATTTTTCCCGCATGAGTGAGCGCCACACTGCGCGAATGACGAACGAACAGCAACGTGCCCAGTTGTTGTTCCAGATCTTTAATATGAATACTTAATGGCGGCTGCGACATATTGAGCCGCGCAGCCGCCCGCCCAAAGTGAAGTTCTTCTGCAACCGCAAGAAAATAGCGCAATAACTTGAGATCAATACGATGCGTACTTTCCATGATTATTGCGCTCCATAAGTTTGGTAAGGCTCCAAATCTAGCACATAACAATAAAGGTCAACCCCGTTTACATCAGTGAGCTAATGATTTTTGTGCCATTTTTTCAGGTTCATGCTTATAACGGAAAAACAGGGCAAAGATCACTGCCAGGGCCAGCGCATACGCAGCAAATACCAACCAGATAGTTTGCCAGTCTTTCACACCATCAACCGTGAAATAGTCAACCGCCATACCACTCAGAAGAGAGCCGATCCACGCCCCAACGCCGTTGACCATCGTCATAAATAAGCCCTGAGCACTGGCGCGAATACTGGAATCCACTTCCTGTTCGACAAACACTGAACCTGAGATATTAAAAAAGTCGAACGCACAGCCATACACAATCATCGATAACAACAATAATACAAAGCCACTTGGCGATGGGTCGCCAAAGGCAAAGAAGCCAAAGCGTAATGTCCACGCGACCATACTCATCAACATGACGGTTTTTATGCCAAAACGCTTCAGGAAGAAGGGAATAGTAAGAATGAAGCCGACTTCCGCCATTTGCGAAACAGAGAGCAAGATGGAAGGATATTTCACCACGAAGCTATCAGCAAATTCAGGGTTACGAGCAAAATCATGCAGGAACGGGTTACCAAAAACGTTAGTAATTTGTAGTACCGCACCTAATAACATGGCAAATAAAAAGAAAATCGCCATACGCGGATTTTTAAATAACACAAACGCATCCAGACCTAATTTACTGGAAAGCGTAGTGCTGATTTTATGCTCCGCCACTGGAATTTTCGGTAGCGTTAATGCATAGACCGCTAACACTAAAGAAGCACCAGAAGCAATATACAGCTGCAAACTACTTAACTCCAGATGCAATAAACTCACCAGCCACATGGCGACAATAAATCCCACAGTGCCATAAACACGGATTGGCGGAAAACAGGTTACCGGATCTAATCCGGCCTGGGCCAGACACGAATAAGAAACACTATTGGATAATGCAATAGTGGGCATGAACGCCATTGCGTTAAGCAACATTATCCAGAACATCATATTCGGTTCAGTCACGGAGGCGGCATAAAAAAGTACCCCGGCGCAAATAAAGTGGCACAGCATATAGGTACGTTCAGCTCGTAACCATTTATCTGCAATAATACCCATAATGGCTGGCATAATAATAGCCGCAATGCCTTTAGAGCTGTATGCCATACCAACATCAGCCCCGGTAAAATGTAAGGTGTTTATCATGTAAGAGCCGAGGGTAACTAACCAACTCCCCCAGATAAAATATTGCAGAAAAGACATAATCTTTAAACGCGTTGCGATATTCATTTTTGGTTTCCTTATCGCAGTGAGATGGCCCCATCCGCGAGGCCATTTTTTATTGCTTTCAGGCGATTTTGCGTAAGAATCCGCAAATCAGATTGATAAAGTTTTGCCGGGATAATTCCGCTGCAGCCAGCGTTTGGGCATGTGACAATTTCACATCGCTTAAACCTTCCGCCATATTAGTTATTGCAGACACAGCAACGACTTTCATTTCGCTATGACGTGCGGTAATCACTTCAGGCACTACAGACATACCCACAACGTCACCGCCAATCATCTGCATCATGCGAATTTCTGCCGCCGTTTCGAAGTTAGGCCCTGGATAAGAAACAAAAACGCCCTCTGTGAGCGGAAAACCTTCTTCCTGCGCGACGGACTGCAAAACGGCCCGATAATCAGCATCATAAGCGTTCGCTAATGAGAAAAAGCGCTCGCCGAAGCGATCATCATTAAGGCCTGTCATCGGTGTGCCTGGCATCGTGTTGATGTGATCTTTCAGCGCAACCAAACTGCCCGCCCTCACTTCCGGGCGAAGCGAGCCTGCAGCATTAGTGCAGAACAACAACTCACAGCCCAGCAACTTGAACGTGCGAATCGCATCAGTCATGACTGTCATTCCACGGCCCTCATAAAAATGGCCACGACCTTTCATGCAAGCTACAGGCACACCAGAGAGCATGCCGAGGACCAACTCTCCTGCGTGACCATGTACGGTGCTCACCGGAAATCCCGGCAAATCGCTATAAGAAATAGCGACCGCGCCTTCAATCTGTTCAGCCAACGCACCCAGCCCCGAACCAAGAATAAACGCAACGCGTGGGGTAAAGTTTGGTTTGTGGCGACGAATGATATCTGCGCAATACCACGGGTTTTGTGAAAAATGAGATTGGGTCATGGAAAGTCCTTGTAATAAACATTATTCGTTAAATATGTGTCACTTCTTCTTATAACGAGAAAAAGTCGTGACTGACCAATACATTTACCAGAGATATTCAATATATTTTTTAAATCGATCATACCGTCCCCCGGCAGAGAGATATAACGACGGTATAATTTATTTTGGTAGTTAATTTAAAAAGTTGATTATCAGGCAATCACTCACCTGATAATCAAAAAGAATAAACTATTACATTTCTTTGTTGTCAATCAATGCTTCAAGCTCGGCAAATGAATGTGCCACCGTTGATGACCAGGTTATCATTAAATTTAGATAATCGGTCGTCAGTGCAGACTGATACTTTTGTTGCTTACTACAATAAATAATCGATTGCTGCCCTAATGCATAGGCAATGCCATTCATAATACCGGTGTCAACATTCGGCTCAAAGGTATCAGAATAAAAAATGGCTTGTCTGGATTTTCTTAAATTATCAATATCAGTCGCAATATCATTCATGTTGTCACCAACGATAAATGTTTTACCCACACTAACGATCGCGTCTTTGATATTCTCCAGTAAGCCCCGAGATGGTTCTGTATACATAAAGTTAGGATCAAGATAATAATCATACTCAATGGGCAGTGGAGTAACGGGTATAGCTGGAGTAATCGTCGTGCCGAAGTCGGCAATTAAATTTTGCTGAAATATTTGCAATGCACGATTGATGATGTCTGATGTTTGTTCACGATAGTTGCTGATACTGGCATCAGAATCTGACACTGATACAACTTTTGCTACATAATTTATCAGCTTACTTATAGGGTAAAACTCTGAAGAGTTACCTGCCGCCCATAAGAGAAAGTCGGTCGTAACCAGATGTACCGGCATTCCTGAAGCCCATGCATAGCCCACTTCCCACGCACAACCGGAATCATAGGTTCCGCCATCGAAATAACCGATAACCCCAACGCTGTTGTCCATATTCGCGACATCGTTAACAAAAATCTCCTCTTCACTGGAGGTACCGGCATCATCACGATAAGGAAGAAAAGTATGGATCAGGGGCGGTAACAGACCATCGTCAATCCATTGATCGATGATGTCATTTAAATTTAAAGCATCTAATCGCCAGGGTGCACAATAGACCCGACATTGGTTATACAATTGATTTGCCATAACATCCTCCTTTACGAATCCTGTAAAACATTATTAATTTTGATAAATACCGTATCAGGCGTAATGACTGGACGTCGTCGTGGCACCGTTGTGTTTATATTTAAACAACACCATAAATGCGAGAGCAAGAACCAGTGAATACCCAGCAAATACCAGCCAAATGGTTGCCCATTGCGGGTTACCATCCGTTGTTAAATAATCGACGACTTTGCCACTAATAAAACCGCCCAGAATACAACCAAAACCATTGGCCATCATCAGGAATACGCCCTGAGCACTATTACGGATCGAGGGATCAACTTCTTGTTCAACAAATACCGAGCCAGATATATTGAAGAAGTCAAAGGCACAGCCATAAACAATCATCGAAAGAATTAACAGAATAGTACCGCCGAATGAAGGATCGCCATAAGCGAATAAACCAAAGCGCAGCATCCAGGCAATCATGCTCATCAGCATGACATTTTTAATACCATATTTTTTCAGAAAAAATGGAATAGCAAGAATGAAACAAACTTCGGATATCTGAGAAATCGATAACAAAATAGATGCATGGGTGACAACAAAACTATTGGCAAACTCTGGAACACTCTCGAAGCTGTGGAGAAAAGTATTTCCAAACATTCCGGTAATCTGTAATTCTGCCCCAAGCAGCATGGCAAAGATAAAGAAAATAGCCATTTTGCTATTTTTGAACAGTGCAAATGCACGCAGCCCGAGAACGTCTATTATTCCTTGGGCCTGGTTAGATTTAGCCACCGGTACAACGGGTAATGTCAACGTAAACAGACTTAATCCTAATGAAGCCGCCGCTCCGATATACAATTGCATATGACTTAATTCAAAACCAGCCAGACTTACTGCCCACATCGCAACAATAAATCCGATCGTTCCCCAGATGCGTATTGGTGGAAACTCAGTCACAATATCCATACCCGCATTTTGTATACGGTAATAGGAAATCGTATTACTCAAGCCAAGCGTTGGCATATAAACGAGAGAGTTAAGTAAAATGACAATAAACATTGCCGAAGGTGTTGTAACAGATGCCGCGATAAATAATGTTACCGCGCCCAAAAAGTGACAAGCGGCATAAATCCATTTAGCGCTAATCCATTTATCTGCCACAATGCCAAATAGTGTTGACGTTATCACCGCTGCAATACCCAATGTACTGTAGACTGCACCAATATCTTCTCCTTTGAAGCGCAGCGTAATAAACATATAAGAACCAAATGTGTTTAGCCAACTTCCCCACAAAAAGAATTGCAGAAATGAAAGAACTTTTAACTGTAGTTTTAGATTCACCGTCGTCCCCTTCGATTTGAGCCTCCCCTTTAAATATCCTGAAACACATCAAATTTACCAATATCTTTTATTGTAATGATCAATTGCGATTTGATATCGATTCTGAAAACATTAAGAAAGCCACCCTAATATTGCGTAATGATCATGAGTTTTTAGATAAACCACTAACCCAGTAACAGCAACACTAAACAATCACATCAAAAATATATGAAGCAATCACATTCATGATATTTATTGTTCGCGTGAAATATACAATTAAAAGGCAGTTCCTGTTATTAAACCTGAGTCTGCCCTCATAGTTTTACCGCACCGTTAATAATAAAGTGAGTGAAACGCTCTCTCCGGGTGACATTCTTTATTCAATATAATACCCGTTCTAAACCAGCGCTGATCATGCTAAAACTGCTATGTACATCAGTAGTAATAACCTTCTGTGATTTTTTCGGCTGTCACATAGTTCCCTCAGTTAACGGCCCCTATTTGCCAACCAGGCGAAGCTCCCCTCTGACTTCCCATTACCACGCACAAATTGATAAGCAATTCAGTTTTATTTATCAATCAGAACAACGCACAATGAAAGCATCGGTCATCTGGAGTCTTTATGAAACTTTTTCGTATCCTCGATCCTTTCACTTTAACCCTGATCACGGTGGTATTGCTGGCTTCTTTCTTTCCGGCCAGAGGCGGTTTTGTCCCCTTCTTTGAAAATCTGACCACGGCAGCTATTGCCCTGTTGTTCTTTATGCACGGCGCTAAGCTGTCGCGTGAGGCGATAATTGCTGGCGGTAGTCACTGGCGATTGCATTTGTGGGTAATGTGCAGCACCTTCGTACTGTTTCCGATTCTGGGCGTACTGTTTGCCTGGTGGAAACCGGTAAATGTCGATCCGATGCTCTATTCCGGTTTTCTCTATTTGTGCATTCTCCCGGCTACCGTGCAGTCTGCAATCGCCTTTACTTCAATGGCGGGCGGTAATGTCGCGGCGGCGGTTTGTTCTGCGTCAGCATCCAGCCTGCTGGGGATTTTCCTTTCGCCGTTGCTGGTCGGTCTGGTAATGAATATCCACGGTGCAGAAGGCAGTCTGGAACAGGTCGGTAAGATTATGTTGCAACTACTGCTGCCGTTCGTGCTGGGACATCTTTCTCGCCCGTGGATTGGTAACTGGGTAGCACGCAATAAAAAGTGGATAGCAAAAACCGACCAGACATCCATTCTTTTGGTCGTTTATACGGCATTCAGCGAAGCCGTCGTTAACGGCATCTGGCACAAAGTCGGTTGGGGTTCGCTGCTGTTTATTGTGGTAGTTAGCTGCGTATTGCTGGCTATTGTGATTGTGATTAACGTCTTTATGGCGCGTCGACTGGGTTTCAATAAGGCGGATGAAATCACTATCGTCTTCTGTGGCTCGAAAAAGAGTCTGGCGAATGGTATTCCGATGGCGAACATTCTGTTCCCCACATCGGTGATCGGTATGATGGTACTGCCGTTGATGATTTTCCATCAGATCCAACTGATGGTTTGCGCGGTACTGGCGCGTCGTTATAAGCGCCAGACCGAGCAACTGCAGGCGCAGCAGGAAAGCAGCGCCGGAAAAGTTTAAAGCGGACGTTTCAGGGGCTGGACCAGTTGTGTCAGCCCCTCGGTTTTAATCAGCAACGTGATTTGCATTAACTCACCAAGTTTGCCTGCCGGAAACTCATCTTTGCGGGCAAACCACAGCAGATACTCTTCCGGCAGGTCGATTAAGCGACGCCCTTTGTACTTGCCAAACGGCATCACCGTATTGGCAATTTCAATCAGCTGCTCTTTTTCCACCTCAGCTCCCCAGCAAACGCAGCATTTCAGCTTCGTCGATGACTTCAATACCCAGTTCCTGCGCTTTCGCCAGTTTAGAACCTGCAGCTTCTCCGGCAATCACCAGATCGGTTTTCTTCGACACGCTGCCTGCCACTTTCGCGCCCAGTTCGATCAAGCGAGCTTTAGCGTCATCACGCGACATCTGACTTAAGCTACCGGTGAGCACCACGGTTTTACCGGCAAACGGGCTGTCGATCTCTTCCGCGTTAATCACCACCGGCGCAGGCCAGTGAACGCCTTCCGCCAACAGCTCGCTGATGACATTGCGGTTGCTTTCTTCGGCAAAGAAGTTGTGAACATGAGATGCCACCACGATCCCGACGTCTGGCACTTTTTGCAGCTCTTCAATCGAGGCTGATTCCAGCGCTTCCAGCGTGCCAAAATATGCCGCCAGACCGGCTGCGGTAGCCTCACCGACTTCACGGATGCCAAGGGCATAGAGGAAGCGGGCAAAGGTGGTTTCTTTCGCTTTTTCCAGCGCGTTAACCACATTTTGTGCCGATTTAGGTCCCATTCGCTCCAGTCCGGTAAGTTTGCCTGCGGTGAGTTTGAACAGGTCCGCCGGAGTGTGAACGTATTCTTTTTCAACCAGCTGGTCGATAATTTTGTCACCCATGCCATCAACGTCCATCGCACGACGGGAAACAAAGTGTTTCAGCGATTCTTTACGTTGAGCACCGCAAATCAGGCCACCAGTACAGCGAGCAACCGCTTCACCTTCCACACGTTCCACGTCAGAACCACATACCGGGCAATGCGTCGGGAATACAACCTCACGGGTATCTTCCGGGCGTTCAGAAAGCACGACGTTAACCACTTGTGGGATCACGTCACCTGCGCGGCGAATCACCACTTTATCGCCAATGCGTAAACCGAGACGTTCAATTTCGTCGGCATTATGCAGTGTGGCGTTGCTCACCAGCACGCCTGCAACATGGACAGGTTCCAGACGCGCAACGGGCGTAATCGCACCTGTACGCCCAACCTGAAACTCTACATCACGCACAAAAGTCATTTGTTCCTGCGCAGGGAATTTAAACGCAACAGCCCAGCGCGGGGCGCGGGAAACAAAGCCAAGTTGCTCCTGCTGCGCCAGCGAGTTGACCTTAATGACTACACCGTCAATATCAAAGCCCAGCGTCGGGCGGTCTTCTTCCACTTTGTGGTAAAACGCCAACACATCTTCTGCTGATTCGCAAAGCGTTACCCGATCGCTGACTGGTAATCCCCACGCTTTAAACTGCATTAAGCGGCCCAGATGAGTGTCCGGCAATTCGCCACCTTCCAGTACGCCAACGCCATAGCAGAAGAAAGTAAGCGGTCGCTTCGCAGTGATACGCGGATCAAGCTGGCGCAGAGAACCTGCCGCCGCATTACGTGGGTTAGCAAACACTTTTCCGCCCGTGCGTCGCGCCTCTTCGTTAATCTTCTCAAAACCCGCCTGCGGCAGGAACACTTCACCACGCACTTCCAGACGTGCTGGAATATTCTCACCATGCAGTTTCAGCGGAATAGCGCGAATGGTACGCACGTTATACGTGATGTCTTCCCCAGTAGTGCCATCGCCACGGGTCGCCGCGCTTACCAGTACACCATTCTCATACAGAATGCTGACGGCAAGCCCATCGAGCTTTAACTCGCAGCACCAGGTCACTTTTTCGTTGTTTTTCAGACGATCCTGTACGCGTTTGTTGAAAGCGAGAAAACTTTCTTCATCAAATACGTTATCCAGGGACAGCATTGGCACTTCATGACGGATCTGGCTAAAGGCTGCCAGCGGCGCAGCACCTACACGTTGGGTAGGTGAATCAGGGGTAATCAGCTCTGGATGTTTGGCTTCCAGCTCACGCAACTCGCGCATCAGCCTGTCGTATTCAGCGTCGGGAATTTCCGGCGCATCCATCACATGATAAAGATATTCATGGTGGCGAAGCGTCGTTCGCAGTTCTGTCAGTTGTTGTTCGATTGATTCCATATCGCACCATCAATGCTAAAAACCCCCGACAAGCGGGGGTTCGAAAAGAAGTTAATTTGCCCTAAGTGTATCAGGCGTTGGCATCTTTGACTTCGCGGATGATGTCCTGGTACTCGCGCAGTTTCTGCGGAGTCATCATACGGCGCTGATCGTCAAGCACTACGCCACCTACTTCATCGGCAATATGCTGCGCGGATTGCAGCATCAGCTTGAAGTTTTGCAGTTCATCACCGTAAGACGGCACCTGCATGAAGATAGTGACACCCGGCGTTGTGAAATCCTTCATTTCAGGATCAAAGGTTCCCGGTTTCACCATATTCGCCAGGCTGAATAATGCCGGGCCGCTGCCATCCGGGCTAAGATGGCGATGATAAATATTCATATCGCCAAAGATAAAGCCCGCCTGTTGAATGCTATTAAGAAGCAGTTCGCCGTTCAGCTCGCTACCGTGATGCGCAGCGACGTTCATGATGATCACCGCTTCTTTGCGCTTCGGCTTATCCATCACAGGCGCTGGTTCAGCTACAGGTTCAGGCTGCGATGCCGCTACAGGTTCCGCGGTCTGGAAAGTAGGCTGCGGAGCTGGAGGCACCTGCGAAGCAACCGGCTGTTCAGGCTGCGGCGGGTAAGCCGGCTGCTGTACTGGCTGCGGTTGTTGCACTGGCTGCGGTTGCTGAACAGGCTGCGCTGAATGCGGAGCATGTTGCGGCGGTACCTGCGCTTCAGGCGGCTGCTGAACCGGTTGACGCGGTTGCGCAGACGCATAAGGCGGTTGGTACTGGTGTTGCGGCGACGGACGAGCAGCCTCATGCTCCTGGGCGTTAGCCGGGGCATGATTTACGCGGTGAACACGAACCTCACCAACGCCCTCATCATCTTCGACATCCTCGTCATAAGAATCGTCGTCACGTTTTGACTTCATTCGTTTTAGTGGCCGATCGCGAAACATAGAAGATCGTTCTTTACGGCTGGTCCAGAAACCATGTACCAGTAAAGCGATTATGGCGATCGCGCCAACAATGATTAATATCAGACGCAAATCCTGCATCATTATATTCTCTGTTGTTCTAACACCTTGCCACCACGGCAAACATTTACTCACTAAGAGTATTTGTCGATTACCTCAAGTGCAAGTGCACTATTAACTTTCACAGCACAAAGATAGATGAAATCGTGCTTTTTGCTGGTTTTTCGAACATATCCTAACTGTCCATTGCGCAAATACCCGGTAAAATACGCAGAACTTTCCTGGGATTGGTCAAAAGGAGCATATCCTGATTATGGTTTCAACATTCACATCTGCCTCACGCAGCGGTTTTTACTATTTTGCGCAAGGCTGGAAGCTCGTCTCGCAACCTGGGATTCGCCGTTTTGTCATCTTACCGCTGTTGATCAATATCTTGTTGATGGGAGGCGCGTTCTGGTGGCTCTTTAGCCAGCTGGATGTTTGGATCCCGTCGTTAATGAGTCACGTACCTGACTGGCTGCAATGGTTGAGCTATTTGCTGTGGCCTGTAGCGGTTATCTCCGTGCTACTGGTTTTTGGCTATTTTTTCTCCACCATCGCCAACTGGATTGCCGCACCATTTAACGGTTTGTTGGCTGAACAACTGGAAGCAAGACTGACTGGCGCTACGCCACCGGATACCGGCATTTTCGGCATCATGAAAGATGTGCCGCGGATTATGAAACGTGAATGGCAAAAGTTTGCCTGGTATCTGCCGCGCGCGATTGTATTGCTGATCCTTTACTTCATCCCTGGCATTGGGCAAACCGTCGCACCGGTGCTGTGGTTCCTGTTCAGCGCCTGGATGTTAGCCATCCAATACTGCGACTATCCGTTCGATAACCACAAAGTGCCATTCAAAGAGATGCGCACTGCCCTGCGCACGCGCAAAATCACTAATATGCAGTTTGGTGCTTTAACCAGCTTGTTCACGATGATCCCGGTACTCAACCTGTTCATCATGCCGGTGGCCGTTTGTGGTGCGACGGCGATGTGGGTCGATTGCTACCGCGCTAAACATGCATTATGGCGGTAACAATTTACCGATTATTTTGTAAACATTATGTGTGGAACAGGGGTGGCTTATGCCGCCCCTTATTCCATCTTGCGAGCCATTATTTCCCTTCTGCATATAGATATGCTAAATCCTTACTTCCGCATATTCTCTGAGCGGGTATGCTACCTGTTGTATCCCAATTTCATACAGTTAAGGACAGGCCATGAGTAAGATTTTTGAAGATAACTCGCTGACTATCGGTCACACACCGCTGGTTCGCCTGAATCGCATCGGTAACGGACGTATTCTGGCGAAGGTGGAATCCCGAAACCCCAGCTTCAGCGTTAAGTGCCGTATCGGTGCCAATATGATTTGGGATGCCGAAAAGCGCGGCGTACTGAAGCCGGGCGTTGAGTTGGTGGAGCCAACCAGCGGCAATACCGGGATTGCACTGGCGTATGTGGCTGCCGCTCGCGGTTATAAACTCACTCTGACCATGCCGGAAACCATGAGTATTGAACGCCGCAAGCTGCTCAAAGCGTTAGGTGCAAACCTGGTGCTGACCGAAGGTGCTAAAGGCATGAAAGGCGCAATTCAAAAAGCAGAGGAAATTGTTGCCAGCAACCCAGAAAAATATCTGCTGCTGCAACAATTCAGCAACCCGGCGAATCCGGAAATTCACGAAAAAACCACCGGCCCGGAGATCTGGGAAGATACTGACGGTCAAGTCGATGTGTTTATTGCTGGTGTCGGCACTGGCGGTACGCTGACCGGCGTCAGCCGCTACATTAAAGGCACCAAAGGCAAGACTGACCTCATCTCTGTCGCCGTTGAACCAACCGACTCTCCCGTTATCGCCCAGGCGCTGGCAGGTGAAGAAATCAAACCCGGGCCGCATAAAATCCAGGGCATCGGTGCTGGCTTTATCCCGGCTAACCTTGATCTCAAACTGGTCGACAAAGTTATTGGCATCACCAATGAAGAAGCCATCTCTACTGCGCGTCGCCTGATGGAAGAAGAAGGCATTCTTGCCGGGATCTCTTCCGGCGCGGCTGTTGCTGCGGCGTTGAAACTACAAGAAGATGAAAGCTTTACCAATAAGAATATTGTGGTTATTCTACCATCATCGGGTGAGCGTTATTTAAGCACTGCACTGTTTGCCGATCTCTTTACCGAGAAAGAACTGCAACAGTAATGCCAGCTTGTTAAAAATGCGTAAAAAAGCACCTTTTCAGGTGCTTTTTTGTGGCCTGCTTCAAACTTTCACCCCTCCTGGCATTGATTCAACTTGTCGGAACTGGTATTTAACCTGACTAATTATTTTGATGCGCGAAATTAATCGTTACAGGAAAAGCCTTAGCTGAATCGATTTTATGATTTGGTTCAAGTCTTCCTTTAGCGGCATAATGTTTAATGATGAACGAAACGTCAGCGGCCAACATCCGCCAGCAATGGACTGTATAGAGCACTTCGTGCGTCGCGTCTGTTAAAACTGGCGCTAACAATACAGGCTAAAGTCGAACCGCCAGGCTAGACTTTAGTTCCACAACACTAAACCTATAAGTTGGGGAAATACAATGTTCCAGCAAGAAGTTACCATTACCGCTCCGAACGGTCTGCACACCCGCCCTGCTGCCCAGTTTGTAAAAGAAGCTAAGGGCTTCACTTCTGAAATTACTGTGACTTCTAACGGCAAAAGCGCCAGCGCCAAAAGCCTGTTCAAACTGCAGACTCTGGGCCTGACTCAAGGCACCGTTGTGACTATCTCTGCAGAAGGCGAAGACGAGCAAAAAGCGGTTGAACATCTGGTTAAACTGATGGCGGAACTCGAGTAATTTCCCGGGTTCTTTTAAAAATCAGTCACAAGTAAGGTAGGGTTATGATTTCAGGCATTTTAGCATCCCCGGGTATCGCTTTCGGTAAAGCTCTGCTTTTGAAAGAAGACGAAATCGTCATTGACCGGAAAAAAATTTCTGCCGACCAGGTTGATCAGGAAGTTGAACGTTTTCTGAGCGGTCGTGCCAAGGCATCTGCCCAGCTGGAAACGATCAAAACGAAAGCTGGTGAAACGTTCGGTGAAGAAAAAGAAGCCATCTTCGAAGGGCATATTATGTTGCTCGAAGATGAGGAGCTGGAGCAGGAAATCATAGCCCTGATTAAAGATAAGCACATGACCGCTGATGCAGCTGCTCATGAAGTTATCGAAGGTCAGGCTTCTGCCCTGGAAGAACTGGATGACGAATACCTGAAAGAGCGTGCGGCCGACGTACGTGATATCGGTAAGCGCCTGCTGCGCAACATCCTTGGGCTGAAGATCATTGACCTGAGCGCCATTCAGGATGAAGTAATCCTGGTTGCCGCTGACCTGACGCCGTCTGAAACCGCACAGCTAAACCTGAAGAAGGTGCTGGGTTTCATCACCGACGCGGGTGGCCGGACTTCCCACACCTCTATTATGGCGCGTTCTCTGGAACTGCCAGCCATCGTGGGTACCGGTAGCGTCACCTCTCAGGTGAAAAACGACGACTATCTGATTCTGGATGCCGTAAACAATCAGGTTTACGTCAATCCAACCAATGAAGTTATTGATAAACTGCGCGCCGTTCAGGAGCAAGTTGCTTCTGAAAAAGCAGAGCTTGCTAAACTGAAAGATCTGCCAGCAATTACGCTGGACGGTCACCAGGTCGAAGTGTGCGCTAACATCGGTACTGTTCGTGACGTTGAAGGTGCAGAGCGTAACGGCGCTGAAGGCGTTGGTCTGTATCGTACCGAATTCCTGTTCATGGACCGCGACGCGCTGCCAACCGAAGAAGAACAGTTTGCTGCTTACAAAGCGGTGGCTGAAGCGTGTGGCTCACAGGCAGTTATTGTTCGTACCATGGACATTGGCGGCGATAAAGAGCTGCCGTACATGAACTTCCCGAAAGAAGAGAACCCGTTCCTCGGCTGGCGTGCTATCCGTATCGCGATGGATCGTAAAGAGATCCTGCGCGATCAGCTTCGCGCTATCCTGCGTGCCTCTGCTTTCGGTAAATTGCGCATCATGTTCCCGATGATCATCTCTGTTGAAGAAGTGCGTGCACTGCGCAAAGAGATCGAAATCTACAAACAGGAACTGCGCGACGAAGGTAAAGCGTTTGACGAGTCAATTGAAATTGGCGTGATGGTGGAAACACCGGCTGCCGCGACAATTGCGCGTCATTTAGCCAAAGAAGTTGATTTCTTTAGTATCGGCACCAATGATTTAACGCAGTACACTCTGGCAGTTGACCGTGGTAATGATATGATTTCACACCTTTACCAGCCAATGTCACCGTCCGTGCTGAACTTGATCAAGCAAGTTATTGATGCTTCTCATGCTGAAGGCAAATGGACAGGTATGTGTGGTGAGCTTGCTGGCGATGAACGTGCTACACTTCTGTTGCTGGGGATGGGTCTGGACGAATTCTCTATGAGCGCCATTTCTATCCCGCGCATTAAGAAGATTATCCGTAACACGAACTTCGAAGATGCGAAGGTGTTAGCAGAGCAGGCTCTTGCTCAACCGACAACGGACGAGTTAATGACGCTGGTTAACAAGTTCATTGAAGAAAAAACAATCTGCTAATCCACGAGATGCGGCCCAATTTACTGCTTAGGAGAAGATCATGGGTTTGTTCGATAAACTGAAATCTCTGGTTTCCGACGACAAGAAGGATACTGGAACTATTGAGATCATTGCTCCGCTCTCTGGCGAGATCGTCAATATCGAAGACGTGCCGGATGTCGTTTTTGCGGAAAAAATCGTTGGTGATGGTATTGCTATCAAACCAACTGGTAACAAAATGGTCGCTCCGGTTGACGGCACCATTGGTAAAATCTTTGAAACCAACCACGCGTTCTCTATCGAATCTGATAGCGGCGTTGAGTTGTTCGTTCACTTCGGTATCGACACTGTTGAACTGAAAGGCGAAGGCTTCAAGCGTATTGCTGAAGAAGGTCAGCGCGTGAAAGTTGGCGATACTGTGATTGAATTCGATCTCCCGCTGCTGGAAGAGAAAGCCAAGTCTACCCTGACTCCGGTTGTTATCTCCAACATGGATGAAATCAAAGAACTGATCAAACTGTCCGGTAGCGTGACTGTGGGTGAAACCCCGGTTATTCGCATCAAGAAGTAATTCTTGCCGCAGTGAAAAATGGCGCCAATCGGCGCCATTTTTTATGCTTCCGCCAACGGCGGCAAAATCAATTCATCGCTCTCATGTTGCTGGGTGTAGCGCATCACCTCCAGCACGCGTAAGCCTGCGCTATGTACCGCGTCAGTTAATTCCTTACCTTTCAACAAGCCACTGATGAGCTGGGCGCAAAACAGATCGCCTGTACCTTTCAGATCGGTTTTTACCCGAGAATGGGAAATGACATTCACGCTGTCGGCACTGACCACCACCACCTGCATCTCCTGATTTTCTTCGTTACCAGAGGCGCTGGTAATAACCACCCATTTTAATGTGTCTGAAAGCAAACTTTTTGCTGCGGCAATGGCGCTGTCGAGATCGCGGCAGTTTTTACCGGTCAGGATTTCCAGCTCAAAGATATTTGGCGTAATTCCCTGCGCCAGTGGCAACAAATATTGCCGATACGCATCGGGCAGGTCAGGTTTGACGTAAATACCGCTATCAATATCGCCAATGACCGGATCGACCATAATCAATAAGTCAGGATGGTTTTCGCGTAATACAGTCAGCCACTCGGCAAGTATTTTGATTTGCGACGCGGTTCCCATATAACCGGTGGTGACAGCGCGCAGCTGGCGCAGCGCATCGCGCTCCTGTAGTGCACGTAAATAGCCGCTAAACCATTCGTCCGGAATCGCACCACCGTAGAACGTATCATAATGTGGCGTATTGCTTAGCAACACGGTCGGCACGGCAAAGACATTCAGGCCGTTCTGTTTAATAGCAGGCACGGCAATGCTGTTGCCTACGCTGCCATACACCACCTGCGACTGCACAGCGACAATATCCGCCTGCAACGCTCTGCTCTTATCGTTAAACAACAACAAACTACTCATTTAATTTTTCTCCTTGCCGATGATCCTCATCGCATCCCAACCGAAACTTTACCTGATTTTGGCAGTCAAATCGGCTATCACAAAACAAGGATATGGTAATTCAGTGAAGAAAATCATTTGTCTGGTCATTACGCTGTTGATGACACTCCCCGCTTACGCGAAGTTAACTGCCCACGAAGAAGCCCGTATCAACGCCATGCTGGAGGGATTAGCACAGAAAAGGGATTTGATATTTGTGCGCAACGGTGATGAACATACCTGCGATGAAGCAGTTTCGCATCTGAAGTTGAAGCTCGGCAACACGCGCAATCGCATTGATACCGCCGAGCAGTTTATCGATAAGGTGGCTTCGTCGTCATCGATTACCGGTAAGCCTTACATCGTGAAGATGCCCGGTAAGAGCGATGAAAATGCGCAACCTTTTTTACATGCGCTGATTGCGCAGACGGATAAAACAGTGCCTGCGCAATAATCTTAAATCCCCGCCCCCTGGCTAAAATGCTCTTCCCCAAACACCCCGGTAGAAAGGTAGCGATCTCCGCGATCGCAGATGATCGCCACCACCACCGCGCCAGGGTTAGCTTTTGCCACACGTATCGCGCCAGCAACCGCACCGCCAGAACTCACCCCGCAGAAAATCCCTTCCCGCACCGCCAGTTCGCGCATGGTATTTTCCGCATCGCGCTGATGAATATCCAGTACCTCATCCACCAGCGATGCGTTAAAGATGCCTGGCAGATATTCCGCAGGCCAGCGGCGGATGCCGGGAATGCTGCTGCCCTCTTCCGGTTGCAGGCCAACAATGGTCACCGGTTTGGATTGTTCGCGCATAAAGCGTGAAACGCCGGTGATAGTGCCGGTCGTCCCCATGCTGGAGACAAAATGAGTGATGCGCCCGCCGGTTTGCTGCCAGATTTCCGGCCCGGTGGTGGTGTAATGGGCGTAGGGATTATCAGGATTATTGAACTGATCGAGCAGCTTGCCTTCACCACGATTCGCCATTTCAAGCGCCAGATCGCGCGCACCTTCCATGCCCTGCTCTTTGGTGACAAGAATCAGTTCCGCACCATAAGCACGCATCGCCGCACGGCGTTCCTGGCTCATGTTGTCGGGCATCAGCAATTTCATGCGATAGCCTTTAAGCGCGGCAATCATTGCCAGCGCAATGCCGGTGTTACCACTGGTGGCTTCGATTAACACGTCGCCCGGTTTAATTTCCCCGCGCTTTTCCGCCTCGGCGATCATCGATAGCGCCGCACGATCTTTCACCGAGCCTGCCGGGTTATTGCCTTCCAGTTTTAACCACACTTCACTGCCGTTATCCGGCCCCATTCGCTGCAACTTCACCAGAGGCGTATTGCCAATTGTTTGTTCTAATGTACTCACGATCTCTGTCCATACGTGGTGTTGCCTGATGCGACGCTTGCGCGTCTTATCTGGCCTACAGGTTACAAACCTTGCCATTAAAAAGCCCGGATCGCGGGAAGCGCCTCCGGGCGTTTAACATTCACTCAACCTATCAGGCGCTTTGTGCGAGAGCAAGTTCCTCATCGCGGGTTTCAATACGCTCGTCACCGTTATACAGCCGCGCATGTTGCAGCCCGACGAACAAACGATCGCCGCGCACTGGCGCATCATCGCCACGCATTACCACGGTGAGCGGATCTTCATACCACCCCAGCGGCTGCACGACTAATTGGGTGTAGTGGCCTTTCGGGCTGGCTTCCAGCACCTGGACCGGCAGTGGCGATTCAAGGCTGGTGCGGCGGCTGATATCCACTTCCCACGGGCGCAGGAAGAGATCCACCGGCCCCTGATACGCAGGTGTATACCCCAGCGGCCAGCGATGTGCGCCAACGTGGAACTGCCCGCCGCGAATGGTTCCCTGCAGGCGGTTTACTTCGCCCATAAATTCGAGCACAAAACGGGTCGCCGGTTCGCGCCAGACCTGATCCGGTTCATCGGCCTGTTCGATATTGCCCTGGCTCATCACCACCACGCGGTTGGCGACTTCCATCGCTTCTTCCTGGTCGTGGGTAACGAACACGCTGGTGAATTTCAGTTCTTCATGCAGTTGACGCAGCCAGCGACGCAGCTCTTTACGCACCTGCGCATCCAGCGCGCCAAACGGTTCATCGAGCAGCAGAATTTGCGGTTCCACAGCCAGCGCGCGCGCCAGTGCCACACGCTGTTTCTGGCCGCCGGAAAGCTGCGCCGGATAACGATCCGCCAGATGGGCAAGCTGCACCATCTCCAGCAATTTTGTCACTTTCGCTTTGATAGCTGCGGCATTCGGGCGCTCGCGACGCGGCAGCACCGTCAGGCCAAAGGCGATATTGTCGAACACCGTCATATGGCGGAACAGCGCGTAATGCTGAAACACGAAACCGACTTTACGATCGCGCGCGTGCAGGCGGCTGACGTCGGTGCCGTGGAAGCGAATATGCCCACTGGTTTGATGCTCCAGCCCGGCAATAATGCGCAGCAGCGTGGTTTTCCCGGAACCGGACGGCCCCAGCAACGCGACCATCTGACCAGAAGGAATATCCAGTGAGATATCGTTCAGCACCTGGGTGCGACCAAAAGACTTCTTAATATTGGCAATCTCAATGCTCATGATGTTCCTCCTGCTGCGCGCGTTTTTCCTGATTTTCCAGGCGCCACTGCAACATACTCTTTAAAAACAGGGTGATAATCGCCATCAGCGTCAACAGCGCAGCAGCGGTAAAGGAGCCGACGGTGTTGTAGTCCTGCTCCAACAATTCAATCTGTAACGGCAGCGAAAGTGTTTCGCCGCGAATCGAGCCGGAAACCACCGATACCGCGCCAAACTCGCCAATCGCGCGGGCGTTGGTCAGCACCACGCCGTAAAGCAGCGCCCAGCGAATATTCGGTAATGTGACGCGACGGAACATCTGCCAGCCGGACGCGCCAAGCAAAATCGCCGCTTCGTCTTCCTGGCTGCCCTGGCTCAGCATCACCGGTACCAGCTCGCGCACCACAAACGGACACGTCACGAAGATGGTGACCAGCACCATTCCCGGCCAGGAGAACATAATTTGCAGATTATGTTCATCAAGCCAGCCGCCCAGCGGGCCGTTAGAGCCGTAGAACAGCAGATACACCAGGCCTGCGACCACCGGAGAGACGGCAAACGGGATATCCAGCAGCGTCAGCAGCAACTGACGCCCAGGAAAATCAAAACGTGTCACCAGCCAGGCCAGTAGGATGCCGAACACCAGGTTCACCGGCACGGCAATCAGCGCAATCATCACCGTTAGCCAGATGGCGTGCAGCATGTCCGGGTCAGCCAGATTCTGTAAAACCGGCATCAGCCCTTTGCTGAACGCCTGCACGAAGATATAAATCATCGGCACCAGCAGGATGAACGCCGAAACCAGCATCCCGATGCCAATCAGAAACCATTTGCCCCAGTTAATCGGGCGCGCGTCATAACGCTTCAATTGGGTAACTTCCGCCATTAATGACCTACCACACGCCGACCAAAGCGACTTTGAAGAGTGTTAATTGAGAACAACAGCAGGAGGGATGCCGCGAGGATCACCGAAGCAATCGCGCTCGCCGCCGGGTAATCAAACTCCTGTAAGCGAACGAAAATCATCAGCGACGTCACTTCTGTTTTCCAGGCGATGTTCCCGGCGATAAATATCACCGCGCCAAACTCACCGAGGCTGCGGGTAAACGACAGCGCCACACCCGCCACCAGCGCCGGAGATAGTTCCGGCAGCACCACTTTACAGAAACTCTGCCAGCGCGTTGCACCGAGCGTTTCCGCCGCTTCTTCATATTCCGGGCCTAACTCTTCCAGCACCGGCTGTACGGTACGCACCACAAACGGAATGCTGGTAAAGGCCATCGCCACCGCAATCCCAAGCCAGGTGTAGGTGACTTTGATATCAAACTTCGCCAGCCATTCACCGTAAAAACCGTTCACGGAAAAGAGCGAGGCCAGCGTCAAACCGGCGACTGCCGTTGGCAGCGCAAAGGGTAAATCCATCAGCGCATCAAGCAGCGTGCGGCCAGGGAAGCGATAACGGGTTAAGATCCACGCCATCAGCAGGCCGAAAACACCGTTAAAAATCGACGCGACAAACGCCGACAGCAGCGTCACTTTATAGGCCGCGACCACCTGCGGATTGGTGATCACCTCCCAGTACTGCGCCCAGCTCATCTCAGAAAGCTGCATCACCAGCGCGGAGAGCGGCAGTAGCAATATCAGGCACACAAACAGCAGACTGGTGCCGAGGCTCAGGGTAAAGCCCGGCAACACGCGTCGTGAAGAAACTGCAAACATTACTTACGCCCCGCCGCTAACAGCTTGTCTAACTCGCCGCCGCTGGTGAAGTGGGTTTTCATCACTTCCGGCCAGGAGCCAAATTTGTCTTCCACGCGGAACAATTCGGTCTGCGGGAATTTATCTTTCAGTTTGTCCATGACTTCCGGGTTATTCACGCGGTAGTAATAGTCGGTGATGATGGTTTGCGCCTGCGGGCTGTAGAGCCAGTTCAGGTAGGCTTTGGCTGCTTTTTCCGTACCGTTGGCCTGCACATTTTTATCGACCCACGCCACCGGGAATTCCGCCAGAATATTGGTTTTCGGAATCACCACTTCAAAGCCCTGCGCTTCATACTGTTTACGGATGTTGTTCACTTCCGATTCGAAGCTAATCAGCACATCGCCCAGGCCACGCTCGGCAAAAGTGGTGGTTGCGCCACGACCACCGGTATCGAACACTTCAACGTTTTTCAGGAACTGAGTCATAAACTGTTCGGTTTTGGCTTTATCGCCACCGTCGGCTTTATCCGCTGCACCCCACGCGGCTAAATAGGTGTAACGCGCGTTACCGGAGGTTTTCGGGTTCGGGAAAATCAGCTTCACGTCGGAGCGCACCAGATCGTTCCAGTCGTGGATATTCTTCGGGTTACCCTTACGCACCAGGAAGCCCATGGTGGAGTAGAACGGCGAGCTATTATTCGGCAGGCGCGACTGCCAGTCCGCCGGGATCAGCTTGCCTTTGTCATGCAGGATTTGTACGTCAGTCACCTGGTTATAAGTGACAACGTCGGCTTTTAAGCCCTGCAAAATTGCCAGCGCCTGTTTTGATGACCCTGCATGAGATTGTTTTATCGTCAGTTTGTCGCCGCCGTTATCTTTGGCCCATTGCTGTTCAAACGGCGGGTTCAGGGCGGCAAACAGCTCACGGGAGACGTCATAAGAACTGTTCAGCAGTTCTGTTGCCTGTACATGGCCTGCCAGCAGCAGAGAAGCAACCAGCGCGAGATATTTCTTTTTCAGTAAGTTAACGGCCATTGCGCACCCTTATATATTTAATGACTTTCTAATAGCCATCATATTTATAACGGGCATGAAAGGAGTAACGGTTTTATATACCGTTTGGTGATTTGGAAGTTGAAAAGGGAATAAGACGAAATCCTCCCCACACATGCAGGGAGGAAACAGAGGTGAATCAGATGCCGACGCTAACCGTCTCCGGCAGTGTGCTGCCGCCATCGATCACATTCTGTGTACCGGTTAAATAGCTGGATTCATCGGATGCGAGGAAGGCCGCGAGTTCGCCGACTTCCAGCGGATCGGCGAGGCGACGCATCGGGATTGCTTTCGCCATTTCAGTCAGCACCGATTCCGGATCTTCCGGGTTCGACTGGCGGGCAATGCTTACCGCCATTGGCGTGCGCACGTAGCCCGGACAAATCGCATTTACGCGAATACCAGACTGCGCGTACTCCACCGCCAGCGATTTAGTCAGGCCAACAATCGCCGCTTTCGTTAAGGCATACGCCGTTTCGCCCGGATCGGCCACCATATCGCCAGTGACTGAAGACATCATCACAATGCGGCCATCTTTGCGGGCAATCATCTCCGGCAGCACCGCCTTTGTGACGTTCCATACGCCTTTAATATTGATATCAATATGGAAATCGCGATCGTCATCGCTCATATCGAGGAAACTGCCCAGGCGACAAACGCCTGCGTTATTCACCAGGATATCAATGCGCCCTTCTTTTTCCTTCGCGCGCTTGATAGCAGCGGCTACCGACGCCGGGTCACGCACATCGGCGACAACCGCCGTACAGCGATGACCACGACCACACAGTTCGTCCGCCAGCTTTTCGATCTCAGGGGAGATATCCAGCAAGATTAGGTTCGCGCCATGACGTGCAAAAGTTCTGGCAATTCCTTCGCCAATTCCCTGCAATGCGCCTGTAATCAGTGCTGTCTTGCCCGTGAGTTTACCCATTTCAAGTTTCTCCTTTTGAATACAGAGCATTACGCTCTATTGTCCTTACCATACCTGAATGACAGATCAATGCTGAGTAGTGGTTCTAAATTCAGGAAAATCTTAAGTAAAATCTTCCATAACCACAACGCTGTCATTGTACACATTCACTGCTGTACATAATCAGGCAGGGAGATATGATTCACTCCAGATGAAATTATTCGAAGGCAAATATTTAAGGTGATTGTATATGCAACTTGAAAAGATGATTACCGAAGGCTCGAACGCCGCCTCGGCTGAAATTGACCGCGTTTCGACGCTGGAAATGTGCCGGATTATCAACGATGAAGATAAAACCGTACCACTCGCCGTTGAGCGCGTATTGCCGGATATTGCAGCGGCGATCGATGTTATTCACACCCAGGTGAGCGGCGGCGGCCGTCTGATTTACATCGGTGCGGGGACCTCTGGTCGTCTGGGTATTCTTGATGCCAGTGAATGTCCGCCAACCTACGGCGTGAAACCGGGCCTGGTGGTTGGTTTGATTGCTGGCGGCGAATATGCCATTCAGCACGCGGTGGAAGGCGCGGAAGATAGCCGGGAAGGCGGCGTTAACGATCTGAAAAATATTAATTTAACGGCACAGGATGTGGTGGTCGGTATTGCCGCCAGCGGTCGTACGCCGTATGTGATTGCCGGACTGGAATACGCCCGCCAGCTCGGTTGCCGCACAGTGGGAATTTCCTGTAATCCGGGGAGCGCCGTTTCAACTACCGCAGAGTTTGCTATTACGCCGATTGTTGGGGCTGAAGTGGTTACCGGTTCTTCGCGAATGAAAGCAGGCACGGCGCAGAAACTGGTGCTCAACATGCTCTCCACCGGGCTGATGATTAAGTCAGGCAAAGTGTTCGGTAACCTGATGGTTGATGTGGTCGCTACCAATGAAAAACTGCATGTGCGCCAGGTCAATATCGTCAAAAACGCCACCGGATGTAGCGCTGAGCAAGCGGAAGCGGCATTGGTTGCCTGCGACCGCCACTGTAAAACGGCTATTGTGATGGTGCTGAAAAATCTCGATGCCGCAGAAGCTAAAAAACGCCTGGATCAACACGGCGGCTTTATTCGCAAAGCTCTGGAAAAGGAATAACCCATGGCTAAAGAGATCAGCAGTGAGCTTCTGAACACCATTCTTACCCGGGTCGGTGGCCCGGGAAACATCGCCAACTGTGGTAACTGTATGACGCGTCTGCGTCTGGGTGTACATGACAGTTCACTGGTTGATCCCGATATCAAAACCCTGGAAGGCGTAAAGGGCGTCATTTTGACCAGCGATCAGGTGCAGGTGGTTTTTGGGCCAGGCAAAGCGCATCGTGCCGCAAAAGCCATGAGCGAGTTGCTGGGCGAAGCACCGATACAGGATGCCGCAGAAATCGCCGCCCAGAATAAACGCCAGTTAAAAGCCAGACAAACTTCCGGCGTGCAACAATTTCTCGCCAAATTCGCCACCATCTTTACGCCGCTGATCCCCGGTTTTATTGCTGCGGGTCTGTTGCTGGGGATAGCGACGCTAATCGCCACGGTGATGCACGTTCCGGCAGATGCTCAGGGAACGCTGCCCGACGCGCTGAATTTTATGAAGGTGTTCAGCAAAGGCTTGTTCACCTTCCTGGTAATTCTGGTGGGCTATAACGCGGCCCAGGCGTTCGGCGGCACAGGCGTAAA
The DNA here is from genome assembly GCF_004212225.1 of Escherichia sp. E14V7. Lineage (NCBI taxonomy): Bacteria > Pseudomonadati > Pseudomonadota > Gammaproteobacteria > Enterobacterales > Enterobacteriaceae > Escherichia > Escherichia sp. E14V7. The sequence goes on from NZ_RHJJ01000013.1 coordinate 340,962, forward strand.
TGGCGCAATTATCGCCGCGCTCTTTTTGCTCGGTTATAACCCTGCTGCCACCACTGGTTACTACGCCGGATTTCACGATTTCTTCGGTCTGCCCATCGATCCGCGCGGCAATATTATCGGCGTGTTGATTGCCGCCTGGGCCTGCGCCCGCATTGAAGGCATGGTGCGCCGCTTTATGCCGGACGATCTCGACATGCTGCTGACCTCGTTAATCACTCTGTTGATCACCGCTACGCTTGCGTACCTGATCATTATGCCGCTGGGCGGCTGGCTGTTTGAAGGCATGTCGTGGTTGTTTATGCACCTGAACAGTAATCCGCTCGGTTGTGCGGTTTTAGCCGGGCTGTTCCTGATCGCCGTGGTGTTTGGCGTGCATCAGGGCTTTATTCCTGTTTACCTCGCGTTAATGGATAGTCAGGGATTCAACAGCTTATTTCCCATCCTTTCGATGGCAGGCGCGGGCCAGGTGGGCGCGGCGCTTGCACTCTACTGGCGGGCGCAACCGCACAGCGCATTACGCAGTCAGGTACGCGGGGCGATTATTCCCGGTCTGCTGGGTGTTGGCGAACCGCTGATTTACGGCGTCACCCTGCCCCGCATGAAACCGTTTGTTACCGCCTGTTTAGGCGGCGCGGCGGGCGGTTTGTTTATCGGGCTGATAGCCTGGTGGGGTCTGCCAATGGGCTTAAACAGCGCCTTCGGACCGTCTGGCCTGGTGGCGCTGCCGCTGATGACTTCCGCTCAAGGTATCCTTCCGGCAATGGCGGTATATGCAGGTGGGATTCTGGTGGCATGGGTTAGTGGGTTTATTTTCACCACGTTCTTTGGCTGCCGTAACGTCAATCTGGACTGATTATGAAACGGACAATGCTCTATCTTTCTCTGCTGGCTGTCAGCTGTAGCGTCAACGCCGCAAAATACCCTGTTCTGACAGAAAGTTCGCCAGAGAAAGCAGGGTTCAATATCGAACGGCTTAACCAGATGGATCGCTGGATTAACCAGCAAGTTGATGCCGGTTATCCCGGCGTAAACCTACTGATTATTAAAGATAATCAGATTGTGTATCGCAAAGCCTGGGGGATGGCGAAAAAGTACGATGGCAGCGTGTTGATGGCGCAGCCTGTAAAAGCCACCACCGAGACGCTGTATGACCTGGCCTCAAACACCAAGATGTACGCCACAAACTTCGCTCTGCAAAAGCTGATGAGCGAAGGCAAACTGCATCCCGACGATCTGATTGCGAAATATATTCCAGGGTTTGCCGACAGTCCAAATGACACCATCAAAGGCAAAAACACGCTGCGGATTTCTGATCTGCTGCATCACAGCGGCGGTTTCCCGGCGGACCCACAATACCCGAATAAAACGGTCGCGGGCGCGTTATATTCGCAGGATAAAGGCCAGACGCTGGAGATGATCAAGCGCACGCCGCTGGAGTATCAGCCCGGCAGCAAACATATCTACAGCGATGTCGATTATATGTTGCTTGGATTTATCGTCGAGTCAGTTACTGGCCAGCCGCTTGACCGCTATGTTGAAGAGTCGATTTATCGGCCACTCGGCCTGACGCATACGGTATTTAACCCGCTGCTGAAAGGCTTTAAACCGCAGCAAATTGCCGCGACGGAACTGAACGGCAATACCCGCGATGGCGTGATCCACTTTCCGAATATCCGCACCTCCACTCTCTGGGGTCAGGTGCACGATGAAAAAGCGTTCTATTCGATGGGCGGCGTTTCCGGACACGCAGGCTTGTTTTCCAATACCGGCGATATTGCGGTGTTAATGCAAACGATGCTGAACGGCGGTGGCTATGGCGATGTGAAGCTGTTCAGTGCGGAAACGGTGAAGATGTTCACCACCAGCTCAAAGGAAGACGCCACTTTTGGCCTTGGCTGGCGAGTCAATGGTAATGCCACCATGACGCCGACGTTTGGCACGCTGGCAAGCCCGCAAACCTACGGTCACACTGGCTGGACCGGGACGGTGACCGTTATCGATCCGGTGAATCACATGGCGATTGTGATGTTAAGCAACAAGCCCCATTCGCCAGTTGCCGATCCACAAAAAAATCCCAATATGTTCGAAAGCGGTCAGTTACCGATTGCAACTTATGGTTGGGTAGTTGATCAGGTGTATGCGGCGTTAAAGCAGAAGTAATAAAAAGGCCAGTCAGTTTTGTTACTGGCTGGCCTGAGACTGCTGACAAACGCAATACTGCCTGATGCGCTACGCTTATCAGGCCTACGCGGCCCCTGCAATGTATTGAATTCGCACGATTTCGTAGGCCGGATAAGGCGTTCACGCCGCATCCGGCGTGTACAACGCGCACTTGGTCAACAATCTGAGGCCGTTCAGTTGTGTTACTGGCTGACCTGCGACTGCTGACAAACGCAAAACTGCCTGATGCGCTACGCTTATCAGGCCTACGCGGCCCCTGGAATGTATTGAATTCGCACGATTTGTAGGCCGGATAAGGCGTTCACGCCGCATCCGGCGTGTACAACGCGCACTTTATCAACAATCTGAGGCCAGTCAGTAATGCTATTGGCTGGCCTTTAATCATTCAATCAGAAACGCTTACAGCGCCATCAGCTTGTCCAGCGACGGCGCGAAGTAATAGCCGCCGGTTACCGGTTTGGTGAAACGCAACATCGCATCACGCTTACCATCGGTATCGCCAAACATGCTCAGCAATTGCTGCTCAATGTTATGCAGACGCGCACAGTAGGCGCAGAAGTACAGACCGTGAGTGCCACTGGCGGTGCCGTACGGCAGGCTCTGGCGAACAATCTTCAGTCCTTTGCCATCTTCTTTCAGATCAACACGGGTCAGGTGAGAGGTTTCCGGACGTTCGTCGCCATCAATCTCTTCGTTGGCTTCTTTGGTACGGCCGATCATCATTTCCTGATCGTGAACGCTCATACGGTTGAGTTGCTTCAGGTTGTGCTCCCAACGCTGCACAAACACATAGCTGCCGCCTGCATCCACGCCGTCTTTGATAACCGCCACTTCGCGACGCGTCTCTTCACCCGCCGGGTTTTCTGTGCCGTCAACAAAGCCGCTCAGGTCACGCTCTTCAACCCAACGGAAGCCGTGGATCTCTTCTTTCACTTCAATGCAGTCACCAAAGGCTTCCATCGCCGCCTGGGCGACAGAAAAGTTTACTTCATGACGCAGAGAAAGAATGTGGATTAACACATCGAACTGAGTGGTCGGCGCAAGACCTTTGCCGTAGCCCGGAAAATCTTTCAGCTCTTCGGCACCAACGCCGCCGCTCAGAGCACGCCAGGTGTTGTTACCAAAGGCAACGACTGCACCAAGATGTGCGTCCGGGAATTTCGCTTCAAAAGTTGCCAGTTTGTCGGCAAATGTTTTACTGGCCGCACGCAGGGCATCAACTTCCCCTTTTACGTTGGCTTCGATCCAAATCGCCGCGCGGCAATGTTCTGGCAAAATGCCACTCTGAACCTGAGACATTGTTCCTCCTGAAAATAATAATGCCACGCAATCCGTGGCATTGTTGGGCGCTATTTTACGTGTTTTTTGTGATTAGCGGTTTGTTCAGACGCAAATTAACGTCGCCAGATAATTTTACTGACTTTCCAGTTTTTCAAGGTATCGTCCGAAGGCATTAACCCTTCAGGACCACTCCATTCACCGCTGAACTGGTAGCTAATATGTTGACTGCCTTCAGCTTTACATTCGACAGCACGATCATCACCATCGGCTTTTTGGCAATTGCCAAATGCTTTGCTGTAAAGGTCGCTAAACGGTGTACCGATTTTAACACCGGTGTCCGCAGGAATATCGCTATCTGAAACGTCAATGCGGCTGATTGTGCCTTGATCACCATTGATGACCATCGCCACGCTGTCGCCTTTCATCACTTCAAAAAAGCGCACTACATTACCGTTAGCGGTTTTCATTCCGCTGCGCAGGCGATAATCACCATCAAGCGCATCGGCAATAGCTTGTTCTTGTAATGGTGTGGACGCCGTTAATTCACCCACGCCCTGCTCGCTCACTTTGGTAGATGAACCAAACCAGTTCCACGGATTCGCGGCAGACCAGTTAACTGACGACATCGTGGAACAGCCGGTCAGCATCAACGGCATAGCGCATAACATTAAACGCAGCGATTTCATCTCACTTCCTTTGGTTATTCAATAACGTTGCTTGGAGTGCGAATTTGCAAAAAAGTGCCGTTATTCTTTCTCAACCACAAAACAAGCGCATAAACGTCGATTGGTCAGCAGCCAGATTAACGCCACAATATCCGCCACTACCAGCGCCAGACTGATTCCGCTAACCGATTCGCCGTTCAGCCACAGCCACGGTTGCCAGCAAAGTAAAACCACTTGCGCCAACAGCAACAGAAAATAGAGCCCATGCCAGATACGGGGAAACGTAACCCGCCGACCACTCAGCAAAAACGCCAGCACTGCTGGAATGCCGGGAATTAACCCCAGCCAGAAATTATCGTGATCGGGATAAAACAGATTCAGCAGCGCAGTACCCTGCTCACGCGACGCACCGGCAATCACAAACAGCACCCAGGTTCGCGCCTGAAGCAGTAGCACAAGCCAGAAGAGAAAAGGTAAACGCAGGCGTCCGTGCGCATCATAATGGACAGGATGAAACTCAGTACTCTTCATCTTCAATCAAACGCTTACCCAGACTCAGCACATCAGCGTGTTCATATCCCAGGCGTTCGTACATTCCGAGCACCATGTCATTGTCTTCCGGCACGTTGATCTGAATTTTCGGGCAACCGCGGGCAATGAGCTTTTTCTCCAGTCGATTAAGCAACGCGTTAGCAATTCCGCGCCCGCGAAACTCCGGATGCACGCCAAGATAATAAGCAGACCCACGATGCCCGTCATAACCGCCCATCACCGTTCCCACCACTTCACCATTCACTTCCGCGACCAGGAACAAACTGACGTCATGGTTCATCTTGCGTTCGATGTCCATTTCCGGATCGTTCCATGGACGCAGCAAGTCGCAACGCTCCCAAAGGGTGATGACCTCTTCGAAATCTTCCTGGCGAAATACGCGTATCTCCATGGTATGAGTTACCTTTTTGGGGGTTAAAAGGGTGATTATGGCGTGAACGACCGAATTAGCCAATATCTGACGAAAATCGGTTGAAAAAGTGGCATAATGACGCGTTGTCATTTATTGAAATGAAAAGTAAAACAATTCTCACCAGCAAACCGTCGTAACGGATTACGCGATACGATATAACATCTGGAACTTCATTATTACAACTCAGGCCGTATGAGCACTTTTAAACCACTAAAAACACTCACTTCGCGCCGCCAGGTGCTGAAAGCCGGATTGGCTGCCCTGACGTTGTCAGGAATGTCACAAGCCATCGCCAAAGAAGAACCTTTAAAAACCAGCAACGGACACACTAAGCCGAAAGCCAAAAAAGCCGGGGGCAAGCGGATAGTCGTTCTCGATCCAGGCCACGGCGGGATTGATACCGGGGCAATTGGCCGCAACGGGTCAAAAGAAAAACACGTGGTGCTGGCGATTGCCAAAAACGTCCGTTCAATTTTGCGCAATCATGGCATTGATGCGCGGCTGACGCGTTCTGGCGATACCTTTATTCCACTGTACGATCGCGTTGAAATCGCCCATAAACATGGCGCTGACCTGTTTATGTCAATTCACGCCGACGGCTTTACCAACCCGAAAGCTGCCGGTGCATCGGTCTTTGCCCTCTCTAACCGTGGCGCAAGTAGCGCGATGGCAAAATATTTGTCGGAACGCGAAAACCGTGCTGATGAAGTTGCCGGGAAAAAGGCGACCGACAGGGATCACCTATTGCAACAAGTGCTGTTTGATCTGGTGCAAACAGATACCATTAAAAATAGTCTGACGCTCGGCTCGCATATTCTGAAGAAGATTAAGCCGGTGCATAAACTGCACAGCCGCAACACCGAACAAGCGGCATTTGTGGTGTTGAAATCACCGTCGGTTCCTTCGGTGCTGGTGGAAACTTCGTTTATCACCAACCCGGAAGAAGAACGGCTATTAGGCACGGCGGCGTTTCGTCAGAAAATCGCCACAGCGATTGCTGAAGGCGTGATCAGTTATTTCCACTGGTTTGATAACCAGAAAGCACACTCGAAAAAGCGGTAAGTTATGAAACCCGACGCACACCAGGTTAGACAGTTCCTCCTCGACCTTCAGGATACAATTTGTCAGCAACTGAGCGCCGTCGATGGCGCTGAGTTTGTCGAAGATAGCTGGCAACGTGAAGCTGGTGGCGGCGGACGTAGTCGGGTGTTGCGTAATGGTGGTGTTTTCGAACAGGCGGGCGTCAACTTTTCTCACGTCCACGGCAACGCGATGCCCGCTTCCGCGACAGCTCATCGCCCGGAACTTGCCGGGCGCAGTTTCGAGGCGATGGGCGTATCGCTGGTAGTGCATCCGCATAATCCGTACATTCCCACCAGCCACGCGAATGTGCGGTTTTTTATTGCCGAAAAACCGGGTGCCGATCCCGTCTGGTGGTTTGGCGGCGGCTTCGACTTAACTCCATTCTATGGTTTTGAAGAAGACGCCATTCACTGGCATCGCACCGCCCGTGACCTGTGCCTGCCATTTGGTGAAGACGTTTATCCCCGTTACAAAAAGTGGTGCGACGAATACTTCTACCTCAAACATCGCAACGAACAGCGCGGTATTGGCGGGCTGTTCTTTGATGACCTGAACACGCCAGATTTCGACCACTGTTTTGCCTTTATGCAGGCGGTAGGCAAAGGCTACACCGACGCTTACTTACCGATTGTTGAACGGCGTAAAGCAATGGAATACGGCGAACGCGAGCGCAATTTCCAGTTGTACCGCCGCGGGCGCTATGTCGAGTTCAACCTGGTATGGGATCGCGGGACGCTGTTTGGTTTACAAACCGGCGGGCGCACCGAATCTATTCTGATGTCGATGCCGCCACTGGTACGCTGGGAGTATGATTATCAGCCAGAAGCAGGCAGTCCGGAAGCGGCGTTGAGTGAGTTTATTAAGGTCAGGGATTGGGTGTAACTCCCTCATCCCAACTCCTGCATCCGCTGATGCAGCGTCAGTGATGGCTTCTCGGCAAACAGCTGCTGGTAATCCGTGGCAAATTGCCCCAGATGCCAGAACCCCCACTGCATGGCGGCGTCTTTTACCGTCATACTTTGCGACCACGGGCTTATCAGTTCGCGGCGTACGGCATTCAGGCGAATGCGTTTCAGCCACGCGTTCGGGCCAATGCCTAAAATAGCGTGAAACGCGTTTTGTAGCGTGCGGCGGCTGACATGCAGTTGATTACATAAGTCCAGAACCGTCACCGGCTCAGACATATTTTCCAGCACATATTCACGGGCGCGGGAAAGCAAACGTCGGTAACTCTGATGACTAATACTTTCCGCTGTCACCATTGGTTGCGCTTCTTCCAGCATCGCCCCCATCGCCATCAGCAAATTATCCCCCAGCACTTTACGCACCGCAGGCTGATGAAGATTTTCCGGGTTCTCGCAAAATGTCGCCAACGCCTGTTGGACAAAGCCCCACAGCGCGGCTTTATGCTGCTCTTTCACTTCCAGCGCCGACTGGTTACGTAACATATGCAGCACCCTTTCCGGGTTATGCAAAAAGTTAGCCTGCCGGGTAATGACATCTTCAGAAAGCACTACGCCAAGGATCGTATAATCATCCGGTGTACTCAGTTCAAACTCGGTGCCGCCAGGGCGCGTGGCAATTTCCGCGCTTCCCAGGCATTGTGAGCCGATAAATCCCTGTTCGCCGCGTGTCGCCGGAATACCAAACCAGAAAGAGTTCGGCCAGACCAGGCACGACTGACGCAGTGCCAGACCGGTGTATTCACGGAAAACCTGAATATCATCAAGCAGAATTTCCGTAAACTCACCATGAAACTTGCCCGGATGCAGCTGATCGTAAATCTGCTGCCAGGCGGTAATCGTCAAAGCATGTTCATAGACATCCGTTGTCTGTCGTTGATGAACATTATCCACTTCGACCTTCGGCGTAAGCTTCAGGTTTTCGGATAAGGGGTCATGATAAAGATGGTGCAAATTAGCTGTACGGGGCTTTTTCATGATGTTAATGCCGGGTGTTATATGACACCCGGCACCTCCGACAGATTAATGGGGCTTGAGACGATAACGACTACTGCGTTTACGTAACGTCCCGGCAGAAAAGAGCTGTTCGAGCGCATTTCTGGCTTTTTCCAACGGCCAGCCAAAGTGGGCAGCCACTTCTCCTGCCGTCATTCCCTGACGTACTGATGTTAACAGCGCCAACAACTCGTCAGCAGATTCCGCAACGATAGCTGGCACGCAGGGTTCCTTTACAGCTTGCTCTGGCTGGCGGTTAAAGCCAGTAACCAGCCACTGGGTGTCATCGTCTGGCCGACCGATCTCCTTGCGGCTGATGACGCGCCCGGTACGCATCGCAGCAGCACAACCTGCATCCAGCGCCGCACGACACGCCGCCAGATCGCCTTCCACCACCAGCGTCAACCTACCAGGGTCAAGTGCTTCATGACTGAGCAGGCGCACGTTGGCCGCTTTCAGCATCGCATCCGCCGCATCAATTGCGGCGACCATGCCGTCCACTTCCAGCAATCCCAGTGCATTGATCATCGGCAACCTCCGTTACGCACGCTGGATTGGATTCCGCGCGATTTCCAGCACTGCATCGGTAAAGGCATTACAGGCCGCTTTACACGCCGCCTGGCTTCCCGTTAAGAATGCGGCGGAATAGTTGGTTTCTGACGGCGGCGGGACATAAGTCACCAGCTGTACGTCGGCAGATTTTAATGCTGCATCAATGCCATAAGTCGCTTCCAGCGGTGGCGCCACCAGATACGCCATCGGATCGCCAAGCGTAATACCCGCAGTGGAAGAGAGATAAGAACCAGTACGCGAAACCACATGTGCAAGGAATGCCGTATCCTGGGCATCGTTGGCCCACTGGAAGGCCGCACCGTTTTCAATATGCGCAACCATTGCATCCAGACCAGCACGCACTTCCGCCGGGTTTGGCCCGCCCAGCATAATCAGCACTTCACCGGCAGTCGGTGACGGGCCGTGTGCGGCTCCTGCATACAGCGAGCGGCCATACACCACTTCCACCATCGCTTGTTTGGTCGCTTCATCAGCGGCAATGTAGGTGACGTCATCGGAGTCGGCGGAAATCAGCCCAAGGCTACGAATATGCGGCGGCAATTTCAGCTCACGCGCAAAATCGGCGTTAACGGAGGCAATCACCCGCATGGCGGTAACCGACGGTCGAATCAAATCTAAAGCTGGCATGATGCCTCCTTATCGGGTCATGTTGATGCCGGATGCTTTCTGCTCCAGCATACGTTTCGCCAAATCCACAATAACTGCTGCGGCTTCAACTGGCGGCGTGCCGCCCTGGTGAATGTTAGAGATACAGGTGCGATCGGCCTCAACGGTGGTCGCCATACGCGGTGAGTAGACGGCGTAGCAGGAAAGACTTTCTGACTGCCCTAACCCTGGGCGTTCACCCACCAGCAGGATCACCACTTTCGCGCCGAGGATCTCACCGATCTGATCTTCAATTTTCACGCGACCGTAACGCACAAAGAACGGCGTGCCGACTTTCAGCCCGGCCTGTTTCAGGCCCGCCATCAGCGGTGGCAGGATCTCTTCATAGTTCACGGTGATCGCGTCAGTAGACAGGCCATCAGAAATAACGACCTGTACGTCCGGACTGGCGACACACTGTGATTTCAGCGCTTCAACAGCTTCTGCACACAGGCGGCGGCCCATATCCGGGCGAGTCAGGTAGAGATTTTTGTCGCTAATTTCAGAGCGCACTTCCAGCAAGCCCTGCGCTTTCACCCACTCTTCCGGCACTTCTTTCAGTACGGTGTCTTTCGAACGAGAGTGATCGGCCAGGAAACGCAGCAACGCCTGGGTGCGCGGACGCGGACCGGCACGACCGGTACAAACGCGGGCCACGGTGCTGCGACGCAGTTCTGTTAATACGTCTGCGCGATGCGGGTTTTCAACACCAATCCACGCTTTTGCTTCCGCAGAACCTAAATCCAGCGCGCAGCTTTCCGAGGTCACCGGTGCCGCACAGGTGGTGGTGGCGCACTTTGCTTCTGACGGCGCGGGGGCCGCTTGTCCCATTGACGTCATCACGCTGCGTACAATTTCTTCAATCTGTTTTTGATCCATGATGTGTTATCTCCGCGTCATCAGAAGAACAGTGACGGATCGCCCGCCCGTTTGGTCAGGCGACCGTTTGCCATAATGCCCATGCTTTCCAGCCAGCGTTCAAACTCCGGTGACGGGCGCAGGTTGAGTAACTGACGCACAGTGGCAGTGTCGTGGAATGCGGTGGTCTGATAGTTGAGCATGATGTCATCGCCCAGCGGCATCCCCATGATGTAGTTGCAGCCTGCGGTGGCGAGCAGGATCATCAGGTTTTCGTTGAGGTTCTGGTCAGCGTCAGCGTGGTTGGTGTAGCAGCAGTCACAGCCCATAGAGATGCCGCTCAGCTTGCCCATAAAGTGATCTTCTAAGCCCGCACGGATAATCTGGCGGTCGTTGTAGAGATACTCCGGCCCAATAAAACCGACCACGGTGTTGACGATAAACGGATCGTAATGACGCGCCAGCCCATAGTTACGCGCTTCCATCGTCACCTGGTCCGCGCCGAAGTTAGCGCCAGCGGACAGCGCAGAACCTTGCCCGGTTTCGAAGTAGAGGCAGTTTTCCCCGGCGATACGGTTGAACTCCGCGCCCACTGCGCGCGCTTCGTCGAGCATCGCCAGCTCCACGCCAAACTCTTTCAGCCCTTTTTCGCTGCCGCAGATACTCTGGAAAATCAGCCCGCCCGGCGCGCCGCGACGAATTGCTTCAATCTGGGTGGTGACGTGCGCCAGCACGCAGCCCTGGGTCGGAATGTTGTATTTGTCGATCACGCCATAGATGGTGTCCAACACGCGGCTTAAATTTTCCACGTCGTCAGTTACCGGGTTGACGCCAATCACCGCATCGCCCACCCCGAAGGAAAGCCCTTCGTAGATTTGCGCGGCGATACTTTGCACGTCGTCACGGGTATCGTTCGGCTGCAAACGGGCGCTAAAGGTGCCAGGAATACCGATGGTGGTATTGGCCTTTTTGATAACCGGCATTTTCTTCGCGCCGTAGATCAGGTCCGCGTTAGAGCAAATCTTCGCTACCGCCGCCACCACTTCCGAGGTCAGCCCTTTGCGGGTAAAAGCAATGTCATCAACGCTGGTTTCGTCGCTCAGCACATACTCACGCAGTTCGCTGATGCTCCAGTTTTTAATCTGGTTGTAGGCCGTTTCGTTGACGTCGTCCTGAATCAGCCGCGTGACGCAGTCATCTTCATAGGCAATCACCGGATTATTGCGGATGTCCGCTACGGTCATTTCCGACAACACCTGCTTTGCCGCCACGCGCTCCTGTGAGCTTGCCGCTGCAACGCCCGCCAGCACATCCCCCGAACGCAGTTCGTTGGCTTTAGCCAGCACCTCTTTTACATCCTTAAACTGATATACATTGCCGAACAATGTGGTCTTTAGTTTCATAAGTCGTTCCCTCAGGAAGGAAATGCGAGTGATTTCACCGTCACCGGCACAACCGATCCGCCAAAAAGAGGCGTACCAATGTCGATATAGTCCCCCGCGCGGACAATCACTTCGTCAATGACTGCCAACGGGAGTTGTTGTAGCTGTGGGCGCAACAACATGCCCAGAGCTTTACCAAAGTCCTGCCCGGCCACCACCAGCAGGGGATGCGGATTCGGAAAACGCGCGACGAAATCGACCAGCGCGTTGATGACCGTCAGTACCGCGGCGTAACGCACAGGCAGCGAGGCGGGAAGCGCCAGCACGTACGCGTCAGTTTTGGGATCAAGATCCAGTTGAATTAGCGCCTGTTGCCAGGCACTCACCAGATCCGTTTCATCAATTGGGATCGCCACCGGCAAATTACGCAGCGGCAGTTGTACGCCCTCCAGCCAGATTGTGCTGCCAGAGAGCGAAAGGGTATGTGCGCCCGCGCCAATCACCGTGGCGCGCACGGTTTGCGCCGGAAACTGCACGTTCATCTCACGCAGGCGCGGATGGTCATGCAGCGCCGTTGCCAGAAGCGGGCCAATATCAGCAAAACAGAACGGATCGGCGGGCTGGTGGCGATAACATTCACCCACGCCGCCAGAAAGCGTAATGATTTCGGGCGTAACGCCTGCGGGCAGTAAACCGGTTTGCATCAATGCCTGCGCGAGCGGCGAGAGCGTTCCGTCAATCACTTCGACAATCAGTTCTGCCATCCGCCGGGTAACCTGCACCAGCTGTGCGCCAGTCAGCGAACGGGCGTCAGAGCCTGCGCCGAAACACTCATCCACAATCATCTGCCCCGGTTTATGAGCGTAAACCACGCCCCCCTGGCTATCGGTTTCCAACAGGCGACCGCCAACGTTGAGGCAGGCAGTACCACTGATTTTTCCGGCTTCGAACAGGGCGTAGTTCGCCGTGCCGCCGCCGATGTCGATATTCAGTACCCGACACAGCCGTTGTTCAGAGAGGGTTTGCGCCCCGGCACCGTGGCCCGCAATGACGGATTCGAGATGCGGCCCGGCGCTGGCGACCACAAAATCGCCCAATGACTGGGAGAGCGTCATCACCGCCGGACGGGCATTGCGGGTTTTCGCGCTTTCTCCGGTGATGATGATGGCCCCGGAATCAACGCTTTCCGGCGCAATGCCCGCAGCCTGATATTGCTCGAGGATTAAGGTTTTCAGCTCCGCTTCTTTTAAACCGCCCTGTTTATCGACAGGGGTAAAGAACACCGGACTTTGCCAGCTAATTTCGCGTTTGATGAATTCGTAACGCGGCACCTGCGACACCGCCGCACGGTTAACCAACTCCAGGTGGGAGAAGATCACCTGGGTGGTGGTGGTGCCGATATCAATACCGACGCTCAGCAGCTGGCGAGTGTTCACGATTGCGCCTCCACTTCGGTTTTAGCCGCGGTCGCGTCTTCTTTTGGCACCAGCATCATCGCCACGCCAATTGCCGTTACGCCGCCGATCAACTTGCCGACAATCATCGGGAAGATCATGGCGTTCATGTTGGCCGCGGCGAAGCCTAAGTGGTCGCCCAGAGCGAAGGCTGCGGAAACGGCGAAGGCGCAGTTGATGACTTTGCCGCGGGTATCCATCTGCTTCATCATGCCGAACATCGGGATGTTGTTAGCAAGCGTTGCCACCATGCCGGCTGCCGCGATGTTGTTCATATTCAGCACTTTACCGACGCTCATCAGCGGTTTTTCAAACCAGCGGGTCAGCAACAGCACCATCGGATACGCCCCTAATAGCACGCAGGAGATAGAGCCGATAACTTCAATGGCGCGCATCACTTCACCGGGTTTATCGCCAGGGGCCATAAAGATAGGATCCAGACCGGGGATCAGTTCCCAGCCGAGCAGGAATTTCACTACCGCAGCGGCAAGACCAAGGGTGATCAATGCGACGAGGAATTTGGCGAAGATCTGGAAGCCGTTGATCATTTTTTCCGGGATGAATTTCAGCCCCAGCGCCACCAATACCGCGACGATAAGTACCGGGATCATGTTCATCAGGATCAGCGCAAAGGTGAATTCCACCGGCTGGCCGTTGATCTGTACACCGGAGTACATAGCCACCAGGCCACCGGCGATACAGCCAATCGGAATGGTCACAATGCCCGCCAGCACGCCGAGCGCCAGATAACGACGGTCAGAAGGTTCGATAATGCCGAGCGCCACCGGAATGGAAAACACAATCGTTGGCCCCATCATCGACCCGAGAATTAACCCAGAGTATAGCCACGCTGCTACGTCGCCGCCCGCAAGCTCTTTGGCGAGGAAGAAGCCGCCCATATCGCACGCCAGCAGCGTTCCGGCGAACATTGACGGGTTTGCGCCGAGCATTTCGTAAACCGGGATAATCACCGGCCCGAGTACGTGGGCCAGTACCGGTGCCAGCGCGGTCATACCGACCATCGCCAGGCCCAGTGCGCCCATTGCCATAAAACCTTCTTCGAACTGCCCGCCCGATCCTTCGATACTTTTACCGAACTTACCGAGGAAACGAGCAGAACCGCCGAACTGCGACAGGATCCTGTCTACGGCAGCTATCAGCATAAAGAACATCATGATGTACATGATGATTTCGTTAATTCCCATCGCCTTTACTCCCTGTTAGTTATTATTTATTGGCGGATGCGGCGTAAACGCCTTATCCGCCCTACATGTGCAATCCCCCAGGCCGGATAAGACGCGACAAGCGTCGCATCCGGCATTTATTGCGCCGCTGCGTACAGGCCGACAATCTGCTCCAGGCTGGCGGTACGCGGGTTGCTGCGCAGACAAATATCTTCCTGCGCGGCCTGCGCCCATGCACCGTAATGCCCGGTTGTTGCACCCACATCAGCCAGCCGCTTGTTGATCCCAACTTCCGCTATCAGCTCACTTACCGCATTAATAGCGTCACGATCGTCGGATTTTTTAGTTCGCAGCGCCCGACCAACCTGGCTAAACCGATCACGACAAACCATCCGGTTAAATTCCATCACCGTTGGCAGCAACATGGCGTTCGCCAGACCGTGCGGAATATGCAGCGCCGCCCCCGGCTGATGCGCCATCGCGTGGCATAACCCAAGCCCCGCACTGGAAAACGCCATTCCCGCCATGCATGAAGCCAGCAACATGCTCTCGCGCGCGGCAAGGTCATGACCGTAGCCCACCGCTTTCGGCAGCGATTGACCAATCATCGCAATGGCGCCAATCGCCAGGCTGTCGGTAAATGGGGTGGCGTTCAGCGCGCTATACGCTTCAATGGCGTGAGTTAACGCATCGATACCGGTCATCGCCGTGACATGCGACGGCACGCCTTCGGTTAGCGCAGCGTCGAGAATCGCGACATCCGGCATCAGCGAGGCATGTGCTAACACCTGTTTGCGCCCGCTTACCGCATCGATAATCACCGTCACGTTAGTCGTTTCAGAGCCGGTTCCGGCGGTCGTTGGAATGGCAATCAGCGGCAATCGTGGTTGCAGAACGCTGGTTTCTGACATTTTTGCCAGCGTGCTATCGGAATTCGTCACCAGCAACGCCACGGCTTTCGCTGCATCGAGCACCGAGCCACCGCCAAACGCGATGACACCATCGCAGCCTGATTCGCGCAGCTGCGCCACGGCTGCGCACACGTCAGTAATGCACGGTTCGCCCACCGGACACGGCCAGAGCGTCATAGCGATACCTTTGACGGTCAGACTGCGAATCAGCCCGGCGGTCATCCCCGACTGATGCAAAAAGCCATCCGCCATCACAAACAAATGTTTCAGCCCGCGCGTTTGTGTTTCCTGCCCGCAACTGCTCACTGCGCCCAGACCGCAGAGTGTGACAGGCGGGACGCTAAATGTTTTTACCCGTTGCAGATTCAGGGTATCGAACGCCTGAAAGAGCGCGCTCTGCAATTCATTTTGCATATAGCCCCTCCGCTTTCTCTCGCCCGCTACTGGCAATCGCCAGCGGGGTCATAAACAAACTGTGCTGCGGTAGATGCACCTGTAACGCCGGGAATTGTTTGCGAAACAGTTCCGCCACGCCCGGTTGCATACAGGAGCCGCCCGCCAGCCATAAATCAGTAATGCCCTGCCCTTCAATATGCCGGGCGACAATGTCCGCCATTTTTTCGTACACCGGTTTCACCGCGGGCCAAATCTCTTCACCATGTCCGCGCTTGTACTGCTCTGCCTCTTCCAGCGAAATACGACGATTTCCGGCGAGAGTCAGAGAGATGTGATGTCCGCCGGTGGCTTCATCCGCCGAGTAAGTCACCTTGCCCTTTTTCACGATGGCAATACCGGTGGTGCCGCCGCCGATATCCACTACACCTGCGTTATCCAGTTGCAGCAGATCCGCAACTGCAGTTGGCTCATCCAGCACATGGCTCACTTCCAGCCCGGCGGATTCCAGCACGTTGATGGATATACGCGGGTCCGTACCAGGAGGAAATGAGGTCGCCGCATGGCTAAAACGGCGACCGAATTGCTGCTCGAGCGTGTCGAGATGGCGACGAACAATGGTGACAGCGCCGAAGAAATCCCAGACGATGCCGTCGCGAACCACATCGGCCCAGTCGAGGCATACCGCCATCGGCTGACCGTCACGGTCGACAACCATCGACACCACATCGCAGGTGCCCAGATCCACCCCTAACCACAGCGGAGATTCCGTCGCGGCGGGCGTCTGGTTACACAGCGTTGCCGCAGTTTGCAGACGAGGGGTGAGCCATTGTTCGTCGTGCGCCATCGGTTACTCCTTAAACAATGCGAAACGCATCGACTAATACACAGCGACGCAGACGGACAAAAGTACGCGCGCTGGTTACCCCTTCACCGGTTGGCGTGGTGATGGTCATGGTGGTCCAGCCTTCCCCGCCTAGCCCCAGCCCGGCAATGCACGGTCCGTTCTTAACGAAAATGCTGGTATCAATGGCGTTCGCCATCTGGTTCATGTTCTCAATATTGCGCGAGTGCATTGCCGCCGTGTGGTGGCAACCGCCTTCCAGTTTCACCGCCAGCGCAATGGCATCCGCCACGTTGGCCACGCGCACGACGGGCAGCACCGGCATCATCAGTTCGGTCACCGCAAACGGATGTTCTGCGGTGGTTTCTACAAACAGCAATCGCGTTTGTTCCGGAACTTTAAGGCCGATTGCCGCCGCGATTTTCGCCGCATCGCGACCTACCCAGTCACGGCTGACAGTACCTTTTCCGCGCTCGTCGATATTTTTCAGCAACACCGGTTGCAGCTGCTGCGCCTGCTCTGCGGTCAGTTTCACCGCGTGCTGGCCTTCCATCAGACGCATCAGTTCATCGGCTACGCTATCAACAACAATCAGCACCTTTTCATCGGCACAGATGATGTTGTTATCGAAAGAAGCGCCTTTGACGATGGACTGAGCGGCACGGGCGAGGTCGGCGGTTTCATCCACCACCACTGGCGGGTTACCGGCACCTGCGGCAATCAGGCGTTTATTGGTGTGTTTGCGCGCCGCTTCCACTACCGCTTCGCCGCCGGTCACCACCAGCAAGCCGATACCCGGAAACTTGAACAAGCGTTGCGCGGTTTCGATATCCGGGTTTGCCACGGTAACCAGTAAGTTTTCCGGCCCGCCTGCGGCAACAATCGCCTGGTTGAGCAGCGTAATCGCCCGCTGGGAGACTTTTTTCGCCGCCGGATGCGGGGCAAAAATGACGCTGTTGCCCGCGGCAATCAGGCTGATGGCGTTATTAATTACGGTTGCCGCCGGGTTAGTGGAAGGCGTCACCGAAGCCACCACGCCCCAGGGCGCGTTTTCAATTAAGGTCAGGCCGTTGTCGCCCGTCAGCACCTGCGGAGAGAGACACTCAACGCCTGGTGTGCCGCGCGCCTGGGCGACGTTTTTGGCAAATTTATCTTCGACGCGACCCATGCCGGTTTCACTGACGGCAAGTTCCGCTAAATCTCTGGCGTGTTTTTCGCCTGCTTCACGAATGGCTGTTATCGCCAACTGGCGCATTGCCACGCTCTTTAACCCTTGCTGGGCAATTTTGGCTGCCGCAACGGCGTCATCCAGGGAAGCGAAAACGCCCATCTCATGAACGGCGGCGGGCGGCGTGTCACTGCTTTGCATTTTCAGCAGTACCGCTTTCACCACCTGTTCAATATCCTGTTGATTCATGATGTTCTGCCTTATTTGTGGAAAATAACCTGACCGCCAGACACCACCTCATCGACGATGCCAATCACGCACAGATCGACCGGTGACGTTTCGCTTTTATGCGCCAGGCGGGCGGAACTGCCACTCACCAGCAACACCCACTCCCCGGTTCCCGCGCCAATATTGTCGATGGCGACAGCACATTGCCCGTCAGGATTACCTTGTGGATCAATCATTTCCACCATCAGCAATTTGTCATGCGCCAGTCCGTGATGGCGTACGGTACAAACAATTTGTCCAGTGACGACTGCCAGTTTCATACCCGCCTCCGTGGCGTATTTCAGGTAAAAGCTCCCCCTACCCTCCGCGGAAGGTAAAATGAAAAAGGAGAGAGCGTGACGCCCGAATCGACGTCACACAGGATGATTACAGGTTGCTGCTATCGCCTTTCAGGCCGATCGGGAAGACTTCTTCCAGGTCGCCGTGCGGACGCGGGATAACGTGTACGGATACCAGCTCGCCGATACGCTGTGCCGCTGCGGCACCGGCATCGGTCGCGGCTTTACAGGCTGCAACATCACCGCGAACCATGGCAGTACACAGGCCGCCGCCAATCTGCTTCACGCCGACCAGTTTGACGCGCGCAGCTTTCACCATCGCGTCAGAAGCCTCAATCAGTGCAACCAGGCCCCGGGTTTCGATCATTCCTAATGCTTCCATTGTGTTTTCCTCTTTATCAGGGTCCAGAACGGGACCGTTCATTCAACCAGTGTTTGTAAACTGCTTTCGCGATTCACTTCTGTCTGACGCGGTACGGCTGCCACCAGCGCCAGTTCGATAATTTCCTGCACGCTACAACCACGAGAGAGATCGTGCATCGGCGCGGCAAGTCCTTGTATCAATGGCCCGACGGCACGATATCCGCCAAGCCGTTGTGCGATTTTGTAGCCAATATTTCCGGCTTCCAGGGACGGAAAAACCATCACATTAGCTTGGCCCTGTAGCGGGCTGGCAGGCGCTTTTTGCGCCGCGACATCCGGCACAAAGGCGGCGTCAAACTGTAATTCTCCATCCACCACCAGCTGCGGTGCGCGTTCACGGACGATGTCTGTCGCCTGTTGCACATTGGCAACGCAGGGGTGACGGGCGCTACCGTTGCTGGAAAACGACAGCATCGCCACGCGCGGCTCTTCTCCGGTGATGGCCTGCCAGGTTTCGGCGCTGGCAAGCGCGATATCCGCCAGCTGTGCCGCCGTCGGCTGTGGCACCACGCTGCAATCGGCAAAGCCCAACGCCGGGCCGCTGTACTGTGGCAGCATCAGGAAAATGGAAGAGAGCGTTTTACAGCCAGACTGCAAGCCAATAATGCGTAATCCGGCACGCAGCACATTCGCCGTGGAAGAGAGGTTGCCCGCAATGCAGACATCCGCTTTACCGGCGCTGACCATTGCGGCGGCGAACATCAGCGGTTCGGTGAGTTTTTCCAGCGCATCCGGCGGCGTTTTTTCGCCCGCGCGGGCCAGCCAGCGATGAGCAAATTCTTCCCGCATTGCGAGGTTGCCATGCGGATCAATCACCTGTAGCCCGTCCATCGCCACGCCGTGACTGAGCGCAAACTGGCGAAGTTCAAACGGATTGGCGACCAGAATGGGCGTTGCCAGACCTTGTTGATGTAAATATTGCGCAGCTTTCAGTACACGTTGGTCTAAAGCATCTGGAAAAACCACTCTGGCGGGCGCTCGCAACGCCAGTTCACGACAACGTTCAATAATCATTGCGTCTCCCCCAGTCGTTGTTGGATCTGCTTCACCGTTAGCGGCTGCTTCGTTACGCTCAGGATCATCATCACGTAAACCGTGCTCGAAAGGCGGTTCAGCGCCTGCAAGATGTCCGGGCGTAATACTTCAAAACTGCGGGTGATAAAGACCTGCGCCGCTACAGTTTCGGTTTCCCGCACTTTGGTGCGCAGCAGATTGAGCAACGCCGCATCACGCCCGTGGCTGGCTTCCGGCACCAGATGATCGTGGTCGAGATAGCGCAGCGGCTGGTGAGAAAGCCGATGCAGATCTTCGTCAGAAAGCCCGACAATCGCTTGATCGCCCAGCGGTTCCCCCAGCGTATCGGCACGCATAATGTTGCCAAGACGCGAACGGATATCCGCCAGCCACGGCTGCCACGGTTCCGACAGTTCAATTTGCAGCCACACTGCCAGCGCAATGGTGCTGTCGAGAACCGCGCGAAAACCCAGACGCGGATCGCTTTTGGCGACCATTTTTTCCGCCGACAGGTGAGTCAGCGTATCCGGCTTTTTTGCCACCGGCTGGCGGCACAGTTCGCAGCACGCCTGCGGATGTTCATCGCTACTGGTCAGCCCGTGAACGGGCTGCGGCTGCTGCTGTTCATCGTCAACAAACAGGCTGCCCTGCTCGTCAATAAACTTGATGCGCAGATGGCGGCTTTCCAGCAACTCCCGGGCAGAGGGCGTCAGGCGACTGTCCGCAGGGAGATGGCTCTCTGCGCCTTCGCTGAGCGTATGGTTCGCTCTTAGCCATGCTTCGGTGATGAAATCTTTCATAGGGATTGCCAGTTAGCCGGCCAGGCGACATACAGGAATTTCACGCTGGATGTCGTACCAAATTCGATGCTGGATCCTTTCGGGATAAACATCACGTCGCCCGCTTTGGCGATCATGGTTTCGCCTTCGTGGCGAACATGCAGTTCCCCTTCCAGTACCATGTCGATTTCGTCGTAGTTCAGGGTCCACGGGAAGAAGGCGTTGTCCCACTGCATGAAACCAGCGGCCATACTGCTGCCGTCGTCTCCGGTCACAAGATCAGTTAAGCCCACGCAGTGCGGTTCAGCGCCATCGAAACGACCAAACTTGACGCTGCTGCCATCAATCACTTTGATGCCGCCTTTGCCGGTCACCGATTTGAAGCTCGGCTGCATTGCCCCCTGCTCCAGCGACTGCTTTTCCTTCATCACTTTTTCCATCAGCTGCGCGACCAGGCTTTCGGTAAACTGGCCTTCCGGCAGCTGGGCAATGATGGTTTCGCGGATGCGCTGGCTTTCGGTTTTATCGGCTGACGCACTGGCGGGAACGGATGCCGTTACAGGCGTCGATTCATCGCACTCGGTGATGGTAAAACCCAGTAGATCCGCCACTTCGCGCGCTTCAGGGGTAATAATGCTGGCGCGCAGAACCACGGACATTGCCTGTTCGCCGCGCGCGTGTGCTTCACGAATATCATTCGCTGTGATGAGTTTTTTCACCTGCTTCCTCCTGTTCGGTGAGAGATGCCAGATAATCCACCAGTTGCTGCACGCTTTGCGGGTCATGGTTGTTTAGCGCGAAAATTGGCTCTTCAAAGCCAGTCTCAAGCAATAACTGTCGCGTTGCGGTGACGTCAGCATCCGGCATGTCCGTTTTACTGATGACGGCGATTTGCCGTTTACTGGCGCCAATATCCAGCAGCCCGGCAGGTAATCGGCTTTCTGGATCATTTGCGCCGTGGACATATATCAGCATGTCCACATCCTGTAGCGTGGTTATTAAGGCGTGATACCAACGGGGATGGCTAAAATATTCACCCGGAGTATCAATATCGCCATTATCATTAAATTCCACGGCCTGTGTTTTTCTGGCGAGGGTATAATCTCCCTGCAACGCATTAAATAACGTTGTTTTTCCTGCCCCGACGCTACCCACAAACGCAATTCGCTTCATGAATGCCTCGTATTAACTTTTGGTCATTTCACACAGCGTATAATTTAATAAACGCCCTAAACCGCTGACGGTTTGTGATAACGCTTCTTCGACTGCGCCCACCGAGCCATAAATCACCAATGCGCCGCTGAAGCGGTCGAGAAAACCGATGTGTACATCGGCAGCTTTTAATGCTAAATCACCGGCAATCATCGCTGTTTCTCCGGGAGTTAGCGTCATAATGCCAATTGCGCCAGCATCCGGAACGCCGATTTTCTTCGCCAGTTCTTCACCCGGATGCGCAATCAGATGCGCCAGCGTGACCTGTTTCCCGGGTACAAATTCCTGAATGATGCGTTCTTTGTCCATGAGTCGCCGCCTGTAAAAAACGTGCGTGTATCGTGACAATTTTTCGTCAGAGTAAATAACAAAATTCGGCAAACGCGTTTAAAAGGTGAGGTAGATCACTAAGAATGGAGAGATATTTACCGTGATAGATAAACTTTCATATGCAGAGCATGAATAAATATAAAGATATTACTTTATTTTTATGTCGGGTAATTTATTTGCTATTAGTAAAAGTAGTAAGACGTATTGATAATATAAAAATCGCTTACCCCGAATTACTCAGGGTAAGCGTGATAGTTAAGGAAGAATTACAGCGGTTGGGTTTGCGCTTCAACCACGGCGAGCGCCACCATGTTGACGATACGACGTACTGACGCGATCGGCGTTAACACGTGAACCGGTTTCGCCACGCCCATCAGTACCGGGCCGACGGTGACACCTTCCGAGCTGGAAACGCGCAGTAAGTTGTAACTAATACGAGCAGCTTCCATGTTCGGCATCACCAGAATATTAGCGGAACCTTTCAGGGTACTGTCCGGCATACGGTCGTTGCGAATCGCTTCTACCAGCGCCGCATCACCGTGCATTTCGCCATCAATCATCAGCTCAGGCGCACGTTCCCTGACCAGCTCCAGCGCTTTACGCATTTTGCTCGACGACGGGCAGTCAGAAGAACCGAAGTTAGAGTGCGACAGTAAGGCAACGCGCGGCTCAATACCGAAACGACGGACAGTTTCTGCCGCCATCAGCGTGATCTCCGCCAGCTCTTCTGCGTCTGGGTCATCATTAACATAGGTATCAGCAATAAAGGTATTACCACTTGGCAGCAACAGCGCGTTCATTGCGCCTGCGGTGTGAACGCCATCGCGATAACCAAAGACATTTTTCACTACGCTAAAGTGTTCGTGATAATCGCCC
The DNA here is from genome assembly GCF_004212225.1 of Escherichia sp. E14V7. Classification (NCBI taxonomy): domain Bacteria; kingdom Pseudomonadati; phylum Pseudomonadota; class Gammaproteobacteria; order Enterobacterales; family Enterobacteriaceae; genus Escherichia; species Escherichia sp. E14V7. The sequence goes on from NZ_RHJJ01000013.1 coordinate 363,706, forward strand.
ACCGTTCCGCAGATCATCGCATCGGCTTCACCACGCTGAACCATGATCGCACCGATCACCGTCGGGTTACTGATCAGCGCACGTTGTGCCTGTTCCTGAGTGACACCACGACGTTTCATGATCTGGAAGTATTCGCTCCAGTACTCTTTAAAGCGTGGATCGGATTCGTTATTGACGATCTCAAAATCAACGCCCGCTTTGATCTGCAAGCCCAGTTTCTGAATACGCATTTCGATCACGTTCGGACGGCCAATAAGGATCGGTTTTGCCAGTCCCAGGGTTACCAGTTCCTGCGTCGCATGCAGAACGCGCGCCTCTTCCCCTTCCGGCAGAACAACGCGCTTCGGCGCTTTGCGAGCCTGGGAGAATATCGGCTTCATAAACAGGTTGGTTTTGTAAACGAACTCAGTCAGCTTGTCGATGTAGACGTCAAAATCGGCAATCGGGCGCGTCGCCACGCCGGACTCCATTGCCGCTTTGGCAACCGCAGGGGCGATCTTAACGATCAGGCGCGGATCAAACGGTTTTGGAATGATGTATTCAGGGCCAAAGCTCAGATCCTGATCGCCATACGCAGAAGCCACCACTTCACTCTGTTCGGCATGGGCCAGTTCCGCAATTGCGCGGACTGCCGCCAGTTTCATCTCTTCATTGATAGCCGTTGCGCCAACATCCAGCGCGCCTCGGAAGATGAACGGGAAGCAAAGCACGTTGTTAACCTGGTTCGGATAGTCGGAACGACCGGTACAGATGATGGCATCCGGACGCACTTCTTTCGCCAGCGGCGGCAGAATTTCCGGTTCCGGGTTCGCCAACGCCAGGATCATCGGCGCGCGGGCCATTTTCTTCACCATTTCCTGAGTCAGCACTTTCGGGCCGGAACAACCAAGGAAAATATCCGCGCCTTCAATCACATCGTCGAGGGTACGTTTGCCGTCATCCACCACCGCGTAAGCCGCTTTGGTTTCCGCCATGTTCGGCTCACGACCCTGATAAATAACACCTTTTGAATCGCACACCACGATGTTATGTTTTTGCAGACCCAGCGCCACCAGCAGGTTCATACAGGCAATTGCCGCTGCGCCCGCACCAGAAACTACCATCCGTACGTCGGAGATATTTTTCTCTACTACGCGTAAGCCGTTGAGAATGGCGGCGGTGCTGATGATTGCCGTCCCGTGTTGGTCGTCATGGAATACCGGAATGTTCATCCGCTGGCGCAGTTTCTGTTCAATATAGAAACATTCTGGCGCTTTAATATCTTCGAGGTTGATACCGCCGAAGGTCGGTTCAAGTGCGGCGACCACTTCGATAAATTTGTCCGGGTCGAGTTCATCAACTTCGATGTCAAACACATCTATCCCGGCGAATTTCTTAAACAGAACCCCCTTACCTTCCATCACCGGTTTGCCTGCCAGCGCGCCAATATTACCCAACCCCAGCACGGCAGTACCGTTAGAGATAACTGCCACCAGGTTACCGCGCGCGGTATATTTGTAGGCGTTTAACGGATCTTTTTCGATTTCAAGACAAGGCGCGGCGACACCCGGTGAATAGGCCAGCGCCAGATCGCGCTGCGTTGCCAGAGGTTTGGTCGGAGAAACCTGGATTTTTCCTGGTACAGGAAATTCATGGAAATCAAGTGCACTTTGTTTTAATTGCTCATCCATTTGGTTGTTCCTTTCACGTAACGTTCACAAAAATAGGTGTGGGCAACTGCCTCAGCCCACAACGTGGCGCACATTATTACCTTGCCGGAGCGTCGAGACTCTGAGCAAGCCCAAACTCTCCCCCATCAAATAATGTTTTGGTAATAATCCCATAACACCGATGTTACCTGCTTCATCCAGCAATACCATGCCTGTCTGCTATGCTTTTTTGATGCGTTTAGCGAAATTTCTCAGAAGTGTGAATTAACGCACTCATCTAACACTTTACTTTTCAAGGAGTATTTCCATGAACGAGTTAGACGGCATCAAACAGTTCACCACTGTCGTGGCAGACAGCGGTGATATTGAGTCCATTCGCCACTACCACCCCCAGGATGCCACCACCAATCCTTCGCTGTTACTCAAGGCTGCCGGTTTATCACAATATGAACATTTAATAGACGATGCTATTGCCTGGGGTAAAAAAAATGGCAAGACCCAGGAACAACAAGTCGTCGCGGCCTGCGACAAACTGGCAGTCAATTTCGGTACAGAAATTCTCAAAATCGTACCCGGTCGCGTGTCGACAGAAGTTGACGCACGCCTCTCTTTTGACAAAGAAAAGAGTATCGAAAAAGCGCGCCACCTGGTGGACTTGTACCAACAACAAGGCGTTGATAAATCACGAATTCTGATAAAACTAGCCTCAACCTGGGAAGGAATTCGCGCAGCAGAAGAACTGGAAAAAGAAGGCATTAACTGCAACCTGACGCTGCTGTTTTCCTTTGCTCAGGCACGGGCCTGTGCAGAAGCGGGCGTTTTTCTGATTTCACCGTTTGTAGGTCGTATTTATGACTGGTATCAGGCGCGCAAACCGATGGATCCGTATGTGGTAGAGGAAGATCCGGGTGTCAAATCTGTGCGCAACATCTACGACTACTATAAGCAGCATCACTACGAAACCATTGTGATGGGTGCCAGCTTCCGTCGTACCGAACAAATCCTCGCGTTAACCGGATGTGACCGTCTGACCATCGCGCCGAATTTGCTGAAGGAGTTGCAGGAGAAAGTTTCGCCAGTGGTTCGCAAACTGATCCCGGCATCGCAATCCTTCCCTCGCCCCTCCCCGATGAGCGAAGCGGAATTTCGTTGGGAGCATAATCAGGATCCGATGGCGGTAGAAAAACTGTCTGAAGGCATCCGCCTGTTCGCCGTTGATCAACGCAAACTGGAAGATCTTCTTGCCGCCAAATTCTAAAACCAGCCACGGAGTGTTTTATGTCCCGAAAAGACCTTGCCAATGCGATTCGCGCGCTCAGTATGGATGCGGTGCAAAAAGCCAATTCTGGTCATCCCGGCGCGCCGATGGGCATGGCCGATATTGCCGAAGTGCTGTGGAACGACTTTCTTAAACATAACCCCACCGATCCGACCTGGTATGACCGCGACCGCTTTATTCTTTCCAACGGTCACGCCTCGATGTTGCTCTACAGTTTGCTACATCTGACTGGTTATGACCTGCCGCTGGAAGAGCTGAAGAACTTCCGTCAGTTGCATTCGAAAACCCCAGGTCATCCGGAGATTGGCTATACGCCAGGTGTTGAAACCACCACCGGACCACTTGGACAAGGTTTGGCGAACGCGGTTGGACTGGCGATAGCGGAGCGCACGCTGGCAGCGCAGTTTAACCAACCGGATCATGAGATTGTCGATCACTTCACCTACGTGTTTATGGGCGACGGCTGTCTGATGGAAGGCATCTCTCATGAAGTCTGTTCGCTGGCAGGAACGCTGGGACTCGGCAAGCTGATCGGCTTTTACGATCACAACGGTATTTCGATTGATGGTGAAACCGAAGGCTGGTTTACTGACGATACGGCAAAACGGTTTGAAGCCTACCACTGGCATGTTGTCCACGAGATCGACGGCCACGATCCGCAGGCGGTTAAGGAAGCGATCCTTAAAGCACAAAGCGTGAAAGATAAGCCGTCGTTGATTATCTGCCGTACGGTGATTGGCTTTGGTTCGCCTAATAAAGCGGGTAAGGAAGAGGCGCATGGCGCTCCGCTGGGCGAAGAAGAAGTCGCGCTGGCACGGCAAAAACTGGGCTGGCATCATCCACCCTTTGAGATCCCCAAAGAGATTTATCACGCCTGGGATGCCCGCGAAAAAGGTGAAAAAGCCCAGCAGAGCTGGAATGAGAAGTTTGCCGCTTATAAAAAGGCCCATCCACAACTGGCTGAAGAGTTTACTCGCCGAATGAGCGGTGGTCTGCCAAAGGACTGGGAGAAAACGACTCAGAAATATATCAATGAGTTGCAGGCGAATCCGGCAAAAATCGCTACCCGTAAAGCGTCGCAAAATACGCTTAACGCCTACGGCCCTATGCTACCGGAGCTGCTCGGTGGTTCGGCGGATCTGGCCCCAAGTAACCTCACCATCTGGAAAGGGTCTGTGTCGCTGAAGGAAGATCCCGCAGGGAATTATATTCACTACGGGGTACGCGAATTTGGTATGACTGCTATTGCCAACGGCATTGCACACCACGGTGGCTTTGTGCCGTATACCGCAACGTTTCTGATGTTTGTTGAATACGCCCGTAATGCCGCGCGGATGGCTGCACTGATGAAAGCGCGGCAGATTATGGTTTACACCCACGACTCGATTGGCCTGGGCGAAGATGGTCCGACGCACCAGGCGGTGGAGCAGCTGGCCAGTCTGCGCTTAACGCCGAATTTCAGCACCTGGCGACCGTGCGATCAGGTGGAAGCAGCGGTGGGCTGGAAGCTGGCGGTTGAGCGCCACAACGGGCCGACGGCGCTGATCCTCTCAAGGCAGAATCTGGCTCAGGTTGAGCGTACACCGGATCAGGTTAAAGAGATTGCTCGTGGTGGTTATGTGTTGAAAGACAGCGGCGGCAAGCCAGATATCATTTTGATTGCCACAGGATCAGAGATGGAAATTACCCTGCAAGCGGCAGAGAAACTGGCGGGAGAAGGTCGCAATGTTCGCGTGGTTTCCCTGCCCTCAACCGATATTTTCGACGCCCAGGATGAGGAATATCGCGAGTCGGTGTTGCCTTCTAACGTTGCGGCCCGCGTGGCGGTAGAAGCGGGTATAGCCGATTACTGGTACAAATATGTTGGTTTGAAAGGGGCGATTGTCGGGATGACGGGTTACGGGGAGTCTGCTCCGGCGGATAAGCTGTTCCCGTTCTTTGGCTTTACCGCCGAGAATATTGTGGCAAAAGCCCATAAGGTGCTGGGAGTGAAAGGTGCCTGATGCTGATTGCCGGATGCGACGCTGACGCGTCTTATCTGGCCTACATGTCCACGCCATGATGTTTAACGGGTGATCCACAACGTGGGCCAGGCGTCTGGCCCATGCCAGTTATCGCAGGTCGGTTCTGCGGCGTAGCGCACCAGTCGAAAACGCTGGCCGTCAAAACGCCAGCGCGCCTGAATGCCACAATCGCTTAATCCGCGACCTTTCGCTAAGGTCACCAGTTCACGCGTTTTTTCATCGAATGCTGCGTTCATCAGTTCCAGTTCATTCGTCTCCTGACCGTTGTTGAACGGCAAACGTAACCGTACCGGGCGCGAGGCAAGCGGCTTTTTACGCGACACAATCCATGCCAAATCAATGGTGTTATAGGCCCCTGCCTCACAGCTAATCATCATCAGCGCTTTATCATCGGTCAGTGCTGTAACGCTCACCTCACGCCGCAATGGATCAAGCGAGCAGCGCAGACCATTCATCCGCCAGTTACCGTAATCCAGCAAATCGTTACGTTCTTCGAGTGAGAGTGGCGTCGGCGTTGGGTTAACCACCGCGACCTCTTTCAACGCAGGCGCGGGCGGTACGCTGAGCGGCGGCTCGTCCCCTTTCTTTATCCACGCGGTTTCACTGCCAACGCGCTTTTGCTGGGCATCAATAAACAACAACGCCGCTTTTAAGCCATTCAAAGAAATGGTCTGATCGCCATCGCGTAAGGTGATTGCCTTGCCTTCCTGAATCATCTGCAAAAACGCGGTGATGGTTGCCGTATCATCGGTTACTAATAACCATGATGAAATCCGCCACTTGTCACCACTTAACGCCAACGGCTCACCATCTAACAGCAGCCGTGGCGCTATTTCCCCTTCCGACACATCCGGTGATTTCAACCCGCCGCGCTCAATACGTAAAACGGCGTCGGTATGCGCCCCGGCGCTGCGGCTCAGGGTCATCACCAGTCCATTATGATCGCCAGTATTGCGCGCCACGCAGAAGTTTTGGTTATTACAGGTGACCTGCCAGTCGGAAAACGCCCGTTGCGCTGGTGCCGCCCACGCCAAAGACGTCGGCAACAAAGCGAAAAAAAAGAGAAGGAAAATGCGATAGCGCATGGACGGTACGACCCCAGAAGTTCAAACAAACAGCACAAGTCGTATCTTCGTTGCGCAGGTAGCGCGGCTCAATCGGATTTATCGGATTGAGCCAATAATAAACTACGAAATATTATTGTTATTTTTCAGTCCATTAAATGTGACGTTTGCAAATAGTTAAGCAATAACACCGTCTTACCGTCTCGTATCTCACCGGTTTTGATCATCTCCAGCGCCTGGCTGAACGGCAGCTCGAGCACTTCAATATCTTCATCTTCGACACCGCCACCGGCGTTAGCGCGCTGATTGTCACTGTATTCGGCGATAAAAAAGTGGATTAGCTCAGTCACACCGCCTGGCGACATATACAGTTCAAATAATTTGCGCACTTCGCCCACTTCATAACCCGTCTCTTCAATCGCCTCTTTGCGAATGCACACTTCCGGTTCGTCGTTATCCAGCAGCCCGGCGCAGGTTTCAATCAGCTGCCCGCTTTCATTGCCATTAACCCAGGTAGCGACGCGGAACTGACGAATCAGAACCACGGTCTTTTTCTTCGCGTTGTACAGGAGGATCGTCGCACCATTACCGCGATCGTACACTTCACGTTTATGGCGGATAACTTCGCCATCTTTGCGGGTAAGATCGTAGGTAATGTTGTGCAGGGTGAAATAGTTATCGGAGAGAATTTTGTCTTTAACGAGGGTGATTTGTTGCGTCATACCGACTCCACAGCGCGAAATGAACAATTATCTTACGCTGTGAAGTCGGGTTTGTCTGCGCAGGCTATCAGTGAGATTTGACTGATTTTACGCCCAGCCAGTCAATGATCCCCTGTGCCGCATGACGTCCTTCTGCCATTGCGGTAACCACCAGATCCGCACCACGCACGGCATCGCCACCGGCGAAGATTTTCGGATTGGTGGTCTGGTAACGGTACTGGCTTTCAACGTCCGCCACGATGCGTCCCCATTTATCCACCGTTACACCGTGCGACTCCAGCCACGGCATCCCGTGCGGGTTGAAGCCAAACGCCATGATCACCGCGTCGGCTGGCATCACAAATTCACTGCCCTCAATCGGTACAGGTCGCCGACGCCCTTGTGCATCCGCTTCGCCAAGACGCGTGCGCAGGAAACGAATCCCGCAGACATGACCTTGTTCATTCAGCTCAATCGCCACTGGCTGAACATTAAACTCAAAGTTCGCCCCCTCTTCGCGGGCGTTCTTCACCTCTTTTTTCGAACCTGGCATGTTGGCTTCATCACGACGGTAGGCACAGGTGACGTTGCTCGCGCCGTGGCGCAGCGCAGTACGTACACAATCCATCGCGGTATCCCCACCGCCCAGTACTACCACATTCATCCCTGCGGTATTAATAAATGGCTCTTCCGGTAGCTCTTCAAGTCCCATCACCTGTTTAGTGTTGGCGATGAGGAACGGCAGCGCATCATAAACGCCCGGCGCATCTTCATTGGGTAAACCCGCTTTCATGGAACGGTAAGTGCCTACGCCAACAAAGACCGCGTCGTATTGTTCCAAAAGCGAATCCAAAGAGACATCTTTACCCACTTCACAATTGAGTTCGAAGTGAATCCCCATCGCGCTGAAGATTTCCCGACGGCGTGCCAGCAGGGATTTATCCAGTTTGAAAGAAGGAATGCCGAAAGTGAGCAAGCCACCGATTTCGGGATGGCGATCGTACACCGTCACCGCCACGCCATTGCGGGTCAGAACATCCGCACAGGCCAGTCCTGCCGGACCCGCACCGATAATCGCCACCCGCTTGTCCACTTTGGTGACATGACTTAAGTCAGGACGCCAGCCTTTCGCCAGCGCCTGATCCGAAATGTAGCGTTCAATATTGCCGATAGTCACCGCACCGTGCTCATCGCGAATAGTACAGGCACCTTCGCACAGACGGTCTTGCGGGCAGACGCGTCCGGTAATTTCCGGCAGGGTGTTGGTCTGGTGAGAAAGCTCAACGGCGGCGTCGATGTTTCCAGATTTCACCAGTTCAATCCATTGTGGAATGTGGTTATGCAACGGGCAGGTCCATTCACAGACGCTATGCTCGCCGCACTTCAGGCAGCGCGAGGCTTCCCGTTGAGCCTGGTCGGCACGAAACGGCAGATAAATTTCATCAAAACCAGTTTTGCGCGCTTCAATCGCCAGTTTATCCGGCTCGCCACGCGCGGGCGTTGCCTGCATTTGCTCGACTTTACTCATTACCGGCATTTCTTGTGCCGCGGTACTGGCATGCCACGGTTGATGTTCCTGGCGCGCGGTGCGCAGGCGGCGGGATTTCGCCATGCCGGAGAGTGCAGCGTCAGTGACCAGTTGCAGCGCGTCCGCCGGGCAATTCTCGACACAGGCAGGGCCGTTTTCGCGCCCTGCACACAGGTCGCATTTATGCGCGGTGGCTTTAACTTTGCCTTCCGCGACGGGCGTCAGGACGATTTGCATCGTACCAAATGGACAGGCCACCACGCAGGATTTACAGCCAATACACTTTTGCTGATTGACCTGAATGCTGTCATCAACGTGGCTGATCGCGCCATTAGGGCAGCTACGGGCGCAGGGCGCATCTTCACAATGGTGACAAGTCACTGCGCTACGTTGCTGCTGATGTTTAATAACCGTAATTCGGGGGTGAAAATGGTGCTGACTCAACACGTGTTGCTCATCATTGTGAGCCATCACACAGGCCACTTCACAAGCATGGCACCCCAGACATTGCTGACTGTTGGCCATAATAAAACGATTCATAACGACCTTCTTTTTTGGTTGTAAAAACCTTATTCTTTATATGAGTGTTGTTATTACCCGACTTAGACGGGGATCGGCAATGTTCATGTGCCCAGAACAAGTAACTATTTCGCTATAAACTGTGGCAGATCAAATAATCTCATCGCTTATCAAATTGCGTTTCAGCGAGCTGTAACATTCATTATTTTATGTGGAGAAGACGCGTGTGATTGTCAAACGCCCCGTCTCGGCCAGTCTGGCCCGGGCCTTTTTTTACATTGTGCTGCTGTCGATTCTTTCCACGGGTATCGCTCTGCTAACTCTGGCGAGCAGTTTGCGCGACGCTGAGGCTATCAATATTGCCGGATCGCTGCGTATGCAGAGTTATCGTCTGGGTTACGATCTGCAAAGCGGAAGTCCACAGCTTAACGCACACCGCCAACTGTTCCAGCAGGCACTGCATTCACCGGTATTAACCAATCTCAACGTCTGGTATGTGCCAGAGGCAGTAAAAGCCCGTTATGCGCATCTGAATGCCAACTGGCTGGAGATGAATAATCGGCTCATCAAGGGTGATTTGCCGTGGTATCAGGCCAATATTAATAATTATGTCAATCAGATAGACCTGTTCGTGCTGGCTCTACAGCACTACGCCGAACGAAAAATGCTGCTGGTGGTGGCGATTTCGCTGGCTGGCGGTATTGGCATTTTCACGCTGGTCTTTTTTACTTTGCGCCGCATACGCCATCAGGTGGTAGCCCCGCTGAATCAACTGGTTACCGCCAGTCAGCGTATTGAACACGGGCAGTTCGACTCGCCGCCGCTGGATACCAGCCTACCCAATGAACTGGGCCTGCTTGCAAAAACCTTTAACCAGATGTCGAGCGAGCTGCATAAGTTGTACCGCTCGCTGGAAGCGTCAGTAGAAGAAAAAACTCGCGATCTCCACGAGGCCAAGCGTCGCCTGGAGGTGTTGTATCAGTGTTCGCAGGCACTGAACACCAGCCAGATTGATGTGCATTGTTTCCGCCATATTTTGCAGATTGTTCGCGACAATGAAGCGGCTGAATATCTGGAGCTGAACGTTGGGGATAACTGGCGGATTAGCGAAGGGAAGCCAAATCCTGAGCTGCCAATGCAGATTTTACCGGTCACCATGCAAGAGACGGTTTACGGCGAGTTGCACTGGCAAAATAGCCACGTGTCATCATCAGAACCACTACTTAACAGCGTTTCGTCGATGCTGGGACGCGGTTTGTACTTTAATCAGGCGCAGAAGCATTTTCAGCAGTTACTGTTGATGGAAGAACGTGCGACCATCGCCCGCGAACTACACGACTCGCTGGCCCAGGTGCTTTCTTACTTACGTATCCAGTTGACGTTACTGAAGCGTTCGATACCCGAAGATAACGCCACTGCACAAAGTATCATGGCCGATTTCTCCCAGGCGCTGAATGATGCTTATCGGCAATTACGCGAGCTGTTGACTACTTTCCGCCTGACGCTACAGCAGGCGGATCTTCCCTCTGCGCTGCGTGAAATGCTGGATACATTACAAAACCAAACCAGCGCCAAACTGACGCTCGACTGCCGTCTGCCAACCCTGGCGCTGGATGCGCAGATGCAGGTGCATTTGTTGCAAATTATTCGCGAAGCGGTGCTGAACGCCATGAAGCACGCCAACGCCAGCGAAATTGCCGTTAGCTGCGTCACCGCGCCGGATGGCAATCACACAGTTTATATTCGCGACAACGGTATTGGCATCGGTGAACCGGAGGAACCCGAAGGCCATTATGGTCTGAATATCATGCGTGAGCGCGCGGAAAGATTGGGTGGGACGCTGACTTTTTCGCAACCTTCCGGCGGTGGCACGTTAGTAAGCATTAGCTTTCGCTCTGCGGAAGGTGAGGAAAGTCAGCTTATTTGACATCCATGCTCGAAATAAGCCGACTTTAAATAAGGCTCTACGACTCACATAAGCCTGATACATTTACTTACCCGGCGGCGAAACAACTCCGGGTAAGCCCTCTGTATTTTACCAACTGTAACGCAGGTTCAGACCGCCATTAAGATCGTTGTAGTTATGGCTTCCCGTCTCACCAACGACCTGGCCAGTAATACTCCACTGGCTGTCTAGGTTCGCCTGAATCCCTACTTTCGCCTGCGCTCGATTAGACGGGATATCCTGTTTCACCTCCGCGCCATCGAACGAAACTGAAACATCGCCGCTAGTGTACAACCAGTTCACTTCGGCAAACGGCTGGATAATGGATGTTGCGTTCCTGTGCAATTTGCCATCCACACGCAACCCCAGACGGGTGTTCCAGTTATCACTATCCTGATCGTCAATACGAGTGCCGTTGTTGTCGATGACGCTGTCGGCATCATAACGTTGCCAGACGATCTGTGCCTGTGGCGTAATACTGATAATATTTTGATTTTCCAGCGCAATATCATAACGGTAGCCACCTTCCAGCGATACCGCTTGTGCTGTGGAGTCATATCCTTCTGTACCCACATCGCCATTCTGTACGCTGTTGTTGTAGAAACCATACTGATACCAGCTATCGACATAAGCTCCTTGATGGTTTTGCGCATCAGCAAACCAGGTCGCATATACTCCGAGATTGTAACCATCGACATTCCCTGTTGCACTGAACTGGCTGCCATCTGCACCACGGTTACCTTCGCTGTCCGTATCAGCATTGATGTAACTGGCCATCAGCCCTACTTTCAGACTCTGCTCACCGTTACCCCACGCCAGAATGTCCCCGCCCAACTGGAATTGTGAATAGTTGTTGTCAATATCAACATGACCATCTGCCGCCTGTGACTGCGCATTCCCCGCTTTGAAACGCATCCAGACACTACCGTCCTCGTTGCGGTACTGGCTACCTTCGCGATCATACAACGTCTGCATTTGCAGGTTACGCACCATCCACTGGTTACCCACGTAAACACCAATATCAGGACGATACTGCGGCGTTACCGGGGTATCATCATCATCGGGGACTGGCGGAACATCACCGCCATCATCTGGTTGCGGAGGAACGGTGGATTGCGAACGTAAATACCAGTCGCCACCGTCTTCATAGAGACGATATTCGTACAATCCAATCTGTACCTGATTTCCCTGCTCAAATGTTCCATCTGACTGACCGCCAACGTCGATCACTTCGATACCATTTTTCGTCTGTGCTCCTTTACCATTGACGTTAGCAACATAGACCGTCGTGTTACCAGAAGTATCACCGGAGATGACCAGTTTATCGGTTGGTGAACTGTCATCGCCCAGTTGCGTATTGAGGTACAGATTACCGTTGTCGCCAGTGTAGTTACCGTTGATGGTCAGCGTGTTGTCCGTTTCGCCTTCATGGCTCATGGCGATATTGCCACCGTTGTAGACATCGCCGTTCACGACGCCGCTGCCGCCGAAGGTGGCACCAGAGTCAACATTTACAGCCCCCTGACCAGACGCATCCGGTGCGCCAATTACTCCGGTATCCGTCAGCCACAATGTTCCTTCGCTAACGCGAGTTTCACCGCTGTAGGTATTGGAATTGGCGATAGTAATGGTGTTGGCATCCTGTTTCACCACTTTACCTGCGCTCGCGTCTACGAGATTGTTGCCGTCATACATGGCGTAATCGCTAATCACGTTACCGCTGTTCAGAGTCCAGTCTTCAGTGCCGCCCAGATACAGGGTGCCGCCATCAACAACATTGCCTGTGCCCAACGCCGGGGCGTTCATCACAGTGAGGCTGCTGTCCTTACCGATGGTCCAGGTGCCGCTAAAATCATCGTTGTCGCCGCTGACGGTAAGCGCACTCTTCGCCCAAATGCTGCCACTGCCGCTGAGATTATTACTCAGTTCACCAGCTGGTGCATCCATGTACAACGTCCCGTCAACCACAATGTTTCCGGTGCCGAGAGCCGCATTCCAGCTATACACGTCGGCATACTGCTCGATATCAATTGTCGCACTCAGCCCGCTGAGATCGCTTTCCTCGTCAATATCCAGCGAACCATAGATATCCAGCAAACCACTACCGGTAACTGTCCCTGATATTTCCGAAGTTTGATGAATGTCGCGTCCGAGAACCAGTTCACCGCCATCAAGGTTCAGGGTGCTGCCAACATCGCTGCGCAGATAATCGGA